>JBMOIF010000074.1:0-10192 GCA_049317465.1 Prochlorococcaceae cyanobacterium | reverse complement strand
TCGCCCTGGTGGAGGGGGCCGAGCGCAGCAAGACCCCCAACGAGATCGCCCTGACCGTGCTGCTGGCGGTGCTCACCCAGGTGTTCCTGATCGCGGTGGCCACGCTCTCGCCGGTGGCGGGCTTCCTGGGGCAGGCCCCCTCGGTGGTGACGCTGGTGGCGCTGCTCGTGGCCCTGATTCCCACCACCATCGGCGGCCTGCTCAGCGCCATCGGCATCGCCGGCATGGACCGGGTGGCCCAGTTCAACGTGATCGCCACCTCCGGCCGGGCGGTGGAAACCTGCGGCGATGTCAACACCCTGGTGCTCGACAAGACCGGCACGATCACCCTGGGCAACCGGCTGGCCGAAGAGTTCCTGCCGGTGGGCAGCCACAGCAGCGCAGAGCTGGCGGAGGTGGCCCTGGGGGCGAGTTGTTTCGATCAGACCCCCGAGGGCCGCTCGATCGTGCGACTGGCCGAACGGCTCGGGGCCGTTCTGCCCTTCGATCCCGGGCAGGCGAACGGCATCGAGTTCTCGGCCCGCACGCGCATGAGCGGATCCGACAGCCCCGACGGCGTTGAGTTCCGCAAGGGAGCGGTCGAAGCCGTCAAAGGTTTCGTGCGCTCCCGCGGCGGCACGGTTCCGGCCGAACTCGATGGCTGCTTTGAGCAGGTGTCACGGCTGGGGGGCACCCCCCTGGCGGTGTGCCGCGGCGGGGAGGTGTTCGGCGTGATCTACCTCAAGGACATCATCAAACCCGGCATCCGCGAGCGGTTCGATCAGCTGCGGCGCATGGGCATCCGCACCGTGATGCTCACCGGCGACAACCCGATCACCGCCGGCGTGATCGCCCGCGAAGCCGGCGTCGATGACTTCATCGCCGAGGCCACTCCCGAGGACAAGATCGCCGTGATTGAGCAGGAGCAGAAGCTCGGCAAGTTGGTGGCGATGACCGGCGATGGCTCCAACGACGCCCCGGCCCTGGCCCAGGCCAATGTGGGCGTGGCGATGAACTCCGGCACCCAGGCCGCCAAGGAGGCGGCCAACATGGTCGATCTCGACAGCGATCCCACCAAACTGATCGACATCGTGACGATCGGCAAGCAGCTGCTGATCACCCGCGGCGCCCTCACCACCTTCTCGATCGCCAATGACATCGCCAAGTACTTCGCCATCCTGCCGGCGTTGTTTGCCGGTGCCGGCCTGGAGGCCCTCAATGTGATGCGGCTGGCTTCCCCCCGCTCGGCGATTCTCTCGGCGATGGTGTTCAACGCCCTGATCATTCCCGCCCTGGTGCCCCTGGCCCTGCGGGGGGTGCAGTTCCGGCCCCTGAGCGCCGAACAGCTGCTGCGCCGCAATCTGCTGATCTTCGGCGTCGGCGGTGTTGTCGCCCCCTTCGTGGGGATCAAGGCGATCGATCTGGCCCTCGGCGCTCTCCATCTCCTCTGATCCGCTCTGATCCGCTGACCGCTGACCTCCCCATGTCGCGACTGCTCCATCCCCGCTTCTGGCTGCCCCTGCTGCTCGTGGCGGGCACGATCGCCCTGGCCCCCCTGTTCCGCAGTGGGCAGCCGCCGCTGCAGAGCCATGCCCTCGCCCTGCTGCTCAGCGGCACCCTCGTCCTCGCGGGATACCTGTTCGCCGTGATCGCCCAACCGGAGAAGTTCTGATGAAGCTCACCGCCCAACTGCTGAGGGGGCTGCGCGCCACCCTGGTGCTCTGGTTGCTGACGGTGGTGGTGATCACCCTGCCGCTGCTGGGCCTGGCCCATCTGGTGGTGCCCGATGCCGCCGCCGGCAGCCTGATCCGCCGCGGGGACCAGGTGGTGGGCGCGCGCCTGATCGGCCAGACCTTCCGCTCCGGGCGCCACCTGCAGGGCCGCCCTGCCGGCTCCCCCAACCTGGCGCCCGGCAACCCGTTGCTGAAGGATCGGGTGGCTGCCGCCGCCACCACCTGGCAGCAGCAGGGGATCGCCAGGCCGGCGGCCGACCTGCTGCTGGATTCGGCCTCCGGCGTTGATCCCCACATCAGCCTTGAGGCGGCGCGCCAGCAGCTGCCCCGCCTGGCCGCTGAACGGCAGATCGCCATGCCCCGGCTCGAAGCGCTGCTGCGTCAGACCGTGGAGGGTCCCGGCGCCCTGCAGGCGGTTGAGCCGGTGGTGAACGTGCTGGCCTTCAACCTGGCGCTCGATCAGCTCAAGCCATGATCCGCTCGACCCACCGTCGCGGACGCCACAAGGTGTTCATCGGCATGGCGCCGGGGGTGGGCAAGACCTGCCGCATGCTGCAGGAAGGCAAGGAGGCCCTGCGGGAGGGCACCGATGTGGTGATCGGCCTGCTCGAGACCCACGGCCGCGACGACACCGCCCGTGAGGCGCAGGGGCTGGAGGAGATCCCACGCAAACGCACCGACTACCAGGGGGTGGCCCTGGAGGAGATGGATGTGGCGGCGGTGCTCGCCCGCCATCCGCAGCTGGTGCTCGTCGATGAGCTGGCCCACACCAACGTGCCCGGCAGCGAACGGGAGAAACGCTGGCAAGACGTGGAGATGCTGCTGCTTTCGGGCCTCGACGTCTACTCGACGCTCAACATCCAGCACCTCGAGAGCCTCAACGACCTGGTGGCCGAACTCACCGGGGTGGTGGTGCGCGAACGCATCCCCAACCGGGTGCTGGAACTCGCCGATGAGGTGGTGCTCGTCGACGTGACACCGGAGACGCTGCAGGAGCGGCTGAAGGAAGGAAAGATCTATGCCCCGGAGAAGGTGGGCCAGGCCCTGGCGAACTTCTTCCAGCGTCGCCATCTGGTGGCCCTGCGGGAGCTGTCGCTGCGGGAGGTGGCCGACCGGGTGGAGAACGATGTGGCCCCCTCGCCGACCGCCCTGCGCGAACGGGTGATGGTCTGCGTCGCCAACCACTCCACCAGCAAGCGCCTCCTGCGCCGCGCCGCCCGCCTGGCCGCCGCCATGGATGCTCCCCTGCTGGTGCTCACGGTGCAGGATCCGCACCACTTCCTCACCCGTGAGGAAGCCCTGATCCAGGAGGAATGCCGTCAGCTCTGCGAAGACGTCGGCGGCACGTTCCTGCGGGAGGAGAGCGCCGAGATCCTGCCGACGATCGCCCGGGTGGCCCAGGAGCGGCGCATCACCCAGATCGTGCTGGGCCAGACGATGCGCTCGCGCCTCCGGGCCGTGTTCCGCCGCCCCCTCTCGGAGCGGCTGCAGCACCAGCTGCGCGACCTGAGCATCGACCTGCACCTCATCTCCGAGGGCCTGCCGACCCACGCCCTCGACGACACCCGCAGCTGATGGCCATGCTCGCGAGGCTGCCGATCGCGCTGGTGTGGGCCACCTGGCTGCTGATCCTGCTGCTGGAACTGGCGACCCCGCCGGCGGTGGTGCTCGGCATCCTGTACATCGTGCCTCTGCTGCTGGGGGCGTCGCAGCGCACGCCGGCCCAGGCGTGGCGGTTTCTGCTGATCTGCTGCGCCTCCACCCTGCTCAATCTGCTGGTGCCCCTGCCCGTGCATCAGCACCTGGCCGTGGTGCTGATCGACCGTCTGCTGGTCTGCCTCGCCCTGGGGGTCACCACCTCACTGCTGATCCACAACCAGCAGCTCGAGACCAGGCGCATGGCCCAGGATGTCGAGCTGGCCCGGACCCAGCTGCTCGGGGATGTGATCGCCACCCTTGCCCATGACCTCAAGACGCCGGTGCTGGGGACCCTCGCCTCCCTGTCCCTGCTGGAGGACGGAACGGCCGTGGAGGCCATCCGCACCAGTCAGCAGCGATGTCTGCGGCTGATCGACGATCTGCTGCAGGTGTTCCGGGCCGAGCAGGAGGGCCTGCAACTGGAACGGCAGCGCTGCCATCTGCTGACCATTGCCCAGGAGGCCCTGCGCACGGTGGAGCCGATCGCCAGGCAACGGCAGATCAGCCTGGTGCTGCGGCAGGAACCACCCGACCGGACGGAGCTCATGGCCGACCCCTCGCTGTTGCAGCGGTTGCTGGAGAATCTGCTCCTCAATGCCCTGCATCACAGCCTGCGCGGCCAGCGGGTGTGGCTGCAGCTGAGCCGCCAGGGCACCTCCTGGCTGATCGATGTGCGCGATGGCGGGCGGGGGTTTGCGGCGGAGGATCTGCCGCGGCTGTTTCAGCGCTTTGCCCAGACCAACCACAGCTCCCGCGGGGTGGGGCTCGGTCTGTACCTCTGCCGGCTGATCAGCGAGGCCCACGGCGGCACGATCACGGCAAGCAACGCACCGAACGGGGGAGCCCGGGTGGTGGTGCAGTTGCCGCAGCCGGCGGGATGACCATGGATCTGCTGCTGATCGAGGACGACCAGGCCTACCAACTGGCGATGGCGAGTCATCTGCAGCGGCTCCCTGGGGTGCGGCAGGTGCAGGTCGCCGGCGATGGCGAGCAGGGCCTCGAACTGCTGCAGGGTCGTGGCGCCGATCTGGTGCTGCTCGATCTGGTGCTGCCGGGAATGGGAGGGCTGGCCACCTGCCAGCGGATCACCGCCACCACGGCCATCCCGGTGCTGATCCTCACCAGCCACGACGATCCGGAATGGATACGGCAGATCTGGCAGGCCGGCGCCCGGGGGTATCTGCACAAGCAACGGGCCTTTGAGCAGGTGCAGCTGGCCCTGCCCTCCCTGCTGGCGGGGGCCAGCTGGTGGGATCACACAGCCACAGCCAGCCTCCGGGCCGCCGGTCTGGCGCCCTGGTCGGAGCTGCGGCCACAACGGACGCTCCCGGACGACCTGACCCTGCGCGAACGCGAGGTGCTGGCCTGCCTGGCGGAGGGAGCGAGCAACCGCGCCATCGCCCAGCGGCTGGGGATCGTCGAAGGCACCGTGCGCAGCCATGTGCATGTGCTGCTGCAGAAACTGGGGGTGAGCAATCGCACCCAGGCAGCCTTGATCTGGCTGGCGGCGGGGGAGAGTGCCGCTGAACAGTCAGCCTTCCAGACGACGCCCTCTGCCATGGACAGAGTAAGAAACTCTGCATCATGAAAGCATCAGAAATCCGGACCAGGTTGCACCCGGATCTGGACGGGACCCACGGGTCCCTCGGGTCACCCTGGGGCTGAAACGTCGTCTTTCTGAGAATGCTCGGCAGATTGGGGCCTGATTCGGGCCGCTGCCGGCGGATCCAGCCTTGTCTCTCTCCTTCCTCAAGCGTCGGCGCCTCAGCTGCGGGCCCACCGTCATGGCCCTGGCGGTTCTGGCCCTGCTGCCCGGAAGTCCAGGGGCCCGGGCAGCCACTTACAGCGTGAGCGAGACCAACTGGGGAACCAGCGGCACGGTGAACAGCTTCGCCTGGGCCCTGGCGATGGCCAACGGCAACCCCGGCCACGACACGATCCGCATCTCCCCGGGCCTGGCGATCAACGTGGATGGCGCCACGGCCGTCACAGGGGGCTGGCTGACCACGATCAACGATGCCCTCACGATCGAAGGCCGTGGCGCTTCCCTGATCGGCAACCCCAGTTTTCTCAGCAGCGGTGGCACCGTCTACACCAAGACCAATGTCGATTCTTATCTGCCCCCGCCACTGGGCAGCGACATCCTGCTTCAGCAGGCCTTCTCCTTCGGCAAGCTGGCTCCCGGTGTGAGCCTGAGCATCGATTCGCTCAACAGCGATGGCCTCAATGGCTTCCTGCAGCTGGGCAACGGTTCCACCGCCAGCGTCCGCAACGCCACGACCCGCAACAGCGTGAGTTATGGGGTCAGCCCCCGCTCGGTGTTTGATGCCCTGGACGACTCCACCCTCAACCTCCGCCAGGTGGTGCTGGAGCGCATCAATCCCTTCCTCGACAGCGTCGGTCCGGCCTGGTCAGGGGCGATCGCCGGCGCCAACGCCACCCTCAACATGGTGCGCAGCTCGATCCATCAGGCGGCATCTGCCGCCGGGGCAGTGGTCTGGAACGGTGGGGTGGCCAATGTGGTCTCGTCACTGATCACTGAATCGGGTGGTGTTTCGGTGCGGGACGACAGCAAGCCGGGGGTGATGAACCTGGTGAACAGCCTGGTTTCGGTGTCGGCCCAGGATTCCGATCTCCAGCGGCTACAGGCCTTCGCCGGGGGTGAACTCAACATCACCGCCTCCTCGATCCTGCAGGATTCCCTGGACAACACGTACAACGGCTGCAACAGCGATCCCTTCGCCTGCGCGGGTAAGCCGCTCACCGCCTTTAACGGCGGCGCGATCACCCTGAAGCAGAGCTACGTGTCGCTGATCAACAGCCAGTTCCCCGGACTGATTCCGGCTGGTGTGCAGTCCTACTCCCGGGCCGATCTCGGCTTCGGCACAGCCGGCAGCCTCATCGCCCTGGATGCCGTGTGGTTGCAGACCACACCGAACCAGAACGCCGCCGACCTTCAGGTCCTGTTCGGCAACCCCGGCCTGCTCACCACCGGCGAGCCGCTTGTGCTGGACGATCTCGGTGGGGGGCTCGTCACCTATACCCCCCTGCCCGCCGGCGCCGTTCCCAACCCCAGCGGGCCGCTGATCCGGCAGGTGACGGATGCCAATGGCACCAACCAGCTGATCAACCCGATCGATGGCACCCCGATCCTTCGCGATCTGTACGGAAAGCCGCGCACCAGCAACGACCTGCGCTCGATCGGTGCCATCGAACCCGCCAACGTGCCGGGCCCGCTCCCCGTAGCCGGCGTCACGGCTGCCCTGGCCTGGAGCCGCCGGCTGCGGCGCAGGCTCCGGCTCAGCCGCTGAGCAGCGGCGGTCGCCCGACCAGGGTGCGACCCGATCCCATGCCTGCAGCTGCTCGATCAGGCTGTCGCAGAGACTCGCCTGGAACGATCCAGCGCACTCCACCGACTGGACCAGTTGCCGGGCAAGCCGCAGCAGGGTGACCACCGCACCGGAGCGATGGCGCGAGAAAGGATTGAGCAGCATCGGGCCGGCCTCCGCATCCACCCGGTACCCCTCCGTCTCGTCCAGCTCCAGCAATGGGGTGGGCACCACGATCGAGATGCCACCGCAGAGACCGTGGATGCGCCCCACCAGGGCGGTGTTCGGCCGGATCCACAGCACGGCCCGGTCCGGGGGCTGGATGCGCTCCAGTGCGAACGAGGCGCTCCCGTGGAACTCCAGCAGCTGCAGCACCCCTGCCCTGGCACTGCGGATGCGGTGCTGAAAGCGCATTCCCGGTACGGGCTCGCCTGGGCGGAGCTCGTGGGGCCCCAGCAACTGGCCGTCGCGCTGCCGCCAGTCATCGAGATCGTCGCTGCAGAGCAGGGTGGACCAGCCCAAGCCATCACGCAAAGGACTGCTCCCGGAGCACCAGAATGGCGCCATGATCGCCCCCGAGCCGCTCCGGCAGCACCTCAACGCGCAGGGTTTCGGCCCCGGTCGGCGGCGGCTGGTGCTCCTGGTGGGCCAGCTGGGGGATTTCGACAGCCTCGAATACGCCCAGGCGCTCACGCCCGTACTGCCGCGGCTTGAACAGGCCGGCATTGCCGTGCGGGCGATCGCCATCGGCAGCCCCGCCGGCGCCGATCGCTTCTGCGCCTACACCGGCCTGCCCCGTGCGTTGCTGCAGGTGGTGGCCGACGCCGACCTGCATCGACAGCTCGACCTGTATGCCGGCCTCCAGGTTCCTGGTGGACCCTGGCCTGCGTTGCTGCTGATGTGCGCCGGCATCGGTTCCCCCGGCACCCTGGCCGAGGTGCTGCGCGGGTACACCGGCGACCGCAGCGCCCCGCAACGCCTCCGGGGCGCCCCTTTCGATCGGCTGGGGGAGGGCTACCTGCGGCCGTTTGAGCTGGCCACCGTGCGACTGCGCAACATGCAGGAGGTGCTACGCCACTGGCGCACCTACGTGCCCCGCGACGACTTTCTCACCCAGCGCGGCGGCACCTTTCTTCTGGATTGCGATGACACCGTGCTGGCCAGCCACCGCGACCCTGGCATTCTCGGTTTTTCGGCCACCATGGCCGAACCGTTGCGTTTTCTCGAGCCCTGGTTGACGGAAACGACGCCGGGCGCCTCAACCTGAGCCCGCCACCTACACGTATACATTCACACCATTGACGCCGCTCCGCTGATGGCCGCCAAGCGCTGTTCCTCCAGCCGCGAGGGCAAGGTGCTGCTCTCGTGCTGGATCCCGGAGGAGCTGCGGATGCAGCTCGACCAGGTCTGGGCGGCCAAGGGCCTGCGGCCCCATGGCCGCACCCAGAAGGGCATGGAGGAGATGATCGCCCTCTATCTCGCCGCCCAGCAGGAGAACTGAGCCATGGGCGGCCAGCACGGGCACCACGACCACCACGCCCACGGTCAGGCCGGCACTGCCTTCCGCTGGAGCATCGTCCTCAACAGCGGCCTGACGGCCCTGCAGCTGGCGATCGGCTTCGGGTTCGGCTCACTGGCGCTCATCGGCGATGCCCTCCACAACCTCGGCGATGTGGTGGGCCTGGCCCTGGGATGGGGGGCGGATCGGCTCAGCCGCCGGCCGGCCCGGGGCCGCTTCACCTACGGCTTCGGCCGCAGCACCCAGATGGTGTCGCTGGTGAATGGCCTGCTGATCTTTGCCGCCGGGGTGGTGGTGGTGGTGGAAGCGATCCAGCGGCTGTTCCATCCCGTCCCGCTGATCGCCGGCCCGGTGGCCTGGGCAGCGGCCGCCGGCATCGCCATCAACCTCCTCTCGGCCCGCCTGTTCGGCCACGACCACCACCACGACCTCAACCAGCGGGCGGCGGTGCTGCATCTGCTCACCGATGCCGCCGTCTCGGTGGCGGTGCTGCTCAGCGCCCTGGTGGTGGGGGCCACCGGCTGGCTGTGGCTCGATGCCCTCACGGCCATCGGCGTGGGGGCCGCAGTGATCGGCAGCGCCTGGGGGCTGTTGCGTGAGGCGCTGGCGCTCAACCTCGACGCGGCGCCGCGCCACGTGGATCTCATGGCGGTGGAGCAGGCCCTCGCCTCCCTGCCCGCAGTGCTCGAGGTGGAGGAGCTGCATGTGTGGGGGCTGAGCACCTCCCGCATCGCCCTCACTGCCCACGTCGTGCTCGACCCCGAACGGCTGCAGCGCGAGGGGCTCAGCTGCGATCAGCTCCTGAGCCAGGCCCGCCAGCGGCTGGAAGCCTTCGGAATCCGCAAGAGCACCCTGCAGCTGGAGAGCGCAGGAGCACCGGGTGCACCTGATCAGCCCAACGCATGCGGCAGAAACCCAACCACTTCCCCCGGGGCCTGATTGGCGCACTGCGGATCCCCGGCTGCGATGGCGCAGGTCCGGTCACGCCGCAAGGGAGTCCGGAATACCGAAGATCGTGAGCAACGCCCTCGTTGTGCATGGCTCGTCTCGTCCCGGCGAGGCCCCTGTTCACGGGAACGCCGCCGCCAACGCCCCAAGCCGCTTCAGAAATAAGTCCTGCCCGCCGCGCAGATGCGCCTGCCAGCTCGTCTCGGACTCCTGGTCGGCGTGGTCGGAGATGTACTTGAACGAGCGCCAGGGGATACCCTCCCGCTGGCAGACGAAGGCGATCGCGAACAGTTCCATATCCACCACCTCAACACCGTGTTGAAGCAACCAGGGATCCACCGCCGTCACAAAGCGGTCGCCGCTGCCGCACACCACGCCATCGACGCCGGAGTCGAGCTGGAACGGGTCCGGGGAAAACGGGGTCTGGCCTCGGGGTGCCAGGGGTTCGGCCTCCATGTCCACCTGCAGCACGCGGCGGATCTCCACAAGTCCCGACAGGGAGGGGTTGAGGCCGCCCGCTGTGCCGTAGTTCACCACGAGCTTCGGCCGCTGCCGCTGCAGCTCGCGGGTGAGGGCATAGGCGGCGTTGAGCTTGCCAAGGCCCGTGTGCAGCACTCCGGGATGGTCGAGCTCATCGGCCAGGGCCGCCACGATCAGGATCGACGGCAACTCCCCCGGTTCGGGCGGGATCGGCATCAAAGGGAGGATGCGGCTGGAACTCACCATTGCAGAGTGACGGCAAAAGCCGCCTCGCAATGCACGCCACCCTCCGCCGCCAGCTGCTGCATCTGGCTACCGACCTGGCGGAGCTGGTGGAAAACCCCAGCGATCTCCCCCACGGTTTTGATCTTCTCACCCGCAGCTACACCACCCCGGCCGCGGATGCCGCCCGCGCCGCCCTGCGGGCCGACCCCGCCATCGCCCCGCTGGTGGCGGAGCGCTACTGGGGGGTGTGGCCGTCGCAGGCGGAGCTGCTGGCCCTGCCG
>JBMOIF010000073.1:0-10378 GCA_049317465.1 Prochlorococcaceae cyanobacterium | reverse complement strand
CCTAGCGATTGACGAAGGCCACCTCGGCATCCGAGACTCTCCGTTTGGCAAACAGGACCCAGGGCGATGGCCGTACCCAAGAAGAAAACCTCCAAGGCCAAGCGGAACCAGCGCCATGCCGTCTGGAAGGGACAGGCCAGGGTGGCAGCCGCCCGCGCCCTCTCCCTTGGCAAGGCTGTGCTGAGCGGCCGGGCCCAGGGATTTGTCTACCCGATGCCCGACCAGGACGAGAGCGAGGAGTGAGTTCGTGGGGTCGGGTCACGACCCGAGCTTGAACGCTTCCTGCACCACGGCAAAGACGCTGCCGATGCGCAGGTTGTCGAGCACCACCCAGACCAGACCTGGCCGCTCACCGGCCAACCGACCGCGGAGACGCACGAGCGCCTCGGTGCCCAGCAGCATCAGCAGGGCGCCGAGGCTCTGCAGTTTGGCCAGGTTCACGAAGATGGAGGCCACATTGCTGCCCAGGTAGGCCCCCAGCAGCAACGCCAGCACCCCGATGCTGCGGTCCCGCCAGCTGCCGGTCAACCAGCGCTCCAGGGGCTGGACGAGCCGTTGCAGCAGGCTGTTCCAGCGGGTCGATTGCAGCCGTGTCATTCCCGGGCGTGCAGGCGGCGCAGGTCGTCGAGACCGAGCGGACGCCCCAGTATCCCGGACTCCAGGTGTTCCACCACTGCTGCTGCGCCGTCCAGGGGGCCGGGCTCCCTTCCGCAGCGGGTGACCAGCACGGTCAGGCCCGCCCCAAGCGCCGCCTGAAGTCCGGCCGGCGAATCCTCGATGGCCATGGCGTGTCCTGCGGGCAGATCCATGGCAGCCAGCGCTGCCCTGTAGGCCGCCGGATCCGGCTTCTTGGCCGGCACGTCCTCTCCGCACACCCAGCGTTCGAACAGCGGCTCCATCCAGCCGTGGCTCGCCAGCAGGGCCGCCACGGCTGCCCGGCTGCTGGTGGTCACCACCGCCTGACGCAGGCCCGCCGCGGCCGCCTCCTTCAGCAGGCGCTCCACCCCCGGTCGAAGGGGCAGGCGCGTGTGCAGAAGCCGTTGGCGGTACAACTCCGTTTTGTGAGCATGCAGCCGGCGCACCCAGCCGTCCGGGTCCTGACGGGCCTCGGTCGGCCAGTCCCCGCGGGTCTCCATCCAGGTCAGCAGACGCTCTCGGCCGCCGCCCACCCGCAGCAAACCTTCGTAGACCTGGCGCGACCAGTGCCAGCCGCAGCCCGCGGCGGCGAAAGCGTCGTTGAAGGCCGGCCGGTGGCCATCCTGCTCGGTGTCGGCCAGGGTGCCGTCCACGTCCCAGAGCAGGGCGACGAAGCTTGCCATCATGGCCGGCGGGTGAGGCGCACCCTAGGTCTCCTTCGCGTGGTCCCTTGACCCATCCCAGCGGTCCCGATCCCCTCTGGCAACTGCCGACCCCCCTCAGCGAGCCTGGGCCCACGGCCTCCACCCTGGCGCCCGAGCTGCTGGCGGTGCTGCAGCGCCGGGGCTGGCAGGGCGAAGCCCTGGCGGAGCTGTTGCGTCCGTCGCCGCCGCCGGCGGCCCAGGAGCACTTCCCTGATCTGACGGAGGCGGTGGGGCGCCTGTCGAGGGCCTGCGACCGGGCAGAACCCCTGGCGGTGTGCGGCGACTACGACGCCGACGGCATGACGAGCACCGCCCTGCTTGTGGGGGTGCTGGAACGTCTCGGGGCCCGGCCCCGGGCCGCCATCCCCAGCCGCCAGGAGGACGGTTACGGCCTCAACGTGGCCATGGTCGAGCGGCTGCAGGCCGATGGCGTGCGCTTGCTGGTGACCGTCGACAACGGCGTGGCCGCCCTCGAGGCGCTCCAGCGGGCCCGGCAGCTGGGCGTTGAGGTGATCGTCACCGACCACCACACCCTGCCGCCCGAGCGGCCGCCACTGCTGGCCCTGCTGCATCCGGCCCTGACGCCGCCGGGGTCCCCCTATCGCGGCCTGGCCGGGGTCGGCCTCGCCCATGTGCTGGCGTCGGCCCTGGCGGCGCAGCGCCGCCGTCCCGAGGTGCTGGAGGCGGCCCTTGACCTGTTCTGCCTCGGCACCATCGCCGACATGGCTCCGCTCACCGGCGTCAACCGCCACTGGTTGCAGCAGGGGTTGCCGCGCCTGCATCGCAGCCGTCTGCCGGGCCTGCAGGCCCTCTGTGCTGTCGCCGGCGTCGATGACCGCCCGATCGACAGCCAGGGTGTGGGGTTCCGCCTGGCGCCACGGCTCAATGCCGTCGGCCGTCTAGATGATCCGGCCCTCGCGGTGGAACTGCTGACCACCGCGGATGCCGCCAGGGCGTCGGAGCTGGCCGGCCGCTGCGAAGACCTCAACCGCCAGCGCCGCGAACTCTGCGATGGCATCGAGGCCGAAGCCCAGGCCCTGCTGGAGGCCGACGGACCCCGGCGTCCATCGTTTCTGCTGCTGGCCCAGACCCACTGGCACCACGGTGTGATCGGCATCGTCGCCGCCCGGCTGGTGGAGCACTGGGGCCTGCCGGTGGCCCTGCTGGCCGGGCAGGGGGACGGTTGCCTTCGGGCCTCGGTGCGGGCCCCGCAGGGGTTCGCCGTCGACGGGGCGCTGCAGGCCTGTGCCGACCTCCTGGAGCGCCACGGCGGCCATCCCGCCGCCGGTGGCTTCACGGTGCGGGCCGACCATGTGGGTGCCCTGCATGAGCGCCTCTGTGACCTGGCCGATCGCTGGCTGGCCGGCCGCGCGCCCTCGCCGCTGGTGGCCCCCGAAGCCCTGCTTCCCCTGGAGCGGATCGACCGGGCCTTTCACCGGCAGCTGCAGGAGCTGGAACCCTTCGGCATCGGCCATCCCCGGCCGCTCTTCTGGAGCCCGGCCTGTCGCGTGCTTCAGCGGCGGATCATGGCGGGGTCGCACCTCTCCCTCGAGATCGAGACGCCCTCCGGACCGCTGCGGGCGATCGCCTGGCGCTGGAACCGTCCAGCCCCGCAGGCGCCGCTGCTTGACCTGGCCTTTCACCTCGTTCTCGACAGCTGGCAGGGCCGCGAACGGTTGCAGCTCGAACTGGTGGCCCTGCGCCCCGCCGCCGAAGGGAGGGTGCTGCTGCAGCGGGGTCGGAGGCTCTATGACTGCCGCAGGGAGGGGCAGACCGTGACGATCCGCAATCCGGAAGGTCAGGAACTGCGCCATGTCTGCGACGGCAGCAGTCCCCTCCCCGGCCACCCGGCCACCGCGGCCCTCGTCCATCAGGCGGCCCATGCTCTGGGTCTGTTGGCATGAGCTCTGCTGCCACCGAACTCGATGCGGCTCCCGACCTGCCCAGGCGGTGGTGGCCGCTGCTGCCGCCCCTGCTGCTGCTGGGTCTGGTGGTGGGTCTGATCTGCCTTCCGCTCAACCTGCTGGATGCGCACCTGCAGGCGCTGCTGCTCGACAGGTTTGATGCCGGCCTGCACCCCTGGCTGCTGGCCCCGGTGCTGGGCCTGCCGCCGCTGTTGCTGCTGCAGCAGCGCACCGGCCTGGGCTGCGGGGCCGGATCGGGCATCCCCCACACCGCCCTGGCGATCGAGGACGCCTCCCGCGCCCCCGCCCTGCTGGCGCCCCAGGCCCTGCTGGCCCGGCTGCTGTTGTTCGCAGGGGCGAGCCTGGCCCTGCTGCCCCTCGGCCGCGAGGGGCCGGTGGTGTTCGTCGGTGCGGCGGCCGTCTGGGCGCTGCGGCGTCCCCTGGCGGTTCCCCTGCGGCAGCTGGGCCTGCCGACCCTGCTGGCGGCCTCCGGGGGGGCCGGCCTGGCGGCGGCCTTCAACACGCCCCTGGTGGCGGTGATCTTTGCGGCCGAGGAGCTGGTGCAGCGGTTCAGCACTCGAGTGGTGTGGACGGCGTTGGTGCTGGCGCTGCCGGCGGCCCTGGTGGCCGACCTGGGTGGCCAGCCCCTGTTTGCCTTCGGCGTGGTGCCCCAGAACCTGGGGGAACCGCAGCAGCTGCTGCTGGCACTGCCCATCGGCGTGGCGGGCGGCCTGGCCGGGGCTGCCTTCTCATGGCTGGTGCTGCAGGTGTCGGCTCGCCTCGCACCCTCGATCAGCCGGGCCCCCCTGCCCATGGGCCTGGCCCTGGGCGGTGGCATCACCCTGCTGGCCCTGGTCAGCGGCGGTCGGGCCCTGGGCAGCGGCGCTGCCGTGGTGGCCGACCTGGTGGGCCGCGGCGGGGATCTGTCAGACCGTGCGGCGATCGCGGCGCTGGTGGGCCGCGGGTTGGCCCCGGTGCTGGCCATGGGCACGGGGCTCCCGGGGGGCCTGATCGACCCGGCCCTGAGCCTGGGGGGACTGCTCGGCCTGCTGGTGAGCCGCGCCGCCCAGGTCGAACCGCTGCTGGGGGTGGGCCTGGGGCTGGCGGCGGGGCTGGCGGGCTGCCTGCAGCTGCCGCTGTTCGCCTCCCTCTTCGCCCTGCGCCTCTGCGGGGATCAGCAACTGTTGCCGGGGGTGGTGACGGCCGCCCTCGTGGCAGCGCTGACCAGCCGTCGGATCCAGCCGGTGCCGCTATACCACGGCCTCACCGAGCGATTCGCCCGGGGCCTGGAGGGCGTCGCCGTGCAGGATCAGAGGGCGCCGCGCCGGTAGAAGAGGATGAAGACCACGGCCGGACCGGCGAGGGTGATGAGCGCCAGGGCGGCGAAATTGGCAATCAGGTGGACATCGAAGCCCATGAAACTGTCTCCCAGTGCATCCGTGCAGACTTTACGGGCAGCCGCAGGCTTCGCCCGTCGCCGGGGGTGGCGGCCGTGACGGCTTGTCACAGCTGGAGCTGCATCACCGGCTGCGGCGCCTGCTGCCGTCTCGATCCAGCACGCCGGCCCGAGGCCCTGGAGGCCCTGGATGCTGAGGAACGGGCCCTGTACCTGTCGATGGTGGGTCCAGACGGCTGGTGCCGCCATTACGACACCGGTGGTCGTCGCTGCCGCATCTACGCCGATCGGCCGGCGTTCTGTCGGGTGGAGGGGCTCGCCCGGCGTTTCGGCATCCCGGCGGCGGAACGGGATGCCTTCGCCATCGCCTGCTGCCACCAACAGATCCGGGTCGAATACGGTGGCCGCAGCGTCGAACGTCGCCGTTTTGACCGCTCCCTCCGCCGATCCTGAGCCCCGCCCGGCCGCCGGAGGCATGGCCCTGCTCGCCTCCACCTTCGTGACGGTGTTCCTGGCCGAGCTGGGAGACAAGACCCAGATCGCCACCCTGCTGCTGTCGGCCCAGTCGGGACGGCCATGGCTGGTGTTCGCCGGTTCCGCCGCGGCTCTGGTGGCCACCAGCCTGCTGGGGGTGCTGGCCGGTCGCTGGCTTGCCCGCTGGCTTCCGCCCCAGCGCCTGGAACTGCTGGCCGGTGCTCTGATGCTGATTCTGGGGGGCTGGCTGGGGCTGGGCTCTGCCTCCAGGCTGCTGCATCTTCCCCATCTCCTGCGCTGATGTCTCCTGAACTGCTGCTGCTGGGTTCCACCTTCTCCACGGTCTTCCTGGCCGAACTGGGGGACAAGACCCAGCTGGCGACCATGGCCCTGAGCGGAAGCACCGACAGGCCCATGCTCGTGTTCGTCGGCAGTGCCTCGGCCCTGATGCTCGCCAGCCTGGTGGGGGCGTTGGCGGGCGGCTCCCTGGCTCAGCTGGTGCCCACCGATCTGTTGCAGCTGCTGGCGGCCGCAGGCTTCGTGGTGATCGGCCTGCGGCTGCTGCTGGGGGCGGTGAGGGCTGAACCGGCCGCTGCCTACAGTGAGGTCATTGGTGGCGAGACCGAGCCTCACGGTGGCGGCCGCTCCGCCCCCGCATCCCAGGTTCCGCCCGCATGAAGTTTTCCGTCGCCGATCTGCTTGAACAGCTCAAGGCGCCATCGTCCCTGCCCGTGGCCGATCTGAGCAGCCGGCTTGACCTGGGCAGCGACAGCGACAGGGCCCAGCTGGATCTGGCCCTGGCAGCCCTCGAACGGCTCGGCCTGGTGACGCGCGACGGGGACGGCATCAGCCGCTGTCCGGCGGAGGATCTGGTGGAGGCCCGCCTGCGCTGTTCGAGCAAGGGGTTCTGCTTCGCCCTGCGGGATGACGGCGGCGAAGACATCTACATCCGCGACCACCAGCTCAACCACGCCTGGAACGGTGACCGGGTGCTGGTGCGGGTGCTTCGGGACGGCGGGCGCCGACGCTCCCCCGAGGGGGGTGTCCAGTGCATCCTCGAACGGGCCAACACCCAGGTGCTGGCCCAGGTGCAGCGCCAGGAGGACGGCACCGTTCTGGCGGTTCCCCTGGATGACCGCCTGCAGGCACCCGTCCATCTCGACGCCGGCGACGCCGACCATGCCGACCGTCAGGACGAGGCCGTGGTGGAGGTGGCGGTGGATCGCTTCCCGGTGGGGCAGTTCCCCGCCCGCGGCCACGTGGCCCGGTCGCTGTCGATCAAGGGAGGTGCCCAGGCCGACCGTGAGCTGCTCCTGGCCCGACACCGGCTGGAAGCCGAGGGCTATGGCGGCCGGGCAGGCCTGCGGCAGCCGACGGGGACGGGCCGGGAGGACCTCACCGGGCTTGTCACCCTCGGGTTCCGTGGCTGGGAGGGGGCCGACGCCCCGGTCCTGCCCGCCGTCTCCCTGGAGACCGTCGATGGTGGCCTGCGGCTGTGGCTGCACAGCCCGGCCCTCGCCGAGCGCCTGACCCTTGATGGTCCCATGGACCGCTGGATCCGCCGTCGGGGTGAAGCCATCGCCCTTGGGGACGGCTGGTGGACCCTGCTGTCGCCGGCCCTGCAGAAGGCTGCGGCCTTTGTCTCCGACCGGGAGCAGGAGGCCGTTTCGGTGGCCCTCGACCTCTCCGACGAGGGAGAGCTGCAGCACTATCGCTTCTGCCTGAGCCGGATCAAGCCCGCGGCCCTGCTCGATCGGGCGGCCCTGGATGCCTGGCTGACCCGAAAGCCGAAGGCCCGCACCACGCCGGCGGCCCTCAAGGCCCTCAAGGCCCATCTGCCGCTGCTTGAGCAGCTGCAGGACCTGGTCGCCCGTCTGCGCACCCAGCGGCAGGCCGGGGGCAGCCTCGACCTGCCCCTGCCCCTGCCGCCCCTGCCGGGTCTGGACACCCTCGCCGGCGGCCTGCCCGACCAGCGCCGCCAGGGGTGGTTCCGCAGCACCGATCCCGCGGACCCGGTGGGTTGGCTGCGGGAGCTGCTGCGGCCCGCCGAACAGGCCTTCGGCCGCCACGCCGCCGCCCTTGAGCTGCCCGTGCTGTTCCAGGTGCAGCCGGGCCCTGACCCGGCCGACCTCAATGACGTGGTCAAGCTGGCGATCGGCCTCGAGGTGCCCCTTGAGCTGGCCGCCGACGGCAACGCCCCGGCCCCCCAGGCCCTGGCCGATGCCCTGGCCGCCAGTGACCGGGCCCGGGTGCTGCTGCAGGTGCTGCGCGAACTGTGCCGGCCGGTGCAGCTGTCGACCCTGCCGGCCGCCAATGCCCTGGCCGCCGAGCCGGTGGCCTATGCCCCCTGGGGTGCGGCCGCCCTGCACTACGGCGCCCTCTGGAACCAGACCATCCTCGTGAGCCTGCTCACCGACGGCAAGGACCGGCCCAGCGTGCGCCACAAGACCCGCCTCGACCTCGGCAGCGACAGCTGCCACGGCCAGGCCGACTGGCCCCTGCTCACCCCCGGTCAGCTGACCCCCTTCCAGGACGCCCTGGCCGCGGGGCTGGCGGCCAGGCTCAACGGCCGCAGCCGGGTGGCCGACGAGATGGAGGCGGATGTGATCGCCCTGGCCCAGGCCCGGGCCGCGGAGCCCCTCGTCGGCCAGACCCTGACGGGAGTCATCAGCGGTGTGCAGAGCTACGGCTTCTTCGTCGAGCTCCCCCCCAGCCAGGTGGAGGGGCTGGTGCATGTGAGCTCCCTCAAGGACGACTGGTACGAGTACCGCTCGCGCCAGCACCGCCTGGTGGGACGCAAGAACCGGCGCACCTACAAGCTCGGGGACAGCGTCGAAGTCGAGGTGCTCAAGCTCGATGTGCTGCGGAACCAGATCGACCTGGCGGTGGTGCTGCCCGAAGGCGAGGAGTTCGTCGGCGGGGATGACGACATGGATCCTGACCCTGCCACCGGCGTTCTGACCCCCGCCGAGGATGGCGAGGATGAGCTCGACTGAAGCGGCGGCTCGGCCGCCGGTGCTGCTCGCGGTCTGCGGGGCCTCGGCTCAGGTGCTGGCGCTGCGGGCCCTGCAGTGGCTGCTGGAGGCCGACCAGAGCGTCGATCTGATCCTCAGCCGCGGGGCCTTCGAGGTCTGGAGAGCCGAGCTGGGTCTGCACCTGCCGGTGGCTCCGGAGGACCAGGCTCAGGTCCTGCGGGAGCACTGCGGCAGCCTGCGGGGGCAGCTGCGCTGCCATCGCTGGAATGATCAGGCCGCCCCCCCCGCCAGCGGCAGCTACCGCACCCGGGGCATGCTGATCCTGCCGGCCACGATGGGAACGGTGGGGCGAGTGGCGGCCGGCGTGGCCCAGGATCTGATCGAACGCTGTGCGGACGTGCATCTGAAGGAGGGCCGTCCTCTGGTGATCGCCCCCCGGGAGATGCCCTGGAACCTGATCCACCTGCGCAACCTCACCACCCTGGCCGAGGCGGGCGCCCGCATCGCCCCCCCCATCCCGGCCTGGTATCACCAGCCGAGCAGCCTCGACGACATGGTCGATTTTCTGGTGGCTCGGATTCTTGATGTGCTCGGCTACGAGCTCGGAGACCTGCGCCGTTGGCAGGGCCCCATCGATCCCCCCCAGCGGCCCTGACCGGAGGCCATGACCCTGCGCGCCCTGCTGCTGCTGCCCGTCCTGCTTCCCCTGCTGGCCGCCCTGGGGCTCGGGCTGCTCAACCGAGGCGAGCCGGCCCGGTTGCGGCTGCTGCTCTGGACCTCCCCCTCGCTGCCCCTGGGCAGCCTGATCCTGCTGGGAGCCGGCGGTGGCGCCGCTGTCGGGGCCGGATCGGCCCTGCTGGCCCTGCTCGGGGCGGGCCCGTCGGAGCCCCTGCGGCGGCGGTTGCGTCGTCCTGCCGACGTCCTCGGGGCGGAGCCTGAACCCTTCAGCCCCCGGCAGCCCGTTGAGCCCCCCCAGCCCTTCCGCCCCGAGCCCTGGCCCGAACGCGATCCCTTCGCCCCGGCACCCACGGTGTCGGTGCCGTACCGGGTGGTGCGGCCACCTGCGGCGACCGCCGCAGGTGACGACTGGGACCGGGAGGACGACGGCAGCTGGTGACCCGGGCGGCGGCACGACTGGCCTAACCTTCGCCAGAGCTGTCGCCGTGCCGTGAGCGAACCGGAGAGCCTGCCCACCGACGGCACCCCCAAGGCCGCCCCCGCCCCCAAGGCCCCTCCCGCGCCCAAGCCCGAAGATCAGCCCTTTGCCAGCTTCGTGCCCGAGGTGCTGCTGCCGGCCCTGGCGAGCGAGATCCGTCGTTACGGAGGTCCTGAGCCCAGCCTCAGGCTGGAGCAGGCCCCGATGCCGGTGGTCGGGGAGCCCTGCTGGCAGGTGGTGGGCGAGCTGCCCGGTGCCCGTCGCTTCTGGCTGTGTTTCACCCGCGACGACATCCAGGCCCCCAAGACCATCGCCGTGGCCGAGGCCGGCGCCGACCCCAGCCTGCTGGAGTCCTTCCTGATCGACGAGAAGAAGACGACCCTCGCCCTGCTGGTGAGCCGCACGGTGCAGCGGCTGAACGGCCAGAAGTGGCTCGGTCCCAACTGAGCCCCGCGCCCCTTACGATGGGCGGTCAGACCAGTCTCCCCGCCGGATGGTTCCCCCCAGCGCCCTTGCCGATGCTCCCGACGCCGCAGGTCAGCCGGCGATCAAGGAGCCTGTGAAGGACACGATCCTCACACCGCGCTTCTACACCACCGACTTCGAGGCCATGGCCGCCATGGACCTGCGGCCCAACCAGGCAGAGCTCGAGGCGATCTGTGAAGAGTTCCGCAAGGACTACAACCGCCATCACTTTGTCCGAGACGGCGCCTTCGACGGTGCCGCCGAACAGATGGATCCCGAGACCCGCCGGGTCTTCGTTGAGTTCCTGGAGCAGAGCTGCACCTCCGAGTTCTCCGGTTTTCTGCTTTACAAGGAACTCAGCCGCCGGATCAAGAGCCGCAATCCGCTGCTGGCCGAGTGCTTTGCCCACATGGCCCGGGATGAAGCCCGCCATGCCGGCTTCCTGAACAAGGCCATGGGTGATTTCGGGGTGCAGCTCGATCTGGGCTTCCTGACCGCCAACAAGGCCTACACCTACTTCCAGCCAAAGTTCATCTTCTACGCCACCTATCTCTCTGAAAAAATCGGTTACTGGCGTTACATCACCATCTTCCGCCACCTGGAGCAACATCCGGAAAGCAAGATCTTCCCGATCTTCAACTTCTTCGAGAACTGGTGCCAGGACGAGA
>JBMOIF010000072.1:0-10560 GCA_049317465.1 Prochlorococcaceae cyanobacterium | reverse complement strand
AAGCTCAGCCTCCCGGCGGCAGCGGCGGCGGCGGCGGCACCGAGCACGATCCCCAGGTTCATCACCGAGGTGATGTCCTCGAACAGCCCCGAGCTCAGGGCCTGCGCGAAGCGCTCCTGTTGCCAGAGGGCGCTGGTGGAGGGATCCCAGCCGAGCTGATGGGCCAGCTTGGCCGCCCAGAGCGTGAATCCCCAGGTCACACCCCAGGGTCGACCCGCCAGCAGGAGGGTCAGCCCACTGAGCAGAGCCAGGGCCACGGAGCCGGCGCCGAGGCTCCAGGGGCCCACCAGCAGCGTTCGCCAACCGAAACGGTGGCCGCCGCGAAACGACAGACCCAGACGGGGGCGCTGCCACAGCCAGAGGGACAGGCCAATCAGCAGGAGGAGTAGCAGCTGCAGCAGGGCACCGGGCCATCCCCAGCGTTCCAGCAGGGAGACCGGCTCCAGCCGGGGCAGCCCGCGCCAAGGGGAGGGTGTGAGGGTGGCCAGGAAGGAACCGGCGCTGAAGCTGGCCAGCGTGAACAGCATCAGGCCACTGCCGCCACCGATCGCGTAAAGGGTGCCGCAGGCGCAGCCGCTGCCCAGTTGCATGCCAACGCCGAACAGCGTGGCGCCGATCGCGGCCTGCAGCGCCACGGGAGCGACGGCCCCCCTGGCCGCCCCGCTGAGCAGGATCGGCGTGAACAGCAGAGTGAGCAGCAGCAGCAGCGCGACCTGAGCCAGTACGCCCCGACCGTCGCGATGGACGAGCAGACGGCGGTAGCCAGAGGCGAAGCCGAAGCTGGCATGGTGGAGCGAGGCGCCGAGCAGCACCCCGATCGCCGCCAGGGCGGCCAGACGCCAGCCATGCGCCCAGGCGGCCGCGATCAGCGCGGAGGACAGGGCGGCAATCACCAGCAGGGGCCGTGACTGCGGGGGGTGATCCGTCGAGGGAAGGCTCATCTCCGGCTGGCGGACGGTGGGATTCTGGGAAGGCCCACCTGGCAGCGGGTGACGGGGGCTGTGCCTGGCGCCACAACGCTGCGGCAGGTGGGGGCAGGGGTGAAGGCCTGCGCCAGGCCTCGCGCGGCGGAATGAACGATCAGCTGACCAGGGCCTCGCGCACGATCGAGCCCAGCTGATCAGCCTCCACCAGAAAGCCATCGTGACCGTGCACGCTGTGGATCACGCGCAGTGGCCGGGCGCCGGGGGCCAGCGCGGCGATCTGGCGTTGCTGCTCCAACGGAAACAGCCGATCGCTGTCCACGCCGACCACGGTGAGCGGTTGGCTGATGCGCTGCAGGGCCTGCTCGAGACCACCCCGGCCACGCCCGAGATCGAACAGGCTCATCGCTTGGGTCAGGGCGATGTAGCTGTTGGCGTCGAAACGCCGGCAGAGCTTGTCGGCGTGATGATCGAGGTAGGAGGCGACGGCGAATCGCCCCCCGGCTCGGCCGCTCTCCCAGGCATAGGGATCCTCCTGGCCCTGGTGCTGGCGCCCGAAGCGCAGCTCCAGTTCCTGCCGGCTGCGATAGCTCAGGTGCGCGATGCGTCGTGCAACCCCGAGACCGCGGTGGGGCCCATCCCCATCGGCGGCGGCGTAGTAGTCCCCCCCCCGGAATCCCTGATCGGCGCGGATCGCCTCGATCTGGGCCTCGTGGCTGCCGATCTGATCGGCCCCCACCGCGGCGGCAGCACCGATCACGATGCCCGTGGCCACCTGGTGGGGCTGGGCCACCATCCATTCGAGCACCCGCATTCCACCCAGCGACGGGCCGAGCATGCAGGCCCAGCGCCGGATCGCCAGGGCCTCACTGAAGCGCCGCTCCACCTCCACCATGTCGGCCACCGTGACGAGGGGGAAGCGACTGCCCCAGGGCCTGCCATCAGGTCCCGGCGACGCAGGCCCCGTGGTTCCTTGACAGCCGCCCAGCACGTTCGCGCAGACCACGAACCAGCGACGGGTATCGATCGGGCGGTCTGGTCCGACCAGGGCACTCCACCATCCGCCATGACGATGACCGGGGCCGGACTCGCCGCACACGTGCGAATCACCGGTGAGGGCGTGGGCGATGTAGATGGCGTTGGAGTGGTCCGGGTTCAGCGGGCCCCAGGTCTGGTAAGCCACACGCACATCCGGAAAGGTGAAACCCGATTGCGTGGTGAAGCGACCCAGTGACAAGAATCTCCGTTCCCCTGGATGATCCGTCTCCCGCCAGGCACCACTGACGGGAGGGAGGGGGGCAGCCGCAGCCATCGATCAGCCGCCGAGTTCTGCGAATCCCAGTTCCAGATCGGTGAGGATGTCCTGCAGGCTCTCCAGACCCACGGAAAGCCGCACCAGACCGGGGGTGACGCCGGAGGCCAGCTGCTCCTCGGGCGAGAGCTGAGAGTGGGTCGTGGAGGCTGGGTGGATCACCAGGCTGCGCACGTCGCCGATGTTGGCCACGTGGCTGTGCAGTTTCAGGGCTTCGACAAAACGCTTGCCGGCCTCGACACCGCCCGCGAGCTCGAACGCCAGGATGCCCGATGTTCCCAGGGGTGCGTACTTGCGGCCGCGGTCGTACCAGGGACTGCTCTCAAGACCGGCGTAGTTGACGGAGATGACTTCGGGCCTGGCCTGCAGCCAGCGCGCCACGGCCAGGGCGTTGGTGGTATGCCGCTCGATGCGCAGCGACAGAGTCTCCAGCCCAAGAGCCACCAGCCAGGCGTTGAACGGAGCGATGGAGGCGCCCAGATCACGCAGCAATTGCACGCGGGCCTTGAGGATGAAGGCCAGGTTGGCGCCCAGAGCGCCGTTGACGCCGAGGTCACGGGCGTAGACAAGGCCGTGATAGCTGGGATCCGGCTGGTTGAAATTGGGGAAGCGCTCGGGGTGGGCCGCGTAGTCGAAGCGTCCGCTGTCGACGATGACCCCACCGATCGCCGTGCCATGGCCGCCGATGTATTTGGTGACGGAGTGAACCACGATGTCGGCGCCCCATTCGAGCGGCCGGATCAGATAGGGGGTGGCCACCGTGTTGTCCACAATCAGCGGAACACCCACCTCATGGGCGACGGCAGCCACCGCCTCGATATCGAGAATGTCACTCTTGGGATTGGCGATGGACTCACCGAAGAACGCCTTGGTATTGGGACGGACGGCATCCCTCCAGGACTGCGGGTCGTCGGGATTGGCGACAAAGCTCACCTCAATCCCGAGCTTGGGCAGGGTGTAATGGAACAGGTTGTAGGTTCCGCCGTAGAGCGAAGGGCTGGAGACGATGTGATCCCCAGCTTCAGCCAGGTTGAGAATCGCGATCGTTTCGGCGGCCTGGCCACTGGCCAGCAGCAGGGCGCCGATCCCACCCTCCAGTGCCGCAATCCTCTCTTCCACCGCAGCCTGGGTGGGATTCATGATGCGGGTATAGATATTACCGAGCTCTTTCAGGCCGAACAGATTGGCTGCATGGCTGGTGTCGTTGAAGGTGTAGGACGTCGTCTGATACAGAGGCAGAGCGCGCGCGTTGGTGGTTGGATCGGCTACCTGGCCGGCATGAATCTGTTTGGTTTCAAAAGACCAGGTCGCTGTCACGGCACAGGGAGAGCGGAATCCTGCTGACCCTATGAGGACAGCATTGCGCTGCATTGTGGTGACGGGAACAGGCGAGGGTGAGTTCTTGCACCTCGGCTGTCGATCACGCCGTTGAAGCGTTCACACCACAGCGGGCTGAGCGTCAAGCCTCGGCCCATGTCACCACTCAGAAAGCGTGGTCAGCGCTGCCGTTGACTGTTTCCGAAGCCACGTCTGCACTCCACCGCTCGGCATACCGTCAGAGGGATACGATCCCTCGCGGAGCCATGGATTCTTCGTTGGGCCGTTCTCGCCACAAGCCGAGCGGCGAACGGACACCTGTGGTTGCGATCACCTGCCTGCAGTGGGACCGTGATGGTGGACTGGCCGAGCCGGACCGTGAAGGGATGCTGAGCCTTCTGGCCAGGAATCTCCCACTCAACCCCAGTCGCCTGGCATCGCCACTGCCGCGTCTCGAGTGAGCCACAACCGATTTAGGGACGCATTGCTTGCAAAAGAAGGACGCAAGAAGGAATGGATTTTTAATGATCTGACAGCAAGCCAACAACCAGGCAGACCGCGCCTATGGCGACAAACAGGTGAGGTGAATAACCGATCCAGTGCCCCAGGAGAACCCCAGCCACCAGGACGAACCAGGGTGCAACCGACGGCCAGGGGGAAATCCACGCGGAGCCTGATGGACGGCTCTTCGGCGACTCACCTGCCGACTGATCCGATGACTGCCGGTCAGGATCGGTCGGATCATTTCCAGATGGGGGCATGGCGCATGTTGAGAAGGGGCATAGCGCGCTCTGAAGTCACGGTGGGGCGCGGAAACAGGCCGCCAGAAAGATTTGAACACGCCCTGCCGGAGTCCTGTGTCGTTGATGCTCGTGATGCACCAGTTTCAGACCCGGACCGACAGCCTGTTCGAGTGTCTCGATGGAATAGCGAACCACAGGGTGACCACTGCAGCGAACAGGGCCGTCCTCGGCGAATGTGGACAAGAAGAGGAAGCCACCAGGCCGCAGAGCGTGGTCAAGCTGTTGACGATAACGGTGGCGATCAGCCTCCGTTGTCAAGAAATGGAAGACAGCGCGATCATGCCAGCCATCGACTGACTGATGCGGAAACTCATGAGTCATCAGATCAGCCTGCAACCAGCGAACCCTCTGACAATGATGGGCAAGATCACTGTTGGCCAGCAGGCGTGCCCGAGTCAATGACAAGGCCACCGCGGAACAGTCAAGCAAGGTGATGTTTTGATACCCCTCCAGCAACAGTTCATCGACCAGTGTGGAGGCCCCTGCCCCCACATCGATCAAGGCCAAGGAGCGATGAGGCAACAACAGCCTGATCTGCTCCAGCGACCACCGGGGAAAGGGCTGATACCAACTGACCCCAGCCTCACCGTTCTGCGCATACACCTGATCCCAGTGACTGGGAGTTGAGTGGTCAGTGGCTGTTGGCATTAACCTTGATTCTGTCGAATTCAGTGGTTTCAGTCATCAGCGGCAAGGCTGATCTGAAAGGGAATGGGGTTGCGCAGGGTGTTGGCAACGGGGGAATAGTGGTTGGCCTGCTCGACGATCGTCTGCAGCTCTTGAGGAGTGGCATCCCCTTCAATCAGCACCTTGACTCGGATCTCCTGAAAGCCCATCTGCTCGGGAGTGACCTCCAGGGCACCGCCAGCTCCCCAGGCCGCCGGATTGCCGATGTCTCCCTCCAGGAACAATTCCAGCCTGGAGAGTTTCACCTGCTTCCAGGTGGCCACGGCCGTGATCCCCACAGCGAGGCAGCCGCCCAGGCCCGTCAGCACGATCTCACCTGGAGCGGGCGCCGTGTTCTGACCCAGCAGGTGCAGCGGCTCATCCACCACGACCGGCGCGTGATCACCGACATAACTGAGGGTGCGATATTGACCCTCGGTGACGGTGTGAACCCGATTGGTGCCGCGAGCTGAGGGATTCTGACGACCCTTCTCGGCAAAGGCGAGCAGGCCATCGCGATCAATCGGACGCAGATGGGCGCTGACAGTCTGGACGGTCTCGCCCTGGAGGGTGTCGGTGGAGGAACTCATGGCAGATGTGAGGCAATCAGTGGAAGGTGGTCGGCGAAGCTCAGCGCTGATGTTGGAGATCAGCGGCCCCGAGCTGTTGGCGCAGGTTGTGGATTTCCTTGCGCAACTGCTTGAGCGCGGGGGTGACGATTGCCACGAAGTGGGATTCCCGGATGCGGCGCTGAACGGCTGAACTGGCCAGATAACCCCGCGCACCCTGGTGAAGCAGGGCGGCCTGTGCGGCTTGCAGACTCAGCTGGGAGGTCTCGGCCCGCGCCTCGAGCACCGCGAGTCGGTAAGCCGGGTCCGAGAGCCGGGGCGTCTGCGCCAGCCGCAGGATGCGCCGTTGCAGAGCCTCAAACTCGGTCTGCAGCGGCTCGGCCTGATCCTCGAGGAAGCGGTTCACATGGCCCAATGGACCCTGAACGGCCGCAATCGATTCGATCGCTCCCTGGATCACCCCCAACCCGAAGCCGCATTGCAGCAGCACGAAGGTGGGGCGAATTCCTGCAACGAACCTTGCTGCATCGCGGGCGATCACCACTTCAGGCCCGATCCAGACCTCATCCAGTCGCACGGCGAACGTGCTCGTGCCCTCCATCCCGGAGAAGGCTGGACAGGGCACCAGCTGGACCCCTGGGGCGGAGGCGTTCAGCAGCACCATCACGTCCTGCCCGACAAGACGGCCAGCCTCATCACGCACTGCGGCGATCACACCGCAGTAGCCATCCGGCAGCAGATGACTCACCCAGGGGAGGGAACCCCGAAGCCGGTACCCATCACCCTCGGGCCTGGCGCGAAGCAGCTGCTTTTCGATGCCTGCGTAGGACTTGATCGGATTCGACAAGCCGGTTCCCCCGAGCCCTTCGCCACGGATATGACGCCCCAGCGGCTCGGCCTGGAGATCAGGATTGCCCGATTCCTCCAGGTACAGGCCGCAGGCTGCCTGACACCAGGCGACGAACCCCGTGGAGCCGCAGACGCGGGCGATCTCAGCGATCAACTGAATCGACAGGCCGAGATCCCCGGCTTCGCCATGGCTGCGGAGGTGAGCGCTGAAAGCGCCGGCCCCTGCCAGCTGCTCCAGCACCTGACGTGGATAGAGCCCCTCGCGGTCGACGGCCTCAGCCAGCGGGGCCAGGGAGAACTGGGCGATCGAGCGGATGCGCTGCCGCCGTTCCTCAGCAGGAAGAACGCGCGTAACCCCGGATTCAACTCGGATGGAGGACAAGATTCCTTCCATGGGTAACCCGATCCTCTGCGAACAGTCCGTCAGAGCCGGGTGAACTCAGCTACATCCCGCTGGCGACTGCCCGTATTCCCGGCCACACGACCCCAGGGGGCAGAATCCGTAGGGTCGGCTGATACCACGCTTGACCGATGCGTATTTGGGCATTTCCAGGGGTCGAGGCGGAAGCCCTGGCTGCCGATGGGGCTGAGTCAGGCTTCAGTCCCTCCGCAGGATGTCCGGCCGCCCCTGCGCATTCGGCCGTTGGAACCGCTCCGCTGCTGGAGATCCGGGACCTCAGCCATTGGTTCCAGCCCCCCAGGCAGCGGCGACGCATCCCTGGCCAACCCGTACTGGACGGGATCAGCCTGCGCGTCGATGCCGGTGAGATCGTCGTTCTGCTGGGGCCCAGCGGGTGCGGTAAGTCGACGCTTTTGAACCTGGCTTCGGGGCTCAACCCACGGCAACAGGGCAAGGTCAGCCTTGAGGGGGAGGACATCTTCGGCCCGGATCCCAGACTCGGCCTGGTGTTCCAGCAGCCGGCGCTGCTTCCCTGGCTGTCGGTGCGAGGCAACGTCGCGTTCGGCCTCACCCTGCGCCATTCGGAGCGCCTGTCATCCAGCCAGCGGCGCGAACGCATCCAACGGACCCTGCAGCTGGTCGGACTGCAGATCGATCCGGAGACTGCGCCCGCCCACCTTTCCGGTGGCATGGCCCAGCGCGTGGCCCTGGCCCGGGTTCTGGTGCGCAACCCTCGCCTGCTGTTGCTGGATGAACCCTTCAGCGCCCTGGATGCGATCACCAGGGCAGAGATGCAGGAGCTGCTGCTGCGGATCACAGAGCAGACCGGGGCCGGCATGCTCATCGTGACCCATGACGTGGATGAAGCGATTCAACTTGGTGATCGCATCCTGCTGATGCGAGCCAAGCCGGGGGCGATTGAACGCGAATGGATCGGCCGGCGTGCCGGCGATGAACAGGAGCGCCATGCACTTCGCAGGGAAATCCTGAAGGAACTGAGTGACATTCTCAAGTCCAGATCGCCTTGAACAACCGCCAAATGGCATCGCGGAGCCACTTGCAGCCTCGTTCCGATTCAGAACGGACCCTGTAGCTGCTGATCTCAACAACGTGAAACTCTGGCCCTGATCTCATCCACCCATGACCACGCATCATCCGCTCACCTGTGACTGCTGCGGGATGAACCGCCGGCAGTTTCTTCAATTTGGCAGCCTCCTCGCCGCGTCAGCTGGTCTGCAGTTGCTTGGTCATCAGCAGCCCTCCCAGGCGGCCACTGCTACGAGCCTGAACAATCAGGATCAACCCGTCAAGATTGGCTACCTGCCGATTCTCGATGCTTCTCCCCTGCTGATCGCCGATGCCCGTGGCGCCTTCCGCGACCAGGGCCTGACGGTGCCCGATCCGACCCGCTTCCGCTCCTGGGCGCAACTGTCGGAAGCCTTCCTGTCGCGGCAGGTCAATGTGGTACACATGCTGTTCCCCACAACGATATGGATGCGCTACGGCAAGCGTTTCCCCGCCAAAGTGGTGGCTTGGAATCACACCAATGGATCGGCGCTCACCGTGCAGGAGAGGATCAACAAGCCCTCCGATCTGGGCGGGGAAGTGGTGGCGATCCCCTTCTGGTATTCGATCCATAACATTCTTCTACAGCAGTTGCTACAGAAGAATGGCCTCAAGGTGGTTCGCAAGCCGATCGAGGCCAAGCTGAGCGATCGTGAGGTCAATCTGGTGGTGCTGCCACCCGCCGAGATGGTGCCGGCGCTGGCCAGCAAGAAAATCGCTGGATACATCGTTGCGGAGCCGTTCAATGCCGCTGCCGAAGCCAAGAAGATCGGCAAAGTGCTGCGGTTCACGGGCGACATCTGGAATGATCACGCCTGCTGCGTTGTGCTCATACACGAGGAGGACATCCAAAAGCGCCCTGAATGGACGCAACGCGTCGTCAACGCCATTGTCACGAGCCAGCGCTGGATGCAGGGGAATCGTCCTGAAGTGGCTGCGATCCTTTCGCAGGAAGGAGGCAAGAACTACACGCCACACAGCCAGGCGGTCTTGACCGAAGCACTCACGGCCTATGGCAAGTCCTACATCGAAGACAATGCGATTCAGAATCCTCAATGGCGCAATCAGCGCATTGACTTTCAACCCTACCCCTTCGCCTCCTACACCGAGGAACTGGTGCGGCTGCTCAGGAAGACCCAGGTCGAGGGTGATACGGCCTTCCTCCGCTCGCTCAGTCCGCAGACGGTTGCCAAGGATCTGGTGATTGATCGTTTTGTGCGCAAGGCGATCGCGCTCAATGGTGGCGCCAAGGCGTTCAACCTTCCGCCCAGCTTCAATCGGCGCGAACTGATCGATTTCACATGATCAGCCTGCCGCTTGACTCCGGTTCCAGTGCCCAGAGGCGCCGGCATCTTCTCTTGCCGGCTCTGGGCCTGCTGATCGGGTTGATCCTCTGGTGGTTGGCCGTGCTGCTGCTGTCGGGCTGGTCCCCCGTGATTGCAGAGTTCTCTCCGCACGCGGCTTTCGATCAGCTGTTGATCGGTCTTCGCTCCGGCGTGCTGCTCCGTCATGCCGGCACCAGCTTGCTGAGAGTCGGCGTTGGTCTGGGTATCGCCGTGCTGCTGGCCGTGCCGTTGGGCCTGCTGCTGGGGCTGAACAGAAGGCTGGAACTCACCACTTCGGCTGCCTTCCAGTTCATCCGGATGATTTCGCCGCTCTCCTGGATGCCCATCGCCGTGATGGTTTTGGGGGTTGGGAATTTACCGGTGTTCTTCCTCCTGGCCGTTGCCGCGCTGTGGCCAATCCTGCTCACCATCATTTCCGCAGTACGCAACATCAATCCCCTCTACATCAAGGTGGCGCGAAGCTTTGCGGCCGAACCCCTGGAAATCGTCAGTCGTGTCGTTCTGCCGGCGATCCGGCCGAACCTGTTGGCCAGCTTGCGCGTGGCGGTGGGCCTGATCTGGGTGGTGCTCGTGCCAGCCGAGATGCTTGGCGTCAGCTCCGGGCTGGGCTATCTGATCCTTGATTGCCGAGATCGTCTCGCTTATGGAGAACTCACCGCTGTCCTGCTGCTGATCGGGTCGATCGGCTGGGCTTTGGACTCTGGCCTGAGGAGCCTGAGCTGTGATGGACACGGCTGATGGTTGAAACCAGTTTCACCTCAAGTTCCTCGCCACCAGGAGGACTTGAGTACTCATCGGCCAAATCGCGGGGGCATCGGGATTGAAGCCTTGAATCCAGCGGTGCAGCATGGCGCTGACCGCTCCCCGCCTGTTGCCTTCACATGAGTTCAGGTCGGACTACCGGCGCAGCTGCTCTTCCGTCCTGCGCGGGTGCCTGCGAGCGTAGGGATCCCATGCGACTTGACGATGGCCAGGCATCCGGCGGCATCACCGAGCTTTGATCGATGGCTGCGCATCGCTGCGCCGGCGCTCTGCCTGAATCCTGCGGCATTCGCTCAACCTGACGCAGTCCCGTGAGGTGCCTCAAGGAGCGGTTCCCCGTATCCGGCCGCACCAGTCAGCTTGTCCCAGCAATCAAAGATGGAGCCGGTAAAAAAGAGATACACCGCATGCGAGAGGTCGTGTTCCGCCTTGAGACTGAACGGCCCGGCCATCTGGAAGCCCGGGCCGTAGGCGCAGCCTTCTCCGCAGGAGTAACCCTGCCGATCCACATCAGTGCTCCCACCCTTGAGGAGCTGCAGCACGAGGCC
>JBMOIF010000071.1:0-10876 GCA_049317465.1 Prochlorococcaceae cyanobacterium | reverse complement strand
GAAGGCCATGCCAATCCAAAAGGAATAAGCCCCAGGGAGGCAGAACGTCCCAGGGGCCCTTGGATGATTTCCTGCCTGTTACTCCGGCTTTGACCTCTTCAGACTCCTTTGGTCGTCAGCGCAGAGGCATCAGCAGACCGGGACCTGATGGTTGTAAGCCAGCGGATCTGGGGCACAATCTGCAGCCAGGCTGGTATTGGGGTCCGGACAGATGGGATCGCAGGTGGGCGTGGCGCAACTGCTGCCAAGGGAAGGTGTTGCAGTGGGCACGTCGAACCAGCAGGGATCAAAGCTGGTAAGACCTGGGATCTGAATGTTGATGTCGGCAATGGTGTCGCCGTTGAGATCGACCGTCAGAAGACTGTCGACAAAACGGACCTGACCTGTCTTGCCAGAGAAGTCATCAGCACCGATGAAACTCCAGCTGGCATTGTCAATGCCATTGGTGTTCACCAGAGCATGGTGGAGTGAAATGAAATCAGCCCCAGCCTGGAAGTCGGTGATGCGGTCGGTGGAACCAGGGTCGGCGCTGATGTAGAAGAAACCATCGCGTCCTGCTCCCCCCGTCAGCACGTCGTCGCCAACTTCGCCTGCCAGCAGATCATCCCCATCGCCACCGCTGAGCACGTCATCGCCGTCTCCGCCGACCAGCATGTCGTTGCCTTGACCTCCCCTGAGGTAGTCGTTACCGCCTCGACCGTTCAGATAGGAATCTTTGGTCGTGGCATTCATGACCTCACCATTGTTGGTGCCCCAGGCACTGAAGGCGAACAATGCCAGAACAGCCGGTGCAAACTGGGGTGAACCACCATCATCAGCAGGTGCGGAAATCACATCCGGCAGATCCGGAGCTGTGGTGGGCCCATTGGCTGCGGTATAGCCGGCCAGAAGCGTGTCATCGCTTGGAAGGGTTGGATGCAGGCCCGGGTGGTAGGCCACCGAATAGGGGGCCAGCGGTTCCGACCCATGCTCGTGCTGCCAGCGGGAGGAGGCTGCCGCATCAAAGCCCGAGGTGAGGCTGCCGTCCTGGGGCAGATCGGAATGGAGACCAGGGTGATAAGCGACTGAGTAAGGGGCAAGGGGTTCAGCACCTTGAAGCTGAAGCGGATTTGCCCCATGGGTGGTGAGGCCGTGCACAGCAGTGCCACCTGTCGGCGGTCCCGTGAGAACGACACCAGGGTGATGGGCCGATGGGTAGGGGAAGGGCGTGTAATTTCGATCCGCAGGGACAGGATCACCAGCCTTGTAGTTGGCCCCATCAAGATTGGGATCAAAGTTAAACATCATCATCGAGTCTTCATGCTGCAGAATGTGGCAGTGGAAGACAAAAGGCCCCTCAAAGGTCCTGAATTTCATGAAGACGGTTGCCGTCGTGTTCGGCCCCAGCAGCGTTGTATCGCTCTTGAACTGCTTCTCGGGAAAGTAGTCAGCTGAGGGCTGGCGGCCGTTGATTGCCTGGACCTGATGGGACTCGAGGTGGATGTGGATGGGGTGCCACCAGCCACCGGAACCGTTGACGAGGGTCCACTCTTCAGCAACCCCAAGCGGCATGGGATTGTTCGAGATCATGGAGTCGAAGTGGGTCTGGTTGATCAGCCAGAGTCCATTGCTGCGGCCAAACTCAAACGTACGGCGGTTGCTGATCTCAGAGGGCAGGATCGGAGTGTTGGCCCGCAGAGGAGTGTTGACCGTGATGGTATTTGTGGGGGTGGTAGCCGTCTTGGGTGCCACCACAATCTTCATGATCCGCTCCGAAAAGCCAGTGGTGCCGATGGTGTCGAGCGTGCCCTGGGGGCCCGTGCCCTTGTTCTGCTCGGCAGTGTTGACAAGGTAAAGCTCAGTGCCGGGCGCGTAACCGGAAAAATCCATCACCACATCGGCCCGCTGGGCCGGCGAGATGGTGAATTCATTCATCTGGATCGGATTGGGCATCAACCAGGTGTCGTTGCCCACCCGCAGGTGGGGTTGCATGACGCCATTGGCATCTTGAACGCTGAGGTGCCAGATGCGGGCCGTCGAAGCGCCCAGCATGCGCATCCGAACCTGGGTCTGCTCAACCACCAGATAGGGATAGGACTTGCCATTGACAAGCATGACATCGCCGAGGTAACCATCCGTGTTGTTACCAATCGGAAAGCCGTCGTAGAAGAATGATCCGTCTGCGTTGAAGCGCCGATCACTCAAAGCCAGGGGAATGTCGTAGGGAGAGTTGTTCGCCATGAACTCCTGCTCATTCCACTCGGCGGTCGATTTCCACCAACCGGGAAGCACGTGATTCTTGATCAGATTGAGCTCGGTGTCGTCAAACGACAACCAGAAGCCCGCCATCCCCTTGACGACATTGAGATCGGTAATGTCTTCGCCATGGTCGTGATACCACATTGTTGATGGCGACTCGGTCATATCGGGCTTGCCATCGTTGCCCATGGGCACGGTATTGGCGTAGTAATAATCCCGATACATGCCGGGATTGACCACATAAGAGGGGTAACCATCCACATGGGCTGGATTGTGCCCGCCATGCAGGTGAACAGACTCCCGCTGGACCATGCCTGCCGGCATGCCGGGGTACAGGGGCAGATCGTTCCAATGGCGCACCACCACCGGCTCTCCGACCCTGGTCTTGAAGGTGGAGCCGGGCATGGTGCTGTCGTAGCCGAAAATCTCCGTGAGGTAGGTCTGATTGGCGCCATCAACGACCACCTGGGGCCTGGCCCCCTCCCGCTGGGAATACCAGGAGGTGAGCTGCCCGGAGGTGTAGTAGGGGATTGTGGTTCCAGCGACAGTCTGGTTGTAGAACTCAGGCGCGATACCGCCGTAGCTGGCCTGGGTGGGATCCACATCGGTGTAAAGGGCCGGGAGACCACCGGGGGATGGCTGGGGAGCGAACTTGGTCCCCCAGACATCAGGCTGCACCCCGACATAATCGGGTCGTTTGAGGGTCGGCACAGGCACCGCCGATGCCCACTTGCGGACCGGGAAGGGGGTATCACGGGGTTGGTACACCTCCGTGGCAACGTTGAGCGACACGGACGTGTCCCTGACCGCCAGCGTGGCTGGATTGCCGATGGCCGTACCGCCAGGCTTGTCCGTGAAGAGCTGGATCTTGATCAGCTCATCACCCTCGGTCTTGTAATCGTTGGCAAGAATGTGGGTGACACTGGCCTTGCCTGCCTTGACCAGCACCTGGCCGCTGAGGGTGCCCACCCCGAAATCGCTGGGATCAACCCCGGCACCAGTGAGCTGGTAATAGAGAATGGTGCCGTCGGCAATGTTGGTGGTGGTCACCGTGGTGATGACCGCCTGACCTTCGGTCATTGTCGCCAGCGAGGTGGAGAGGCTGGCCGTAGCGGCACCGCGGGAGCGGGATGTGTCATTGACCAACACCGAGGTGCTGGCAAGAGGAGTGGCCAGCTTCGGATCGCTGAAGAGGTTGATCTGCAGCGTCTCGGGACCTTCGGTCGTGAGGTCGTTGGCCAACCGATGGGACAGCACGAACTGACCTGTGCTGTTGACGCTGGCGCTGCCGATCAGAGTGCCGCTGCTGAAGTCGGCATTGGTGATGCCTGTCCCGGTCACGGTCCAGTACACCGTCGTACCGGCCACAACATTGGTGGTCTGAACGGTGGTGGCGAGCAGGCCCCCTTCGTTGATCAGCACCGTCGAGGGCTTGATGGTGTACGTCGACAGCAGAGGTTGTGCCGGTGTCAGGGAGGTGTCACGGATGGTGACCGAAGTGGGGGCCCCGACGGGGGTCACCATGCCGGGGTCACTGAAGAGGGTGATCTTCAGCGTTTCGGGCCCCTCGGTGGAAAAATCGTTGCTGAGGGCATGGACGAGGGTGATCTTGCCTGTGGCATCAACGGGCGCAAAGCCGAACAGCGCGCCACGGCTGAAATCCTTTTCGGTGATGCCCGTGCCCGAGAACGACCAGTACAGGACGGTGCCAGGCCTGACGTTGGTGGTCTGAATCCTGGTGGTGAGCACCAGGCCTTCGTTCAGTGCCGCCGCCGACGGCAGGATCGTGTAGGTGGGTGCCGTGGAGAGCGCGGCAGGCGCCGTGGATGTGTCTTTGATGATGACAGCCGCGGTGCTCCCCACCTGGATGGTGCGGGCCGCATCACGGAACAGCCGGATGTTGAGGGTCTCGGCACCTTCGGTGCGCAGATCGTTGGCGAGGGTGTGGCTGAAGGCGAAGCCCCCGGCGGCATCGACAGTGGCAGAACCGACCAGCGCCCCTTTGCTGAAGTCAAGATCGCTGATGCCGGTGCCGGAGAGGGACCAGTACACCACCGTTCCAGGGGCCACATTGGTGGTCTTGACCGTGATGGTCAGGACCTGGCCTTCGTTGGGCGAGGACAGCGACGGGCTGATCGCGTAGCCGGGAACGGCGACCAGCGCCATGGTCTCCAGATCCTGGGGTCGGGCCACCTGAGAGGTCAAATCGCTCGATCCGTCCGGGATGATCAGGGCCATGGGGGGGGGGGCTGGCGTGGAGGCAAGCCGCCACAACTCATGACTTCTTCACTTTAGCCTTGGAGGAAGCTGAGCGACCCAAAGGCAAAACGAGACCACAAAGACCTGACCAAGCTGGTCAGAATCCCGCCCTCAGCCAGTCGCCCCAGGGCCTCAGGCGAGGGGGATGGCCCTGTTAGTGGCGACGTTCCCGGCCACGGCATCAGCCCACGGATCGGCCGCGGCGAAGAGGGAAGTGATGCGGCGCAGCTGGTCGCCGGTGGAGACCGTGGCGGCGATGTAGGCCGCTCGGCTGGCCAGGATGTCGCTGGACGCCTGCACCCGGAAGACATCGGCCGCGGGCAGGGTCAGATCTGGAGCCGAGGTGCGCCGCAGAATGTCGCTGAGGGAATCCATCTCGTTCCAGAGCCCGGAGCCCGTGTCCTTCAGGCGCGAGATGTAATAGAAGCGGTCCCCCTCCTGAAGGCGGTCCAGTTGCTCCCAGAAAATGGTGGCCATCAGCGGGCCCATCTGTCCTGATTCGGCACTCGGCTTCTCGGCCAGCATGCCCACCCAGGCGTCCACTTCCTCGAGGGAGGCATAGACCGACTGGAATTTGGCCAGCAGACCGCTGCTGCCGTGGGTGGTGGGATCCGAGGCACGGAAGGACCTTGGCGTGCCATCGGCGTTGCGGCTCGGCACCCAGTCGCGGAGGCTGGCCCCGAACTCGGCCCAGCTGTCATACGGCTTGAACAGCGGGTTGCCCTGAAATGACGCCGTCAGATCGGTCCCATTGGCCTTGTTGAGGGGCCCCTGCAGATACAGCTCCCGCCGGATGGCGTTGAGACCAGGAATGCCCAGCTCGCGACCACGCAGCACATTGGCCGTGAACAGATCAAGGTTGCGCTGCACAAGATCGTTGCGAACCGCATTGGGCAGCAGCGTGTCGATGGTGTCGTGGGCAACCTGGGTGAGGCCAGCGGTGATCGCCGAATTGCCCAGGGCCATGAACAGCTGGGGGTTCAGAAAACCATTGAGCAGGGAGAAGCCAGGCAACAGATTTTCGTTGATCTGCGAATGGCCAACCCGGTAGGCCACAACGGCGAACTCAAGGCTTTCAGAAGCATCCACCGCTGGGTTGTAGCCGGCAAAACCATGGATGCCGGCTCCGGCATTGATGATTTTGTCGCCCGCCAGGCTGGGTCCAAAATCCTCGAACACCGCCTTCTGATATTCACCTTCGGTGATGATGCGGGCGGCATTGAAGATGTCTTCCTCTGCCACACCGGTGATGCCCGCCTGCTTCTGGCTGCTGCGCAGGTTGGCCACCTGCCAGTTGTGCTCCCGGGCCCACATGGTGTGGATCGAGCTCAGGCCAATGTTTTCGTTGGCGCGCCAGTCGCCGGCGACGACATGACTGAGCAGCTGGCCGGCGCCCCAATCTTCGGACTGAATGCGCGGCTGGCCCTGCAGAATCTGAGTGACCGCTGCATCGGACTGGGTTGCGAACTGGGGCAGATAAGCCCGGGCCTGCGCCAGGGGAATGGTCTTCAGGACATCCGAGATGCCATCGGCATTCTGGTCGATGGCGGCCAGACGCGGCAGATCGGTGGGGGATGTCGCCGTGATCGCGAGGGCGACATCGCCGATCAGCGGCTGATTGTCGAATTGTCGGTAGCTGAGGCTGGCGGGATCGAAGTTCCTGACGTTGCCGGCTTCAATGAAGCGGGGATCACGGCTCAGGGCTTGCCACTGGGGTGAACCCAGGGCCATGCCAGCGGTGCCGTTGGCAGTAAAGACGGCATTGACGAGGGCAGGATTGACGCCGTTGTTGAGCAACACCTCGGCATAGGTCGGCAGTCCGGGCAGACCATCACCGGTGCGCACCGACGAGGTCAGCATGTCTGCCGACTTGACGAGGCGGAAGCCTCCGGGCGCCAAGGGATCGAGGAGTTTCACAAGGCCGTTGCGGCTGCCCGTGACCCGGAAACCGTTCACCGTGCCACCGATGCGATACACCGTGCCGTCATTGCTGGTGTAGACGCCGGAGGCATTGAAGCGGGCACTCTCCCGCAACGCATAGGCCGTGGCATCGCTGGAGCCGTAGAGCTGATTGTTCTGGATCAACCCCTCGGTTTTGTTGACACTGAAGAGATCAAGCTCCTGGGGCGCCCGACCGAGAATCTGCGCAGCGCTGCGGGTGGGGGTGAGCTGGCCGCCAGGGCTGACGGTGTAGGCGTACAGGCCGGCAGGGGCGCCGTTGGGGCCGGCCGAAAAGTTGGCGACCGGAACCAGGGTGCGGGTGATCGCATCACGCAGCACCTGACCGCCGCGGTCACCCACGACGCCGACGGCACCACCGGAAATGGCATGAAGCCGGTCACCGGGTGCCGTGGCGGCGGCCATCGACTGTTTCAGGCCACTGCGGGCGAGAAAATCAAGGCCGTGGTCAAAGTACTGACCAAAGCTCATGTCGTATTCGTTCCAGCCCTCGGGATTGGGCATCGGGCCAGCCTGGGCGCCGAGGGCGTTGCTCACCAGACGGGCATTGGCCAGTGGCTGGGTCACGGGCTCCACCAGTCGCAGAGCCCTGTCGACGGCGATCACACCCTCGTAGCCCCGGGGACGGCCGAGCTCCTCGACGCCACGGGCGTCGGTGCCCCACTGGGGTCGGGTCAGCCGCAGGAAAGGTGATTCGGCATTGGCCCAGAATTCGGCGCCGCTGCCCTGGCTGTTGACCACATAGCCGGTGGAACCGGGACGGATGTCGTCGGCCGTGCCGTAGATCCGGTCGGCACCGGCATTGGCCAGGTTGTTGCCATAGGAGCTGGAGGTGCGCAGACCCGAGATCTCGTAGGGGGTGCCGTTGACATCGTTCAGAAAGAGGCGGCCATATTTGCCTGGATTGACCAGCTTGAGAAGGATCTGGAATGAGCCACGGTCGATCTTGAGCTCAGTTCTGAACTGCTCGTAGGTGACGCCGCGGGCACCGTAGTAGCGGGCAGCAGGGGTGAGAGACGGCATAGCCAAGCAGGGGCAACGGGCGAGCGCAGGCTGAAGCAGGCTTAACCCGCGCTCAGCTGTGCCACAGATTAACCCCTTCGATCGCCAGTTGGCATCGCCCGCCGGCGGCAGACCTACGATCAAAGACTGGGACGTGGACCACTCCGGTTTGGGCAGCAGTTTCGGCCAGGCCTTCCGCATCAGCACCTTCGGCGAATCCCACGGTGGAGGGGTCGGCGTCGTCGTGGATGGCTGTCCTCCCCGCCTGCCCCTCGACCTGGAGGCCATTCAGGCCGAGCTGGACCGGCGGCGCCCCGGCCAGAGCGCGATCACCACTCCACGCCAGGAGGAGGACAGGGTGGAGATTCTCAGCGGACTTCAGGACGGCCTCACCCTGGGCACGCCGATCGCCATGCTGGTGCGCAACAAGGATCAGCGTCCCGGGGACTACAGCACCATGCAACAGGTGTTCCGTCCGTCCCATGCGGATGGCACCTATGCCCTCAAGTACGGGATCCAGGCAAGCAGCGGCGGCGGTCGCGCGTCGGCCCGCGAGACCATCGGCCGCGTGGCCGGAGGAGCCGTGGCCCGTCAGCTGCTGCAACAGCAGCACGGGACCGAGATCCTGGCGTGGGTCTGCCGGATCCACGATCTCAGCCTGACGGTGGACCCTGCGCTGCCCACCCGCGAACAGGTGGAACGTTCCATCGTGCGCTGCCCCGATCCGGAGCTGGCCGCCAGGATGGTGGAGAGAATTCAGGCCATCGGCGCCGCCGGGGATTCGTGCGGAGGCGTGATCGAATGTGTGGTTCGCCATCCGCCGGTGGCCCTGGGCATGCCGGTGTTCGACAAACTGGAGGCGGATCTGGCCAAGGCGGTGATGTCGCTGCCCGCGACCAAGGGCTTCGAGATCGGCTCAGGTTTCGCCGGCACGCTGCTCCTGGGAAGCGAGCACAACGACGCGTTCATTCCGGGTCCTGAGGGCCGGCTCCACACCGCCACCAACCGCTCGGGCGGAGTCCAGGGCGGCATCAGCAATGGTGAGCCAATCGTGCTGCGGGTGGGGTTCAAGCCCACGGCCACCATCGCCCGTGAACAGCAGACCGTCACAGCGACAGGGGACGCCACCACCCTGCGCGGGAGGGGACGCCATGACCCCTGTGTGCTGCCCCGGGCCGTTCCGATGGTGGAGGCCATGGTGGCCCTGGTTCTGGCAGACCACTGGCTGCGCCAGCGGGGTCAGTGTGGCTGAGTCTGCGGCTGACGCTCAGGACGCGGCCTGAGCGGAGGAGCCTTCACCGCCGTCGGCCGCTGCGGTGGTGGTGGATCGCGCAACCTTGCGCACCCCCTTGGCCCCCGTCCGGGTGGCGGTTTTGCGGGTCGGACGGCGGGACGCCACCGTCGCCACCGCCGGAGCCGATCGTTTCGGTCGACTCCGGTGGCTCAGCACCAGGGCCCACTCCTCATCGCTCAGGCTGCTGGGCTTGGCGCCGTGGGCATCGGCGAGCCGGGCGGCTTTCTCAATGTCGGCCACCAGATTTTTCCAGGAGGTGGCGAACCGCTTGTCGGATTGCGATTTGGCGCCGCTCTCGACCAGGGTCTCAACAACACCGGCTGGCGTCACCTTCTTGCGTCGTCGGTTGAAGATCTCCTTCTGCAGCTGGGCAATCAGCGACAGGGCCTTGTCGCTGAGCTGAATCGTGATCTCGGCCATGGCAACTGGAACGCTGTCCCATCAGTAGCACTTGGGACGCGGAATCACAACGTCTCAGTTGGCGTCGCCATCGGCCATGGCGAGACTGCGCAGCAGAGAGACATCGTGAGGATGCAGGCGGTCAGCGGCGTCGAAAAGACTGGAACCCAACGCCACCGCCTGCACCCCAGCCGCGAACCAGGACGCGACATCCTGCGGACGCAGACCACCGGCGGCGATGCAGAACGGCAGCGGGTGGAGGGGCTGCCTCAACTGACGCCAGTACTGGGGTTGCAGGCTGGCAGCCGGAAACAGTTTGACAAGGCCGGCGCTCCGGAAGCGCTCGACTTCGCTGGGGCTGTACACGCCGGGAACGAGGGTCAGACCCAGGGGAGCCGCGGCAGCCAGCATGGCGCTGCAGCCGATCGGAGACATGGCATAGGTGAGCCCCAGATCAGCAACGACCTGCAGCTGAGCGGTCTGCCTCAGGCCTGCGGCGCCGAAACGGATCTGAGGCCAGTTGCGGATGGCCTGGCGGACCAACGCACACCATTCCACACCATCCGCCCAGCTGAGTTCGACGTGACGCACACCGACGGCAGCCAGGGCCTGAATCTGCCGTTCGGCCTGGTCAGAGGATTGGGGACGGAGCACCGCCAGCAGCGGTGACGCCCCCAGGGTCTGACGCAGGCCTGCGGGATCAGAGATAGTCGGCAACCCGGACGTCACGATGCAGGAGCAGGTCCTGCAGCTGTTCAGCGTCGACGGTTTCCTGTTCCACCAGCAGGTCGGCCAGTTCGTCGAGCACGGCGCGGTTGTCCGCCAGGATCTGGGTGGCCCTGGTGTGGGCTGCGGCGACGAGATCAGAGACCTCCTGGTCGATGGTGGCAGCGGTGTCTTCGGAGAAATCGCGTTCGGCGGCGATGTCGCGGCCCAGGAACATGCCCCCCTGGGAGCGGCCGAGGGCGACGGGTCCCAGCTTGTCGCTCATGCCGAAGCGGGTGACCATCTGCCGGGCCACGCGGGCGACCTGCTGCAGGTCGTTGCTGGCCCCTGTGGTGACTTCATCCTCGCCGTAGACCAGTTCCTCGGCGACCCGACCGCCCAGGGCGACGGCCATCTGGTTCTGGAGGTAGCAGCGGGAGTAAAGGCCCGACTCCATCCTCTCCTCGCTGGGAGTGAAGAAGGTGAGACCGCCGGCGCGGCCACGGGGAATGATGCTGATCTTCTGGACAGGGTCGTAGTCGGGCATCAGGGCACCGACAAGGGCATGACCCGCCTCGTGATAGGCAACCAGACGCTTGCGCTTCTCGCTCATGACCCGGTCCTTCTTCTCGGGGCCGGCCATGACCCGTTCGATGGCGTCATTGACCTCGTCCATCGAGATCTCGGTGAGCTTGCGGCGGGCCGCCAGGATCGCCGCCTCGTTGAGGAGGTTGGCCAGGTCGGCACCCGTGAAACCGGGCGTGCGACGGGCGACCTTGTCGAGGTCGACATCGCGCGACAGGGTCTTGCCGCGGGCATGAACACCGAGGATCTGCAATCGACCGTTGTAGTCGGGGCGGTCAACCACCACCTGGCGGTCAAAGCGGCCGGGGCGCATCAGGGCCTGATCAAGCACGTCGGGCCGGTTGGTGGCGGCGACGATGATGATGCCGGTGTTGCCTTCAAAGCCGTCCATCTCGGTGAGCAGCTGGTTGAGGGTCTGCTCCCGTTCGTCGTTGC
>JBMOIF010000070.1:0-10945 GCA_049317465.1 Prochlorococcaceae cyanobacterium | reverse complement strand
CTGGGCCAGCATGATCACCTTGATGGCCTTCTCGGTAAACCGCTCGAACATGGGTGCGGTGCCTGCCTGCAGATGGGTCCAAGGTATCAGGATCGGCAGGGTCGGTGCGATCCCGGGATGAAGCGGTGCGTCGGCAGACGCTGAATCAGGCCTTTCTGGAAATAGCTTCAGGGACACAGAAGCCTTGCGCTGCAGCTGCTTTCAAGACCACAGCACATGCAGCGCTTCTGAGGAGAAACTGATGGCAATGGTGCGGTGATCCGCCCATCTCCGCTGTACCTCAAAGGGCGGGTGGGCACAGCCCGTCGCCGGCACCCTGAAGTGAACTCCATTGGATCAGGGCGTCGTCTCCATTGGTGTAGTAACCGCGACGAGACCCCGCCGTGCGAAAGCCGGCGGCCGCATACAGGGCCAGGGCCGCGTGGTTGCCGCTGGCCACTTCCAGGGTGGCCCGGGAGCAGCCCCGGCCGACGGCAGCGGCCGCCAGGGCCTGCAGCAGTGCCCGGCCCAGTCCCCGCCGCCGCCAGTCTGGGTCGGTGGCCAGCACGGTGATGTGCAGTTCGTCGATCACCACCCAGCCGCAGGCGATGCTCAGCAGCCGCTCGCCGTCGCCATGGCCGTAGGCCAGGGCCCCCGGTCGCCCCAGTTCGGCGCGCCAGAGGGCCTCGCTCCAGAAGCCCCCGAGGCTGCGGCGGTCGAGGGCCAGGGCCGCCTCCCAGTCGTCAGCGATGAGCGGACGCAGCGGCGGAGGCCTGAAAGGATGGTTGGTCATCTTCCTGGCATCAGCTTCGCCCATGACCTCCTTGCCGGCAGTGGACGCGGATCCCCAGCCCTGGAACGGGGAGGGCCTGGACGTCTCCAGTCCGAACCGCAACCTGGTGCCCATCAGCCTCGACCGGGACCCCGAGGGAAGGCTGCGGCTGGCGGGCTGTGGTCTGTCCGACCTGGCCCGGCGGTTCGGGACCCCGCTCTACGTGCTTGATGAGGCCACCCTGCGGGCCACGTGCCGTGCCTACCGCGAGGCCCTCGAACGCCATTACCCGGGCCCCTCCCTGGCCCTCTATGCCTCCAAGGCCAACAGCAGCCTGGCGATCACCGCCGTCGTGGCCGAGGAGGGGCTCGGCCTGGATGCGGTCTCGGCCGGGGAACTGCTGACCGCCCTGGAGGGCGGCATGCCGCCGGAGCGCATCGTGCTGCACGGCAACAACAAGAGTGCCGAGGAGCTTGCCCTGGCCCTGCAGCACGGGGTGACGGTGGTGGTCGACAACTGGAGGGACCTGGAGCTGCTGGCGGAGCTGTGCCGCGGTCGTACGGAGGCGGTGCCGCTGCTGCTGCGTTTCACGCCGGGCATCGAGTGCCACACCCACGAGTACATCCGCACCGGCCATCTCGACAGCAAGTTCGGATTCGACCCCGACCAGCTCGAGCCGGTGCTGAAGCATCTGGCCGGCTGCCGCTGGGCCAGCCTCCAGGGATTGCACGCCCACATCGGCTCCCAGATCTTCGAGATCGAGCCCCACCGCGACCTGGCCGGTGTGCTCGCCGATGCCCTGGCCCTGGCCCGGGGCCTGGGCCACCCCTGCGGTGACCTCAATGTGGGGGGGGGGCTGGGCATCCGCTACACCGCCGCCGACGATCCCCCGAGCATCGACACCTGGGTGGCGGCCGTGGCGACGGCGATGGTCGAGGCCTGTCGCTCCCGTGGTCTGCAGCTGCCACGGCTGCTGTGCGAGCCCGGCCGTTCGCTGATCGGCACCGCCGGTCTGACCCTCTACCAGATCGGCAGCCGCAAGCCGGTTCCCGGTTTCAGCACCTATGTGTCGGTGGACGGAGGCATGAGCGACAACCCGCGCCCGATCACCTACGGGTCGCTCTACACGGCGGTGCTGGCCGACCGTCCCGACGCTGCGCCGGTGGAGCGGGTCACCCTGGCCGGCAAGCACTGCGAGTCTGGCGATGTGCTGCTGCGGGATCTGCCCCTGCCCGAGTGCCGCCCCGGGGATGTGCTGGTGGTGTTCGCCACCGGCGCCTACAACGCGTCGATGGCCTCGAACTACAACCGCATCCCCCGGCCGGCGACGGTGATGGTGCACGACGGCCGCAGCGAGCTCGTGCAGCGGCGCCAGCGTCCGGACGAGTTGCTGCGCTACGACGTTCTTCCCGAGCGGCTGCGATCGGTAGGGTGACGGCACGGCGGTGCAGGGGGCGGGGCGTTGTTCTGGCTGAGGCTGCTGCTCGACCTCGCCTGTGCCGCCGGGTTCGGGGTCCTGCTTCTCGGGCGCGTCAGTGAACCCCGGATCCTCTGGCTGCTGCGGGGCTACCTGCTGCTTGTGGCCACCGCCTGGATGGTGCAGCGGTATGTCGATCTGCCCCTCACCAGCAAGCTGCTCGACGCGCTGGTGCTGGTGTGCGGGCTGGCGCTGGCGATCCTCCTGCAGGGGGAGCTGCGGCGACTGATGGAACTGCTCGGCACCGGGCGGTTCGATGTGCTGCTGGCCAGCCGCCGTCCCGACCGTCAGGATGCGGGCACGGTCGAGATCCTGGCCGACACCGCCGGTCAGCTCTCCAAGCGCCGCTGCGGTGGTCTGATCGTCCTCGACCTGGGCAGCGACCTGCGCCCCGAGGATTTTCTCAATCCCGGTGTGCGGATCGACGCCCTTCTGTCGGTGGATCTGCTGCTGAACCTCTTCTCGTCCGAGACGCCGCTCCACGATGGGGCGGTGCTGATTCAGTCCAACCGCATCGCCGCCGCCGGCGTGATCCTTCCCCTGTCGCGCGAGAGCTCGACCCGCCACGGCACCCGTCACCTTGCCGCCCTCGGGCTCACCGAGCGCTTCGAGCACTGCCTGGCGGTGGTGGTGTCGGAAGAGACGGGCACCATCTCTCTAGGGCGCCAGGGCCGTCTGGAGAAGCCGATCACCAACCAGCGGCTGCGGGAACTGCTCAATGAAGCCCTGATCCAGGCCACCCCAGACCGTCGCCGGCGTCCGGCACGTACGCTGCCTCGATCCCTGGCCGGCAGCGAAGGCGCCGCCGAACCGTCCCCTCCCCCACGTCCATGAGGCGGCCTCAGCTGGCTGGACTGGCCGCCGACGTGGCCCTGCCGCCGGACCTTGATCCGGAACGGCTGCCGTCGCACGTGGCCGTGATCATGGACGGCAACGGCCGCTGGGCCCGCCAGCGGGGCCTGCCGAGGGTGATGGGGCACCGGCGGGGGGTCGAGACCCTCAAGGCGACCCTGCGGCGCTGCAGCGACTGGGGCATCGCCGCGCTGACGGCCTACGCCTTTTCGACCGAGAACTGGAGCCGTCCGGGGGATGAGGTGGCCTTCCTGATGGCGCTCTTCGAGAGAGTGCTGGCCCGGGAGCTGGAGGGACTCGACCGGGAGGGGGTGCGCATCCGCTTTCTCGGCGATCTGGAGGCCCTGCCTCCCGGGCTCCAGACCCTCATCGCCCAGGCCACGGCCCGCACGGCCGCCAACGAGGGCATCCGCTTCAACGTCTGCACCAACTACGGGGGTCGCCGGGAGCTGGTGCATGCCGCCCGCGAGCTGGCCCGTCAGGTGCAGGCGGGCACCCTCACCCCCGAGGCCATCGATGAAGCCCGATTTGCGGCTGCCCTGCACACGGCCGGTGAGCCCGACCCCGACCTGCTGATCCGCACCAGCGGCGAGTACCGCCTCAGCAACTTTCTGCTCTGGCAGCTGGCCTATGCCGAGCTGCACATCACCGATGTGTTGTGGCCCGACTTCGGCCCGGAGGCCCTGGCCGAGGCCCTGCGCGATTATCAGCGCCGTCAGCGCCGCTTCGGCGGCGTGGAGCCGGTGCTGAGCTAAATCCTTCCCAGCCGCCCCCTGCCGCCGATGCCTGACCAGCGCCACGACTGGGGCCTCGATGAGATCGAGGCGCTGCTGCAGCGGCCCCTGCTCGACCTGCTCTGGGAGGCCCAGGCGGTGAGCCGCGCCCACAATCCCGGCCATCGGGTGCAGCTGGCCTCGCTGCTGAGCGTGCGCACCGGCGGCTGCGAGGAGGACTGTGCCTACTGTCCCCAGTCGATCCACCACGGCAGTGATGTGACGGGTCGTGCCGACCTGCAGCTGGATGTGGAGGGGGTGCTCGAACGGGCCCGCGCCGCCCGTGCCGCCGGGGCTGAGCGGTTCTGCATGGGCTGGGCCTGGCGCGAGATCCGCGACGGCGCTGCCTTCGAGGCGATGCTCGCCATGGTGCGGGGGGTGCGGGACCTGGGTCTGGAGGCCTGCGTCACTGCAGGGATGCTCAGCGATGACCAGGCCCGCCGTCTGGCCGAGGCAGGTCTCACGGCCTACAACCACAACCTCGACACCGGGCCGGATCATTACGACGCCATCGTCAGCACCCGCCGGTACGAGGAGCGGCTCGAGACCCTTCAACGGGCCCGCCGCGCCGGGCTGGGGCTGTGCTGCGGCGGCATCATCGGCATGGGCGAGAGCCTGCGGGACCGGGCGGCGCTGCTGCAGGTGCTGGCCTGCCTCGATCCCCATCCCGAGAGCGTGCCCGTCAATGCCCTGGTGGCCGTGCCAGGCACTCCGCTCGAAGGGCGGCCACCGGTCGATCCCCTCGAGCTGGTGCGGATGGTGGCGGCCGCCCGCATCCTGATGCCCACCAGCCGGGTGCGGCTCAGTGCCGGCCGCGAGCAGCTGAGCCAGGAGGCGCAGATTCTCTGCCTGCTCGCCGGCGCTGACTCGATCTTCTACGGCGACACGCTCCTGACCACGGCGAACCCCTCGGTGCAGGCCGACCGGCACCTGCTGCAGGCCGCGGGCGTGCCACTGGATGCACCCGCCCCCGACCCCCTGGCGGCCGGGCGTGCTTGACCGCCTGGAGCGGCAGGCCGCCGGCGCCGGCCTGGTGCTGCGGCTGCGCAGCGGGCCCGCCCTGCCCTGGCGTGGTCTGCAGGTGGCCGTGGCCCGTCGGGAGGGTCCGTCGCTGAGGATGGCGGGCGACCTGCGGGGCTGGGTGCTGCCCACGCCCGCCGGCCTGCACCTCGACACCCTGCGGGTGGCGGATGGCCAGGGCGGTGTGGGGGCGCTGATCTGGGCCGCCACCATGGCCTGGGCGCTGGAGGCGTCCCCCTGTCGCCGGGCCCGACTGCTCGCCATTCGCGATGACGACCGCCAGCACGCTCGCCTGGTGCGCTACTTCCGCCGGCAGGGCTTCCGGCCCTTGCGGGATCTGGGGGCCAGCCCCGCCGATCTCCCCCTGCGGATGATCTGGGGCGGGGCCGGGCTGCTGATGGCCGGCGACTGCCGCGAGGTTCTCGACCGTGCGCTGGGGCAGTGGCGGCTCCGGTGTCGTCTCTCCGGCTCCCAGGTCTACGATCCCGCCCCAGAGCCCCGTGCAGGCCATTCCCGTCTCCTCCCTGAACCGCCCGTCTGACCTGCTCAGCAGGATCAGACGCAGGACCTCCAGCGTGCGGTCGCACCTGTGGCGCCAGCTCCACATCCGGGGCTGGCTGCGGGGGCAGGCACCCGCCACCCGCTTTGTGGTCATCAGCACGATCCGCAGCGGTTCGACGATGCTCGTCAACCTGATCGACGCCCACCCCGCCGCCGAGTGCTTCTACGAGCTGTTCCACATCAATCCCGGTGCGATTCCGTTCTCCAAGGAGGGTTATGACCTGCTGACCACCCGTCCGGCGGCCCTCGATCTGCGGCGGCGTGACCCGTGGGGGTTCCTGCAGCGCTACGTCTGGGCACCGGTGCATGGGGCGGGTGTCCGGGCGGTGGGGTTCAAGCTGCACTACGCCCAGGCCCGTCAGGACACCTGGTGGCATGAGGGCGACTTCGCGGGCATGTGGCACGCCTGTGGCATTCCTCCCCTTTACCGCGACCACGACCACGACCTCTGGCAGGCCCTGCGCCAGGACCGTCAGGTGCGCATCGTGCACCTGATCCGCCGCAACATCCTGGCGTCGATGGTCTCGAGCCAGACGGCCCAGCGCACCGCATCCTGGGGCGACCAGGCCTCGGGCGGCTATCGCTCCTCGGACGACATCCGGGTGCGGATCGAACCCGACCACCTGCGCCATGCGCTGCAGCAGCAACAACGGTTCGAGGCCGAGATCAACACCTGGTTCGCCGACCACCCGCTGCTCACCCTCACCTACGAGGATCAGGTGCGGCAGCGCCAGCGGCAGACGGACCGGGTGTTCGATTTCCTCGACCTGGACCGTCGCGAGATCGCTCCCACCACCCGCAAGCTGCGCACGATCCCCCTGCGGGACAGCATCCTCAACATCGACGAGCTGGGCGCCGCCTGCTGCGACATCCTGCCCCCCGACCAGTTCGAGGCCTTTCTGCAGGAGTGACCCCCGCCATCGCCCTCCGGGCCCCGGCCCGCATTCTCGGCATCGACCCCGGGCTGGCCCGGGTGGGCTACGGCCTGATCGACACCGGAGGCAGCCGCCCCTCCATGCTCGACTGCGGCATCCTGCGCACCGATCCCGGCCGCGGTGACGGCGAGAGGCTCGTGGAGATCGCCGCCGATCTGCGCCAGCTGATCCGTCGCTGGCGGCCGCAGCTGGCGGCCGTCGAGACATTCTTTTTCCATCGCTCAAGCACCACCATCAGCGTGGTGCAGGCCCGAGGGGTGCTGATCATGACCCTGGCCCGGTTCGGCATCCCCGTCGTCGAGCTGGCCCCCATGCGCATCAAGCTCGCCCTTGCCGGTTCGGGTCATGCCGACAAGGGGGAGGTGCTGGTGGCGGTGATGCGCGAGCTGCAGCTCACTGCCCCCCCCCGGCCCGACGATGCCGCCGATGCCCTCGCCGCCGCCCTCACGGCCTGGTTCCAGCGCTGAGGTGGCCGAGCCGAGCCGCCGACCCCGGAATGCCCTGCGACGCCACTGGCGTGAGCGGCGCCGGCTGCTGCTGCCCGCTGCGGAGGGGGGCCTGCGGCAGGCGGTGGCGACCGTGCTGGCGGAGTGGCCGCGGCCCGGACGCCTGGGGCTGTTCTGGCCCCTGGCCGGGGAGCCAGGGCTGCTGCCGCCGCCACCCTGGGGCGGTGGCCTGGCCCTGCCGTCGGTGACCGCCCCAGCCCCAGCCGGGCGTCTCATGTACCACCCCTGGTCCCCCGGGGATCCCCTGGAGCCCGATGGCTGCGGCATCCCAGCTCCCACGGCCCGGGAGCCGCTGGATCCAGCGGCGCTGGCCCTGCTGCTGGTGCCGGCCCTGGCGGTCGATCGCCGGGGTGTGCGCCTCGGGTACGGCGGCGGCTGGTACGACCGGCTGCGGGCCGATCCGGCCTGGGCGGCGGTGCCGGCCCTGGTGGTGGTTCCCCATGGCTGCGTGGTCGACCGGCTGGACCGGGAGCCCTGGGACGTGCCCTTCAGCGGCTGGATCAGCGAACGGGGGCTGGAGACGGCTGCGGGCGACTGTTAACGCCTGTGCCAACGGCTCCCCACCCCCTGGGGCGAGCTGCAAGAGTGAGCGCAGGTTCCGTCCGCGCTGCTCCGGTGTCCAGCTCCCGCCAGCCCCTGCCCGCTTCCCCGTCCCGCCAGGCCCAGCTGCAGCACCGCCCCCAGCAGGCCCAGCACCTGATGCTCGGTTCCCTCGTCGGCATGGTGCAGGCCGGTCGCGCCGACCTGGCGGTCGCCGACTGGACCGTCGCCTGATTCCCTCCTTACGCTGGGTCTCCGATCGGTCTTTCCCATGGGTGACTTGCTGAAGCGTCGATGCGCCCTCGCGACCCTGGGCTTCGGCCTCGGCCTTGCCCTGGCGGCGGCCCCCGCGGCTCGGGCCCACGGCGTTGAGACCACCCTCAGCGGCCTGGAAGCCTCGGGTCTGCTGCGTCTGCAGACCAGCTTCTCGTCGGGAGAGCCCCTGGCAGATGCCGAGGTGAGGCTCCAGTCGCCCGATGGCCAGCAGACCCTGGCCCTGGGACGCACCGATGCCGACGGCCGCTTCCAGGGACGCCTGCCCAGGGGCGCCCAGCGCCAGTGGGAGCTGGTGGTCGACGGGGGGCCGGGCCACCGGGATTACCTCGAGCTGAATGCGCTCGGCGCCAGCGGTATGACTCGCCTTCCTGTGTGGCCGGGGGTCGCCGCCGGTGGCGGACTGGGCGCCACACTGGCCCTGTTCGGATTCCTTCGCCATGGCCAGCGGCAGCGCCGCCCTTGATGCGATCGTCGCCAGGTTGCGGGACTGCAGCGATCCACGCCGTCGCTACGAGTACGTGCTCTGGCTGGGCAAGAAGCTGCCGCCGGCGCCCGACGACCTGCTGCAGGAGGCCAACCGCGTCCGTGGTTGTGCCTCCAGTGTCTATGTGGCGCCGACCCTGGAGGACGGGGTTCTGCACTGGCAGGGCCAGTCGGACGCGCTGATCACCCGTGGGCTGCTGGCCCTGTTGATTCAGGGGCTCGACGGCCTGACGCCCGAGTCGGTGGTTGCCCTCGATCCGGCGTTCATCGCCGAGACGGGTCTGCAGGCCAGTCTCACCAGCTCCCGTGCCAACGGTTTCCTGAACATCCTGCGGCACATGCAGGCCCAGGCCGCCGGGCTCGTCACCGGGTGATTTCTAGGATCGTTCGTCTGACGGATCGGACGGGATGACCATCGGCATCGGCCTGCTCGGCCTGGGCACTGTGGGGGCAGGGGTGGCGCAGATCCTGGCCTCCCCCGAGGGACGCCACCCCCTGGTGGGTCAGCTCAGCCTGCGTCGGGTGGCGGTCCGTGACCGGCACCGCCCCCGGCCCGTGACCCTGGCGCCCGAGCTGATCAGCGAAGATCCGGCGGCCGTGGTGGCCGATCCGGCCGTCGACATCGTCGTCGAGGTCATGGGCGGCCTCGAACCGGCCCGCTCGCTGATCCTGGCGGCCATCGCCGCCGGCAAGCCCGTCGTCACAGCCAACAAGGCCGTGATCGCCCGCCACGGGGCCGAGATTGCCGCCGCCGCCGCCGAGCGGGGCGTCTACGTGCTGATGGAGGCGGCCGTGGGGGGAGGGATTCCGATCATCGAACCCCTGAAGCAGTCGCTGGGCGCCAACCGCATCGAGCGGGTGAGCGGCATCATCAACGGCACCACCAACTACATCCTCAGCCGCATGGCGGCCGAAGGTGCCGACTACGCGGCCGTTCTGGCCGATGCCCAGGCCCTCGGCTACGCCGAGGCCGATCCGGCCGCCGACGTGCAGGGGGCCGATGCCGCCGACAAGATCGCCATCCTGGCGGGCCTTGCCTACGGCGGTCTGGTGGACCGGCCGGCGATCCCGGTCGAGGGCATCGACAGGCTTCAGGCCCGTGACATCGACTATGCGGGCAATCTCGGTTTCGTGGTCAAGCTGCTGGCAGTGGCCCAGCGCCACGGCAGCGACCCCGACGGCACCGAGGTGCTCGATGTGCGGGTGCATCCCACGCTGCTGCCCCGGGACCATCCCCTGGCCGGGGTCAACGGTGTCAACAACGCCATCCTCGTCGAGGGGGATCCGGTGGGGCGGGTGATGTTCTACGGGCCCGGTGCCGGTGCCGGGCCCACCGCCAGTGCCGTCGTCGCCGACATCCTCAACATCGCCGCCATCCGTGGGCTGGGGGCCGCCGGCCTCGACCCGCTGCTGGCCGCCGGCAGCTGGCGTCGGTGCCGGCTGGTGGACGCCGATCGCACCTGCCATCGCAATTACGTGCGCTTTCAGGCGGCCGACCGGCCCGGGGTGATCGGCCACATCGGCAGCTGCTTCGGTGCCGAGGGTGTCAGCCTGCAGTCGATCGTGCAGCACGAATCGGAGGGGCCCGGGGCCGAGATCGTCGTCGTCACCCATGCCGTCGAAGAAGGCCGCTTCCGCAGGGCCCTGGCGGCGATCACCGCCCGCCCCGAGGTCGAGGCGGTGCAGGCCTGCCTGCGCACCCTCTGAGGGGGCCGCGCCGTAGGGTGACGTCCGGTTCCCCACACATGGTCAGGAACCCGTCCAGCGCGAACCTTGCCGATCGCGCCGGCTGAGGAACCATGCCCTTGTCCGATGACATCGTCAGAGTGACCCGCATGACCCTGCACCAGGGTGATCGCATCCACCTTCCCGCCGATCCAGACACCTATCAGGTGATCGCCGTCGACGACCGCCACGACCGTTGCTGGGTCCGCCGCTGGCCCCTGGAACGGCAGGGTTCACCGGTCTTTGAGGTGTCCCTGCATGCGGTGGAAGCCAGGTCTGAGGTTGCCCCGACGCCATAGGGTCACCCCAGTCCAGCCCCACCGGTGGCCCGTCCGCTCCTGCCCCTGCCGCGACCACCGTTGATGGCCGGCCTCATCGGCCTGGCTCTGCTGCTGGGGGGCTGCGGCTCCCGTTCCGGAACGTCCGCGCAGCAGCTGGTGGTGGGCTTCCAGGGCACGATCGACACGGTTGATCCGGCCCAGGCCACCACGGTCGGCGCCCTCCAGCTGCTGAGCGCCGTCGGTGATCCGCTCTACGCCATCCGCCCCGATGGCAGCCTTGAGCCCCGGCTGGCCACAGGCCTGCCCGTTCTGAGCAGCGACGGTCTGCGTGCCGTGGTTCCCCTGCGGCGGGGGGTGCGTTTCCACGACGGCACCCCCTTTGATGCCGAGGCCATGGCTTTCAGCCTGCGCCGTTTCCTGGCCATCGGCAAGCTCAGCTACGTGGTCGGGGATCGCATCCGGGCCATCCGCGTGCTCGACCCCCACCGCCTCGAGCTGGAGCTCAGCCGCCCTTACGGCGCCCTGCCGCAGCTGCTGTCGTCGGCCAATCTCACCCCTGTTTCCCCCCGGGCCTACCGACGGCACCGCGATCGCTTCCTGCCCGATGCCTTCATCGGCACCGGGCCCTACCGGCTCGGCTTCACCAGCCCCCAGCTGCAGCGGCTCGAGCCCTTCCCCGGCTACTGGGGTTCACGGCCGCGCAACGACGGCCTGGCCCTGGCCAGCCTCACCACCTCCAGTGGCCTGCTGGGGGCCCTGCGCAGT
>JBMOIF010000069.1:0-11219 GCA_049317465.1 Prochlorococcaceae cyanobacterium | reverse complement strand
ACGGTGATGGTCTGGTTGAGGCCGCCGTGGCGCTTGGCGATCACCACGCCCTCGTAGGGCTGCACCCGCTCCTTGTTGCCCTCGCGGATGCGCACCCCCACCCGCACGGTGTCACCCACGTAGATGTCAGGCAGGTCGTCCTTGAGCTGGGCGGCCTCAAAGGCGGCGATCAGCTCGCGGCCGCTCAGCCGGGGGCCCGGCGTGGCAGGGGCCGTCTCGGTGGCGGGGGTCTCCTCGATGCCGGGGGTCTCCTCGATGGTCTCCGCTGCTGCGGTGCTCTCCTCTGCGGTCATGACGGATGGATCGACAACCCCGGTTGCCGGATGACAGGCCAAACAAACAGCTTACCCTCCTGGCCCTGCCCCCCCTGCTTCGCCGGCCCGTCGGCGTCCGGCCCGCCAACGCTGCACCAGCATCAGCGCGCCGGTCACCAGCATCCACAGCAGCCCCAGGCCATTGAGCAGCACGTAGACGGGCTCGCCCCGGGGCCCCAGCCATTCCCCCTCGTGCAGCGCCATCAGCAGATGCACCCGGTCGCGGTCGAGGCCCCCCCAGTCCCGCAGCAGCCGGTAGGCCATGCCGCTGAGCACCGTCAGCAGCAGCGGTGCCAGCACCACCGGCGCCAGGCGGGCGTGCCAGCGGCGCAGCACGGGCAGCAGGGCGGTCACGGTCGGGATCCTCGACGACGGAGACAGGGTTGATAGTTTGAATGTGCTGGCCAGCCCCCTAGGCATGAATCTGTTCGCTGATCTGCTGGCTGCCTCCCGTCCCGGCACCCCCGCCCTCACCGCCACCGGCCCCCGCATCGACCGCGGCCGGCGCGGCATCGAGATCAAGTCGGCCCGCGAGATTGCGATCATGCGCCGCTCCAGCCGCATCGTCGCCAGCGTGCTGCGCGAGATCGCCGAGATGGTGCAGCCCGGCATGACCACCGGTGACCTCGACGCCTACGCCGAGAAGCGCATCCGCGAAGAGGGTGCCGTGCCCAGCTTCAAGGGCTACCACGGTTTCACCGGCACCATCTGCGCCAGCATCAACAACGAGGTGGTGCATGGCATCCCCAGCCCGCGGCGGGTGATCCGCGATGGTGATCTGCTCAAGGTCGACACCGGGGCCTGCTTCGACGGCTACCACGGCGACAGCTGCATCACTATCTGCGTCGGTAACGCCAGCGATGAGGCCCGGCGCCTGGCCCGCGTGGCGCAGGAGTCGCTGATGCAGGGCCTCGCCCGCATCCGTGCCGGCTGCACCCTGCTCGAGCTGGCCGGCGCCGTGCAGGACCATGTCGAGAGCCATGGCTACGCCGTCGTCGAAGACTTCACCGGCCATGGCGTCGGCCGCAACCTCCACGAGGAACCCTCGGTGTTCAACTACCGCACCGATGACCTCCCCAACGTCACCCTGCGCTCGGGCATGACCCTGGCGGTGGAGCCGATCCTCAACGCCGGCGGCAAGGCCTGCCGCACCCTGCGCGACCGCTGGACCGTCGTCACCCAGGACGGCAGCCTCTCGGCCCAGTGGGAACACACCGTGCTCGTCACCGCCGACGGCTGCGAGATCCTCACGGATCGCGACGCCGTGTGACCGCCCGGTAATACAGCTGCCGGGCCGTTTCCACCGCCGGCATCAGCAGCCAGGTGAGGGGGTTGGGGGTGACGATCACCAGCCGGCGACCCGCCGCCGCCTGGCGCAGCACGGCCCGGGCCACCCCCTCGGCCCGCATCACCCCGTAGGGATTGAGTTCGGAGCGGAACGGGCCCAGCACCAGCCGCCGCACGGTGCAGTCGCCGTCGGCATCGAGGCTGCGCAGGCTCACCAGTTCCCCCAGGGTGCGCTTGCTGATCTCATAGAGCGGACTGAAGGCCGGGCTCACCTCGGCTTCGGAGGTGTTCACCCACACCTCCCGCTGCCGGCCCGGTCGGGCCGGCAGGGCCAGCATCAGCTCGAACAGCCGCAGGGCGCTGAGGGTGTTGACGTCGAGGCTGCGGCGCAGGGCCTCGGCATCGCGGGCCCCCAGCGGGTTGATGCCGTGGTTGATCACCAGCACATCGAGGCTGGCCAGCAGCGGCGCCAGGGCATCCTCCTGACCGACGCTCCAGGCCACGGTCTCGACGGGGTGCCGGCTGCCGTCATCCAGCTCGAGGGTGAGGTCGCCCTGGCCGTGCCGCAAGGCCACGGGGTCAGCCCCTGCCTCGAGCCAACAGCGCAGCAGGGCGCGACCCAGGGCCCCGCCGGCCCCGGTCACGCCACAACGACGGCCGGCGTAGGGAGAGGTCGCCGCAGCGCCCATCGGCCCGTCGCAGCTTCGGTAGATTCTCGCACTATCTACCTGGACCGATGGGGCACCCGAGCATCACCCTGCTGCTGGGGTCCTGCGAGTCGTTCAGCGGCAAATCGGCCCTCGTCATGGGCCTGGCCCGGCAGCTGCGCTCCCGTGGGGTGCCGATCCGCTACGGCAAGCCCCTCGCCACCAGCCTCGAGGAGGCCAGTGGCGAGGGGCCGATGTTCGACGACGACGTGCGCTTCCTCGGCGAGTTCTTCGACCTGCCGCCCGACGCACTGCTGCCCTCGGTCTGCGCCCTCGGCGAGGAGTCGACCCGTCGCCAGCTGCTCACCGGCGCCTGTGTGGCGGCCGACGCCGCCGTGGCCTCCCTCACGGGACTGATCGGCGTGGCCGAAGGCGTCACCCTGCTCGAGGCCGCCGGCTCCCTCAGCGAGGGGCGCCTGTTCGGCCTCTGCCTGCCGCAGCTGGCCCGGGGCCTGGGGGCGCCGGTGCTGCTGGCCCACGCCTGGGAGGACGCCCGCAGCGTCGATCTGCTGCTCGAGGCCCGCGACGCGCTGGGGGAGCATCTGCTGGGGGTGGTGCTCAACAACGTGCCCGCCGAGCAGATCACGGCGGTGGGCGACGAGGTGGTGCCGGCCCTCGATCGTCTGGGTCTGCCGGTCTACGGGGTTCTGCCCCGCAGTCCGCTGCTGCGCAGCGTCACCGTGGCTGAGCTGGTGAACCGTCTGCGGGCCCGGGTGCTCTGCTGCGCCGACCGGGGCGACCTGCTGGTCGAAAGCCTCAGCATCGGTGCCATGAACGTCAATTCGGCGATGGAGGTGTTCCGCCGTCAGCGCAACATGGCGGTGGTGACCGGTGCCGACCGCACCGACATCCAGCTCGCGGCACTGGAGGCCTCGACCCAGTGCCTGATTCTCACCGGTGCCTCCGAACCGCTGCCCCAACTTGTCAACCGCGCCCAGGAGCTGGATGTGCCGCTGCTCAAGGTCGAGCACGACACCCTCACCACCGTGGCCGCCGTCGAGAAGGCCTTCGGCCATGTGCGCCTGCACGAAGCCGTCAAGGCCACCTATGCCTGCCGCATGGTTGCCGAACACTGCGACTTCGCACCGCTCTTCGAGCGCCTCGGCCTGGGGGCCTGAACACTGTCCGAGACTGACGCTGCTACGGTCGGGCAACTGCCGAGCGTGGGCTCCTGCCAGTGACCCGGTCCCTTGATCTGCCAGCCCTCGGCAAGGTGGACACCCTTGCCCAGGAACTCGCGCTCCTGCAGGACACCGGCAAACGACGCATCGCCATGCTCGGCACCCGCCACGTGCCCGTGGTGTCGGTCCATCTGGTCGAACTGGTGGCCCGTTCCCTGGCGATGGAGGGCCACAGCATGCTCACCTCCGGCGGGCAGGGCGTGAACGGCGCCGTCATCCGTGGTGTGCTCGGGGTCGATGCCTCGCGGCTCACCGTCATCCTTCCCCAGAGCATCGAGCGCCAGCCGCCCGAATCCCGCGATCAGCTCAGCGGCGTGCTGCATCTGGTGCAGAAACCCGAGCACGACGCCCTCCCCCTCGTGGAGGCCAGCGCGATCTGCAACCGCGAGATCGTGAGCCGCTGCGATCAGCTCATCTGTTTCGTGTTCCACGACAGCGTCACCCTGATCGACAGCTGCCGCATCGCCGAAGACCTCGGCAAGGTGGTGACCCTGCTCTATTTCGACTGAGGTTTGGTTCGACTGAGGTCCGGGGCGGCTGACCCTTCAGCCGGCCAGCACGGCCCGCAGCCCCTCGGCATAGAGCACCCCCGTGCACACCAGGCCTGCCGCCCAGCAGAGGCCCCGCAGCGGCGGCACATCGCCGACGTAGGCCCCGATGTACGCCAGCCGCAGGGCTGGATGCAGCCAGGCGGCCAGGGCCGCGGTCGGCGAGGCCACCCCCAGCGCCAGGCAGAGCAGCGCCGCCGGGGCGTGCAGTCCGAAGGCCTCGAAGCTGTTCTGGTGGGCCCAGCTCGCCCGCTGCCCCCAGGGCGGCAGCCGGTCGAACATCGCCCGGGGTGCCCGCAGGTCTGACAGCTGGAAGTTCGCCCGCGAGCGGGCGGCCCCGAGGGGGATCACGCTCGCCACCACCACCGCGGCAGACAGCAGCAGGGAGGCGACGTAGGGCAGGGAGGAACTGACCACGGTGGAGCTGACCACGGAGGAACAATGGTGGGGCCCCTTTCTAGGCTGAGACGGTCCCAGGCTGCCGACGTCTCCCATGGCCGACACCTACAGCTTTGACGTGGTCTCCGACTTCGACCGTCAGGAGCTCGTGAACGCCGTTGACCAGGTGCGACGTGACGTGAGCCAGCGCTACGACCTCAAGGACTCGGCCACCGAGATCGACCTGCAGGACGAGGTCATCGTGATCACCACCGCCAGCGACATGACCCTCGACGCGGTGGTCGATGTGCTGCGTCAGAAGGCCACCAAGCGCAACCTGTCGCCCAAGATCTTCGATCTGCAGCCGGTGGAGGCGGCCGGCGGCAACCGCGTCCGCCTCGAGATCCGCCTGCGCCGGGGCCTCAGCCAGGAGCTGGCCAAGGGCCTCAGCCGCACCCTGCGGGAGCAGCTCAAGAAGGTCACGGCCTCGATCCAGGGCGACAGCCTGCGGGTGACGGGCAAGAGCAAGGACGATCTGCAGGCCGCCATCCAGCTGTTGCGGGACCAGGACCTGGAGGTGCCCCTGCAGTTCCAGAACTACCGGTGAGCAACGGCGGGGCCGGCTGGCGCTTCTGGATCGACCGCGGCGGCACCTTCACCGATCTGGTGGCCCGGGCGCCCGATGGTGACCTGCACGTTCGCAAGGTGCTCTCCGAGCAGCCCGGGCGGCCCGGTGATCCGGCCGTGCGGGCGATCCGGTCGGTGCTGGGCCTGGCGCCAGGGGATCCGCTGCCCCCGGGCTGCATCGAGGAGGTGCGGCTGGGCACCACCGTGGCCACCAACGCCCTGCTCGAACGCCGCGGTGCCCCGACGCTGCTGCTGCTGAACCGTGGCTTCGCCGACCTGCTCAGCATCGGTGACCAGCACCGCCCCGAGCTCTTCGCCCAGGCCATCGAGCGGCCGCCGCCGCTGCATCGGCGGGTGCTTGAGGTGGGCGGTCGCCTCGCGGCCGACGGCCGCGAACTGGAGCCCTTCGAGCCCGACGACACCCTGGAGCAGGCCCTGCGCCAGGCCCTGGCCGACGGCCTCAGCAGCGTCGCCGTGGCCCTGCTGCATGCCCAGCGGCAGCCGGCCCATGAGCAGCGGCTGGGGGCCTGGCTGCGGCAGCTGGGGTTCGAGGCGGTGGCCCTCTCCCACGAGGTGAGCCCACTGCCGCGGCTGGTGCCCCGCGCCCACACCACGGTGGTGGAGGCCTACGTGGGCCCGGTGCTGCGGCGTTACCTCGATGGTCTGCAGCGGGAGCTGGGTCCCGCCGTGCCCCTGCGGGTGATGCAGTCGAGCGGCGCCCTGATCGATCCCGGCCGGCTGCGGGCCAAGGACACCCTGCTGTCGGGGCCGGCCGGCGGGTTGGTGGGGGCCGTGCGCACCGCCGCCGCCGTCGGCGAGACGGTGATCGTCGGGTTCGACATGGGGGGCACCTCCACCGATGTCTGCCATGTGAGCCCCGACAGCGCTGCCGACCGGGCCGAGGCCACCGACCTGGGCGGCCATGCCCTGCAGGCGCCGATGCTGCCGCTGCACACGGTCGCTGCCGGTGGCGGCTCGATCCTGCGGCTCGAGGACGGCCGGCTGCAGGTGGGGCCCGCCTCCGCCGGGGCTGATCCCGGTCCGGCCTGCTACGGCCGCGGTGGACCGCTGACCATCACCGACGCCAACCTGCTGCTCGGCCGTCTGCGCCCCGAGGGGTTCGCGGCGGTCTTCGGGCCCGGTGGCGACCAGCCCCTCGATGGCGCCGTGGTGCGCCGCGGCTTCATCGACCTGGCGGCCGGCCTCGGGGGGCTCAGCCCCGAGGCGGCGGCCGAGGGGGCGCTGGCGGTGGCCGTGGAGCACATGGCCGAGGCCATCCGTCGGGTCGCCCTCGAGCGGGGCCATGATCCGCGCCTGGCCACCCTCTGCAGCTTTGGTGGCGCCGGCGGTCAGCACGCCTGCGCCCTGGCCGAGAGCCTGGGGATGGAGCGGGTGCTGCTCCACCCCCTGGCGGGGGTGCTGTCGGCCTACGGCATCGGCCTGGCGGATGAGCGTGACCGCCGCGAGCACCTGCTGCGACGGCCCCTCAGCGCCGCCCTGCTGGCCGAGCTGGCGCCCCGGGTGGCGGCCCTGCCGCCGGAGGCCGACGTGCAGCTGCTCCTGCGCCTGCCCGGCCATGACGGCACCCCGCCGCTGCCTATGCCCTGGGGGTCGCTGCAGGCGTTGCACGAGGGCTTCGCCCGGGCCCATGCCCGCCGGTATGGCGCGGTGGCGGGTGATGCGCCGACACCCCTCGTCGAGCGGCTGGTGGTCGAGACCGTGCGGGCCCGGGGGGAGGCCCCCCTGCGCCAGCCTCCGGCCGAGCCGCCGTGGCCGGCCGCTTCCCTGCCGGCCACCGCTCCGGTGTATCTCGACGGCCGTTGGCATGGGGTGCCGCTGCTGGAGCGGTCGCGGCTGCCCCGGGGCACCACCCTGGCCGGGCCCGCCCTGATCCTCGAGGCCACCGGCACGCTGCTGCTGCGACCGGGCTGGCGGGCCCGGGGGCTCGATGACGGTTCGCTGCTGCTCGAGCGCCGGCCAGCGGTCGCCCCCGCCGTGGCGGCCCAGGCCGCCGATCCGGTGCGGCTCGAGCTGTTCCACCGCCGCTTCACCGCCATCGCCGAACAGATGGGCACACGGCTGCAGCGCACCAGCGTCTCGGTGAACATCCGCGAACGGCTCGATTTCTCATGCGCCGTCTTTGACGGCCGCGGCGGGCTGGTGGCCAATGCCCCCCACATCCCGGTGCATCTGGGCTCGATGGGGGCCAGCGTGGGCGATCTGCTGGCAGCTGTCGACCGCGGCGAGCGGCCGCCGCTGCAGCCCGGGGATGCCTGGGTCAGCAACGACCCCTTCCACGGGGGCACCCATCTGCCCGACCTGACGGTGATCACGCCGGTCTTCGCCGGCGGGTCATCCCAGCCCCTGTTCTTTGTGGCCAGCCGCGGCCACCACGCCGACGTGGGCGGCCTCACCCCCGGCTCGATGCCCCCCCACAGCCGCTCCATCGACGAGGAGGGGTTGCTGCTGCGCAACGTGCCGCTGCTGCGGGCCGGTGGAGCCGTGGCCGACGACTGGCCGCGGCGGCTGGCGGCCGGACCCTGGCCCGTGCGGGCGCCGGAGGTGCTGCTGGCCGACCTGCGGGCCCAGGTGGCCGCCAACCGGCTGGGGGTCGAGCGGCTGCAGGCGCTGGTGACCCGCGAGGGGGCCGATGCCGTCGCCCACGAGATGAACCGCCTGCAGGCGGCCGCGGCGGCGGCGGTGCGGCGGGTCATCGACCATCTCCACGACGGGAGCTTTCGGGTCGACCTGGACGGTGGCCTGCACATCGCCGTGGCCATCCGCATCGACCGGGGCCGGCGCCGGGCCTGCATCGACTTCAGCGGCACCTCGCCCCAGCAGCCCGACAACCGCAATGCCCCCCTGGCGGTCACCCGGGCCGTGGTGCTCTACGTGTTGCGCTGCCTGCTCGACGAGGCCATCCCGCTCAACGACGGCTGTTTTGAACCGATCGATCTGGTGGTGCCGGAGGGGTGCCTGCTGCGGCCACGGCCGCCGGCGGCCGTGGTGGCCGGCAATGTCGAGACGTCGCAGGCCGTCGCCGCCGCCCTGTTCGCGGCCCTCGGCCTGCAGGCGGCTGCCCAGGGCACCATGAACAACCTCAGCTTCGGCAACGGCGACTGCCGCTATTACGAGACCATCGGCGGCGGCACCGGGGCCGGTCGCCGCCCCGACGGCCGGGGGTTCGCCGGTGCCGACGCCGTCCACAGCCACATGACCAACGCCCGCCTCACCGATCCCGAGATCCTGGAGGAGCAGCTGCCGGTGCGACTGGAGCAGCTGGCCATCCGCCGCGGCAGCGGCGGGGCGGGCCGCTGGCCCGGGGGCAACGGCATGGTGCGGCAGCTGCGCTTTCTTGAACCCGTCACCGTGGCGTTGCTCACAGGGTCGCGGCAGGTGGCGCCCTTCGGCCTCGACGGAGGCGGCCCCGGGGCGCCGGGCCGCAACGAACGCCTGCGGGCCGATGGCGCCGTCGAGCCGTTGCCGGGCTGCGTGCGCCTCGACCTGGCCGCCGGTGAAGGTCTGCGCCTGCTGACCCCCGGCGGCGGTGGTTTCGGGGCCCCCGGGGGTCGGGCGCTGCCCGCTCTGCTGCTGCCGCTGCTGCTCGCCCTCACCCCTGCGGCCGGCGGTTTGCAGGAGGCCGGCCAGCGCTTCCGGCCCGTGGCGTCCCCGGCGGGCATGGTGGTGAGCCAGGAGGCCCGGGCCAGCGCCGCCGGTGCGGCCGTGCTGCGGCAGGGGGGCAGTGCCGTCGATGCGGCGGTGGCCACGGCCTTCTGCCTGGCCGTCACCCTGCCCCAGGCCGGCAACCTCGGCGGCGGTGGCTTTCTGATGGTCTGGGATCCCCAGCGTCGCCGGGCCCATGCCCTCGATTTCCGCGAAACGGCGCCCCGGCGGGTGCGGCCCGATCTCTACCTGCGGCCCGATGGCAGCGTCGACCCCCGCCGCACCACCGACGGGCTGCTCAGCGTCGCCGTGCCCGGCTCCGTCGCCGGCCTCCTCGAGGCCCAGCACCGCTTCGGCCGGCTGTCGCGGGCCCAGGTGCTCGCCCCCGCCATCGCCCTGGCCCGCGACGGCATCGTCGTCGACGGCTGGCTGGCGGGCTCCCTGGCCCAGGCGGCCCCGCGGCTGCGCCGCGATCCGGTCGCGGCGACCCTCTACCTGCACCCCGAGGGGCGCCCCTACCGGGTGGGGGAGCGGCTGCGACAGCCCGAGCTGGCGGCCACCCTCGCCCGCCTGGCCCGCCAGGGTCCCGACGGCTTCTACCGCGGCCCCTTCGCCACCGCCCTGGCGGCGCTGATGGCCCGTGGCGGCGGCCTCATTGATCAGGCCGACCTGGCGGCCTACAGGCCCCGCTGGCGCGAGCCGGTGGGCACCACCTTCGCCGGTGTGACGGTGCTGTCGATGCCTCCCCCCAGCAGCGGTGGCCTGACCCTGGTGCTGCTGCTGCATCTGCTCGAACCCCTCGACCTGGCGGGGATGGGCCTCAACAGCGCCGCCGCCATCCACTGGATGGTCGAGGCGATGAACCTGGCCTACCGCGACCGCAACGCCCTGCTCGGGGACCCTGACGCCGGACCCCTGCCGGTGGCGGCCCTCACCGACAGGGGCTACGCCGATCGGCTGCGGGCCACGATCGATCCCCAGCGCCACACGCCCGCCGAACGGCTGGGCCCGCCTCCCCTGGCCCCCGGTGGCGGCGGCGAGAACACCACCCACCTGTCCGTGGCTGACCGGGACGGCGGGCTGGCGGCGCTCACCACCACCCTCAACCTCGCCTACGGCAGCGGCATCGCCGTGCCCGGCACCGGCGTGCTGCTCAACAACGAGATCGACGACTTCACGATCGTGGCCGGGGCCCCCAACGCCTTCGGCCTGCGCCAGGGCGATCGCAACGTGATCGCCCCGGGGCGGCGGCCCCTCAGTTCGATGACCCCCACGCTGGTGCTGGATCCCGAAGGCCGCGGCTGGATCGCCACCGGCAGCCCCGGCGGCAGCCGCATCATCACCACGGTGCTGCAGGTGCTGCTCAACCGCCTGCGCCACGGCCTCAACCTGGCCGGTGCCGTGGCGGCACCACGGCTGCACAGCCAGCAATGGCCCGATGCGGTGCGCCTCGAGGACGGCTTCAGCCCCGACACACGACGGCTGCTGCTCGAGCGGGGCCATCGGCTCGACGACGGTGCCGCGATGGGTTCGGCCAACAGCGTCGAGGTGCTGCCCGGTGGAGGCAGCCTCGGGGCGGTGGACCCCCGCCGGCCGGAAGGGGCGGCCGTGCCCGAGCGGCCCTAGCCCCCCAGATAGCTGGCCCGCAGGCCGCTGTCGCGCCGCAGCTCGGCGGCGCTGCCCCGCAGCACCACCCGGCCGGCCTCAAGCACCAGGCCCCGGTCGGCGATGGCCAGGGCCGCTTCGGCGTTCTGCTCCACCAGCAGCAGGGTCTGGCCGTTGCGGTGCAGGTCGGCCAGGGTGCCCATCACCTCCTCCACCAGCCGCGGTGCCAGCCCCAGGCTCGGTTCGTCCAGCAGCAGCAGGGTCGGGCGGGCCATCAGAGACCGGGCGATGGCCAGCATCTGCTGCTCCCCCCCCGAGAGGTTGCCGGCCAGTTGGCGGCGGCGCTCGGCCAGCCGCGGAAACAGGGTGTAGCAGCGTTCCAGGTCGTCGTTCACCTCGGCCCGGTCGTGCCGCAGCCAGGCGCCCAGTTCGAGGTTCACCGCCACGGTCTGGCGGGCCAGCACCCGTCGCCCTTCGGGACAGTGGCTGATGCCCAGCTTCACCGTCTGCTCGGTGCGCAGGGGCAGCAGCGGCCGCCCGCCCCAGAACAGGCCACCGGCGCTGGCTGGCACCAGCCGGGAGATGGCGCGCAGGGTGGTGCTCTTGCCGGCACCGTTGGACCCCAGCAGGGCCACCAGCTCTCCGGCGTGCACCTCGAGGTCGAGGCCATCGAGGGCCAGCACGCTGCCATAGCGCACGCTCAGGCCCTGGATCTGCAGCAATGGGGCCGTGGCGGTCATGGCGAGCCCTCCGGGGGCGGCTCCCCGCCGGCGCCGCCGAGGTAGGCCTCGATCACCAGGGGGTCGTGGCGCACCTGTTCCGGCCGGCCCAGGGCGATGCGCCGGCCGAAGTTGAGCACCGCCAGCCGGTCGCAGAGCTGCATCATCAGCGGCACATGGTGTTCGATGA
>JBMOIF010000068.1:0-11303 GCA_049317465.1 Prochlorococcaceae cyanobacterium | reverse complement strand
CTGGGATGCTCGCTTCACGTTGCGCTTCGAACCGTCGCCGGAGGGGACCGTTGGCTGAATTCCTGGGGGGCTGGCTGGTCAGCGGTCTGGTGATCACGCTGCTGGGTGTGGTGCGGGAGGCGGGCCAACGGCGCTCGCTCCCTAAGGTGCAGGGACCCCCCTGAGGCCCCGATGCCGGAAGGCTCCCGCCGCAGCCGCAGCCGTAGTCGAAGCTCCGACCGGTCCCTTGAAGAGCGGCTGGAGGGCTGGATTGATCGCGGTCGCGACTTCGTCGATGGGGTGGCCGCCGGTCGGGCTGCACCGCGCCGGCGGCCGCTGGAGGCGTTGTCCCGCCGCGGCGTGCCCCCGGCGGCGGATGACTGGGCCGACGACTGGCCCGATGACGCCAGCTTCAGCCTGAACCGCTGGCAGCGGCCCGAGGCGGCCGCCGTGCCGCCCGCACCGGCTCCCCGGGAGGGGGGGCGCCCCCTGCCCCGCTCCAGCCGTCGACGCCCCTGAAGCGCCCCGGTGGCGGCGCTTCTTAACGGCCCATTAACCGGGGCTGCGGAGCCTGCCAGCAGTGCACCGCCGCATCACCCATGGGTCAGCTGATCGTGCTCGGCTTTGACAAGGCCGAGGAAGCCGAAGACGTCCGCCGCGAGCTGGCGGCCCTGCAGCAGGAGCATCTGATCGCCCTGGAGGATGCCGTCGTCGTCGTCCGCGGCGAGGAGGGCAAGGTGGAGCTGCGCCAGGCTGTGAACCTCACCGCCGCCGGTGCCGTCAGCGGTGGTTTCTGGGGGACCCTGGTGGGCCTGATTTTCCTCAACCCCCTGCTGGGTGCCGCCGTCGGTGCCGGAGTCGGCGCCGCCTCTGGGGCCCTCACCGACCTGGGCATCAACGATGGTTTCCTGCGGGAGGTGGGTGAGACCCTCACCGCCGGCAGCGCCGCCCTGTGCCTGCTGGTCAAGGAAGCCACCGTTGACCGGGTGGTGGAGGAGCTGCGCCGCCATGCCCCCCATGCCCGGCTGCTCCGCACCAATCTGAGCCACAAGGACGAGTCGCATCTGCAGGAACTGCTGGAGAAGGCGAGCCGCGAGGCCGAGGCCCTGCGCCTCAGCTGAACGGAGCCAGCAGTGGCCGGCCATCGTCCCGGCGGATCACCACCACGCCGGGGCGGGGTTCGGCATCGGTTGCGCCGGAGGGCCAGTTGGACCCCAGGGGCACCCAACGCAACTGCTCGAGGGCCTGACCATCGTTTGTCTTCACCGTGAAGGCACGCCCCTCCCGGGCCATGCCGCGCCGGCGGCCATGGGCTTCGCCCGGATGCTGCACCGCGAGGAACAGACTGCGGCCGTCGCCGCTGAATTCGGGGCCCGTGAGCTCGCATTCCATCGGGCCGCTGGCGAAGCAGTAGGCCTGGCCGGCCCCGGGGCCGGCCAACGGGATCACCCAGCAGCTGTTGTTGCCGAAGGCGCCGCCGTTGCGGTCGCCGTTGAGTTCGCCGGTGCCGATGTCCGACACCATCCACAGCGCCTCGCCGCTGGGATCGAGGGCCAGGTTGTCGGGGTTGGCGAATCCCAGGCCACCGTCCGCGGGGGTGCCGCCGGTGGCCACCATCCGCCAGCGGAACCGGTCCGGGCCGCTCTCGCTGATGCGCATGATCCAGCCTTCGTTCCAGGGGGTGCGGCCGCCGGGACCCCGGAAGATGCGTGGGTCGGGGATCCCCTCCTCGCTGGCGAGGCCTGAGGTGAAGGCCACCAGCAGATCGCCGCTGCGGGGATCGATCTCGGTGTCCTCGGGCCGGGCCGTGCCGGTGATTCCGGCGGCGTTGGCGGCGTAGTGGGCGTCGATCAGCAGGGCCCCGAGCTTCTCCTGGTCGTCGTTGCCGTCGTAGAGGGCGCCGAGGGTGGGGAAGCGGCGGGCATAGGCCTGGATGGCCTCGGCCTGCTCCAGCCGTTCGACGCCGCCGCGCCCGCGATCGCTGTGGGGCAGCAGCACGGGTCCGGGCAGAGGGGCCACGGGGGTGTCGGGGCGCAGTGGGCGCCATTCGCCTGTGCCATCGGGATGGAACACCGCCCCGGCCAGGGTGCCGTCGCTCAGCAGCTCACTGTTGCGCCGGTCGGTGGGGTCCTGGACGCGACCGCTGCTTTCGTAGCGGTAGAGGTGGCCGCCGCGGCGGTCGCAGCCCGAATACACGACAAGGGGCTCACCGGCGCGGGCCCGCACCGCCACGGCCTCGTGACGGAAGCGTCCCAGGGCCGTGTGCTTGCGGCCCGGATCGCCGGGGTCGGCCGGATCGATCTCGACCATCCAGCCGTATTTGTTGCCGGCCAGTCCGAAGGGATTGCCGAGTCCGTAGAGGTTCTTGGCCGTGCATTCGAACGGCCGGGCCGCGGGCGGGAAGCTGCTGCCGTCGGCATGCACCTCCTCGGGCACCTGGCTCTGGATGTTCTCCTCGGCGCTGAGGACGGTGCCCCAGGGGGTGCGGCCGCCGGCGCAGTTGGCGAAGGTGCCGATGATGCGGTCGCCCAGGCCGTCGTCAAAGCCCCGCCGCTGCCGGCGCCGGAAGACCCTGGCGGCCGGTCCGGTGCTGCGCAGCTGCCGCTCGGGATCCCCGAGGCCTTCCAGGCCGGTGAGTCGCCGGTCCTGGGGACCGGGATCCCGTTCCCATCCGCCGCCGCTGGAGCGCCGCAACCGCAGCACCCCCAGGCCCTGGTCGGTGAGGGCTTCGCGGGCGAGGCTGCGGATCTGCCGGCCCAGGGGATCGTCGGCTGCCAGCTGAGAGGCGTCGATGCGACCCCCCCGGTCGGCCAGGGCGGTCACGACGGCGTCGTACGGGAGCGTGAGGCCGGTGGCGGCGCTGAAGCCCTGGCGCCAGGGCAGTGGACTGATGTACTCGAAGTTGACCGTCAGCAGCGCCGTGTCGTCGCCGGTCTCGCGCAGGGCCAGGTAGTCGTTGTTGAATCCGAAGCGCCCCTGGCCCACCGGATCCCCCCACACCGCCAGCAGCGTCTGGCGGTAGCCGGGGGGTAGTTCAAGCCGATCACTGACATCCACCACCTTGTAGCGGCGGCGCTGGTCGGCCGGTGTCAGGCCGTCGGTGGGCAGCGGCAGCGGGGTGGGCACCGGTTCAAAGGGCACGCCCCGGGGCACGCCGGTGCCTCTGCCGAGGGCCGGGCCGATCAGCAGGCCCCCGCTGCCGACCCCGAGGAGCTGCAGAAAACGGCGACGCGACAGATCCATCGGCTCGGCGGTCACGGTCGCCGCACCCTACCCAGAGACGTCGATGTCAGCCCGTTGTCGCGGGATGTACCCATCGGCGACACCCCTGGCTAGGCATGGATCAGAACCCGTGCATCCCCATGACCCAGGCTTCCCTGTCACTCCCGGCGCTGCTCGCCGCCGCCGGAGCGGCCCTGATCACCCTCCCCGGTGCCGCCCTCGCCCAGTCGGAGGCGATGGAGGTGATCAGCCTTCGGAACCCCTGTGAGGAGGGGACGCCGTTTTCCCACGAGTACGGGACGTCCGTGATGATGCAGTACGGCTATCGCAGCTGCCCGGTTCCGCTGTTCTGAGGCCCGGCAGGCGGTAGGTCACCCCCAGCAGCTGCAGCCGGTCATTGACGGCGGGCACCAGATGGCCGGGAAGATCTTCGGCCATCTGATCGGGGGTGGTGCTGATGGCTTCGGAGCCCTCGGCGAGGGCCGCCAGTAGTTCGGCCCACTGCTGCACGAGCCGGCTGTCATCGAGGGGCTGCACACCGAGACCGTCGAACAGCCGGCCGCAGCGTTCGGCATGCCAGAGGCTGCTGCGGTTGGCGTTGGCCTCGGGCCGGCGGAAGGCAACACCCTCGCGGAGGGCCCGCTCGTTGGGGAGACCGTCGGCATCGCGCAGGCCGGCTTCGCTGAGCAACCGACCGCAGCTGACGGCCGAGAGGCCATAGCGGCGGCCCAGGTCGGTGAGAGTCACCCAGGGCTGAGAGGGTTGCATGACGCCCGATCCCGACTGAGTGCATGCTGACGTGGATCGCAAAAGGCGCAACCTGTCAAGATTGATTTGGTGCAGACCCTCACAACTTTTTCAAAAGTTCACGATTCGGCTGGGAGGGTCCCAACCAGGTTGCCAGGGCAGGGCTGAAGACCTCGCGGATCACCGTCAGGGCGCGGCCCCCCCGGAAGAAGCGGTAGCGGCGGCTCCAGAAGGGGCCGGCCGCCTCCCAGCGCTCCTGCAACCAAGGCGCCTGCACCAGGGCCAGGCCGTCCACCTCCCGGAACAGCTCGGCCCGATCGGCGGTCAGCGAGCGCCAGATCGGCTGCTCCCGGTCCTGCAGGTGACGCTCCGCCAGGGTGACGTTCCACCAGCTCTCCGCCCAGGCCAGGGTGCGGGGGCCGCAGCGCAGCCACACCTGCCGCCGCAGCAGCGGTGGGGCGAGATCACCGGTTTCCGGTGGCAGGCCGGGATCGCCGCCGGGGTCGGCGGCCATTGCCAGCAGCTCCACCTGCACGGGTTCACCGCTCAGCAGCTGGAAGTGGCGCGTCGGTCCCCCGTCACCCAGCAGCAGCAGCCGCCAGGCCGGCGTCAGTTCGCGACCGTCCAGGTGGGGGCTGCGCCAGACGATCTGCGGTGACGGCCTCAGGGCGGCGATGGGGTCTGCCGGGGTTGGGGAGCTCAGCGGCAGACCGGCGGCGGAGCTAACGCTAACGGCCGAGACTGAGGCTCCGACGCTCGCTGCCCTGGCCGATCTCGACGCTGTCGGCCGTGACGCCCAGCAGCCTCCAGCCCGTGCCGCCGATGCTCTCGCCTGCCGACACCGACAGGGGCCCGGCCGCCGTCGAGAAGATGGCGCTGTCGCGCTGGCCGGTGGTCTGCACCACCCCCAGCAGTTCCGGCAGCGGTGGCGTCGGGGCCGGCAGCGGCACCCGGATCGGTGGCGGGCCGATGGGCCGGGTCGGCTCGGCATGGCGGGGGCGTGGCCGCCGGGTCTTCGCTGCCACCTTGCGTTGGGGCTGGGCCCGAGGCGCTGGCGCTGGCGTCGGTGTCGGTGTCGGCGTCTGGATGGCCGGCGCAGGCGGGGCCGGCAGCGGCGGCGGTGCGGGGGGGGCCAGGGCCCGCAGCCGTTCGAGCATTCGCCACTGGCGCTCCTGCTGCAGGTCCAGCTGAACCCGTTGCTGGGCCTGCCAGAGGTGGACCAGGCTGCCCACCAGCAGACCCAGGCCCGCTCCGGCCAGCAGCAGCCTTCGCCGCCCCTGGCCAGGGGCCGGGGCCGGATCGGCCGCCGCCGGCAGGGCCGGAGGCGGCGCCTCGACGGCGGCGAAGACCCGGTCCATCACCTGCTCGGCCCGCAGGTCCCAGAGGGCCAGTTGCCCGGCCATGCCCTCATCCTGAGCATCCTGTGGGGGTCGGCGGTCCAGGGCTCAGGCGCAGGTGGCCGACCCTATCGATCCGAGGCCGCCGGGGCAAGCGTGGTGTGGCGCCGTTCCTGCTGTTCCAGCCAGAGCAGCAGGGCCGTCACATCGGCCGGGCTCACCCCCGGCAGCCGCGAGGCCATGCCCAGGTCCACGGGCCGCTGCCGCTCCAGCCGCTCGCGGGCCTCGCGGGACAGGGTCGTGATCTCGGCATAGACGATCTCCGCCGGAATCGGCCGCTGCCCCTGGTCCTGCACCCGCCGGATCTGCTCTTCCTGGCGAGCCAGGTAACCGCTGTACTTGACATCGATCTCGGCTCCTTCGCGCACCTCCCGCGGCAGCGTCGCCTGGGTGAGGCCCAGGCGCACCAGGTCGTCGCTGTGGAACCCGGGGCGGCGCAGCAGATCGGCCAGCAGGATCGATCCCTTCACCGCGGCCCCCGTGAGCTGCTCGACCTCCTTCGCCGCCGGATCCCCCGCCCGCAGACGCACGCTGTCGAGCCGTCGCCGTTCAGCGGCGATCGCCTCCTGCTTGCGCTGGAACAGCTGCCAGCGGCGGTCGTCGATCAGCCCCAGGTCGCGGCCGAGGGGGGTCAGCCGTCGGTCGGCGTTGTCGCCCCGCAGCACCAGGCGGTATTCGCTGCGGCTGGTGAGCACCCGGTAGGGCTCCTGCAGGTCCTTGGTCACCAGGTCATCGATCATCGTGCCGATGTAGCTGCCCTCGCGGGGGAAGTGCACCGGTGGCTCGCCCACCACATGACGGGCGGCATTGAGGCCGGCCACCAGGCCCTGGGCGGCGGCTTCCTCGTAGCCGGTGGTGCCGTTGAGCTGCCCCGCCGTGAACAGTCCCCGCACCCGCCGGGTCATCAGCGACGGCAACAGCTGGGTGGCCGGCAGCATGTCGTAATCGACGGCATAGGCCGGTCGCAGCATCACGCATCGCTCGAGGCCGGGCAGTGTCCGCAGCAGCTCCAGCTGCAGGGATTCGGGCAGGCCGGTCGAGAAGCCCTGGATGTACAGCTCAGGGGTGTCCCGGCCTTCGGGTTCGAGGAAGATCTGATGGGAGTCCTTGTCGGCGAAGCGCACGATCTTGTCTTCGATCGAGGGGCAGTAGCGCGGGCCCCGGCTGTCGATGAAGCCGCCGTAGATGGGGGTGCGGTGCAGGTTCTCGCGGATCAGGCGGTGGGTGTCCCCGGTGGTGCGGGTGATGTGGCAGTCCATCTGCTCGCCGCTGTGCCAGGCCAGGGGGTCGAACGAGAAGAAGCGGTCGGCCGCGTCGCTGGGCTGGGCCTCGAGGCGATCGAGCGCCACCGTGCGCCGGTCCACCCGCGCCGGCGTGCCGGTCTTGAGCCGTTCCATGCGGAACCCCAGCCGCTGCAGGGCTTCGGTGAGGCCCTCGGCCGGCTGCTCGCCGGCGCGGCCGGCAGCCATCGAGCGGTCGCCCACCCAGATGCGCCCCCCCAGAAAGGTGCCTGTCGTCAGCACCACGGCGTCAGCCCGGTAGCTGCTGCCGAAGAAGGTGCGCACCCCCACGACGCGGGCGTCGCCGCTGGCGGGGTCACCCTCGACTTCGAGGTCGGTGACCATCGCCTCCCGCAGGGCCAGACCGTCGCTGGCATGCAGCAGGGCGAGCATGGCGCGGCTGTAGGCCCGCTTGTCGGTCTGGGCCCTGAGGGCCCAGACCGCCGGCCCCCGGCTGGCGTTGAGGACCCGTTTCTGGAGGGCGGTGGCGTCGGCCAGCCGGCCGATCACACCGCCGAGGGCATCGACCTCATGCACCAGTTGACTCTTGGCCGGTCCGCCCACGGCAGGGTTGCAGGGCTGCCAGGCGATGCGGTCGAGGTTGAGGCTGAACAGGGCGGTGCGCCGTCCCAGCCGCAGGGCCGTGAGGGCCGCCTCGCATCCCGCATGGCCGCCGCCCACCACGATCACCTCGAAGTGTTCGCAGAAGGGGTCGCTGTGGCTGTGGTCGTCGCTGTGGTCGTTCACGCCCTCGATGCCCCGCGACGGTGGGAGCGGGTGCTGCCTGTTCTTCAATCTATGGGCTGTCTCTCAGGTGAGTGATGGGGCACCGCCCGTGGGGCTGCCCTTGGATGAACTCCCTCACCACGGCTGTTCCATGGTCACTGCCCCGGGTGCGCGTCCCCTGATCCTGGCGCTGCTGGTCGACGACGGCGTGCCGGCCCCCTGGTCGGCTCCGGCCGGCGCCGTCATCCCCGATGCCACTCCCCTGCTCCAGGGGCGTCTGGAGGCGGCGGCGGCGGCCGATGAGCGACTGCAGATCCTGGCCGGTGGACGGGTGCTGGGCGAGGCCGCCATCGACCCCCTGACCACGGCCTGGTCGTTTCGCCTGGCCCTGCCGCCCACCCCGGGCACGGCCTACACCCTCACCGCCCGGTTGGTGGGACCCACGGGGCTGGCCGGTCCCCTCTCCGCCGGCTGGAGCTTCCGCCTCGACACCACGGCGCCGCTGGCGCCCCAGGCGGCGCTGGTGGTCGACACCGGCTCCAGCGCCACCGACCGGGTCACCGCCGATCCACGCCTGCGGGTCACGGGGCTGGAGACCGGCGCCACCTGGGAATGGACCGTGAACGGCGGCCTGACCTGGACCGCCGGCGTCGGCGGTGGCTTCAGCCTCAGTGCCGATGGCCTGCAGACCGTGCAGGTGCGCCAGCGGGATGCCGCCGGCTGGCTCTCGTCACCGTCGGCGGGGCTGACCGTGCGCCTCGACCGGAGCGCCCCCACCACCATCGCCAGTCTCGACCAGGTGCCCGTGGGCACCACCGGCGATCCGCGGCCGCTGCTGCGCGGCCGCCTCTCGGCAGCCCTGGCGGCCGATGAACAGGTGGTGGTGCTCCAGGGCAGCAAGGTGCTGGGGCTGGGGGTTCCCGATGCCGACCGCCTCGGCTGGAGCCTGCAGCTGAACCTGCCCGCCAGTGCCGGCAGCACCATCGCGGTGGCGGTGGCGGTGCGGGACGAGGCCGGCAACCGTGGGCCCCTCTCGCCGGTTCGCAGCTTCTTTCTTGACACCGTGGCCCCCACCACCGCCGTCGCCATCACCGATGTGCTCGATGACGCCGGCCCCGTCAGCGGCAGCGTCGCCCCGGGTGTCGCCAGCGACGACGCCACCCCGACGGTGCGCGGCACCGTGGCGGCGGCCCTCGGCCGCGGCGAGCAGGTGGTGGTGTTCGACGGCGACCAGCGGCTGGCCGTGGCGACGGTCAACGCCACCACCCGCACCTGGAGCGCCAGCCTTGACCTGCCGGCCAGTCCCGGTCGCGACCTGGCCCTCACGGCCCGGGTGGTGGATGGCGCCGGCTGGGTGGGCCCCGCCAGCGCCCCCCGCCCCTTCCGCCTCGACACCCAGGGCGACTGGAGTTACGACTGGACCACCGCGGTCCCCCTGGCCGGTGCCCCCGGCGTGCAGCTGGCGCAGGTGACGGTGCCGGGGGTGAGGCCCCTGGCGGCCACCTGCCTGCGCATCGACCTGGCGACCCCCGGCCTGCGCCTCTGGAGCAGCGGCCGCATCGACGGCTGGATCGACGGCCAGCGCGAGACCCTCACCCACACCAGCCAGGGGGCCGTCAACGCCAGCCGCGGCGGCCCCACCCCCCTGGCGGTGGCCGTCAACGCCGACGGCTTCCGCCTGACCGACGCCAGCCGTTCGGTGCCCACCGACCTGCGCGGGCTGGCGGTCCATGCCGGGGTGCTGGTCAGCTCCGGCAGTGGTGCCCCCACCGCCCCGGTGTTCCTGCGGGACCCCCTCAGTGGCGCCCGCATCCTGCCGGTGGCCCCGACGGGCCTTGATCCCACCGGCCTTGAGGTGGCCGTGGCGGGCTTCAGCCAGGTGCTGCGCCAGGGGATCGTGCAGGGTGATGCCATCACCCAGTCGGCCCGCACGGGCCTGGGGCTGAGCGCCGACGGCCGTCAGCTGCTGCTGCTCACCCTGGACCGGCGCATCGACCTGGGTGCCCCCGGTGGTCTGGTAGGGGCGACAGCGTGGGAGGTGGGGGCGGTGCTGCAGGGCTTCGGCGCCTGGGACGGCCTCAACCTCGACGGCGGAGGCTCGACCCAGATGGCCTGGTGGAATCCGGGAGCGGGCCAGGCGCAACTGCTGAACGCCCCGCTGCAGGAGCGTTATGTGGGCCAGTCCCTGGGGGTGGGCTACTGGTAAGGCGCCGCCAGGTTGCGGAAGCGGGTGAACTGGGGCTCGAACAGCAGCTTCACCGTGCCGACGGGGCCGTTGCGGTGCTTGGTCACGATCACTTCGGTGATGCCCCGGTCCGGTGTGTCCGGGTTGTAGTACTCGTCGCGGTAGATCATCAGCACCAGGTCGGCGTCCTGCTCGATCGAGCCCGATTCACGCAGATCGCTCAGCATCGGCCGCTTGTTGGTGCGGGCCTCGACCCCCCGGCTGAGCTGAGACAGGGCCATCACGGGCACGTTCAGCTCCCGGGCCATGCCCTTGAGGCCGCGGGTGATGCGCGACAGTTCCTGCACCCGGTTGTCGGGGGTCGACCCTTCCATCAGCTGCAGGTAGTCGATCACCACCAGGCCCAGATCACGGCCCTGTTCGGCCATCAGCCGCCGGCAGAGGGAGCGCATCTCGAGCACGCCGGCGTTGGGCTTGTCGTCGATGAACACCGGCAGCTGGCCGAGGGTGTTGATGGCCTGCCCGAGCAGGGGCCACTCCTCCTGCTGCAGCCGTCCGGTGCGCAGCCGGCCACTCTCGATGCCCACCTCCATCGACAGGAGGCGGTAGGTGAGCTGTTCCTTGCTCATCTCGAGGCTGAACACGCACACCGGCAGATCGTGGAGCTGGGCCACGTTCTTGGCGATGTTGAGCACGATCGAGGTCTTGCCCATGGCCGGCCGGCCGGCCACGATGATCAGATCCGACCGCTGCAGGCCCTGGGTGATGGCATCCAGGTCGTAGAAGTTCACCGGGATGCCGGCCACCGAGGTGCCCAGGGAGCGGCTCTCGATCTCGTTGAAGGTGCTGGTGAGGATCGCGGCGGTCGGCGTCAGTCCGGCGCTGGGCTTGGACTGGCTGATGGCGAAGATCTCCTGTTCGGCCTCATCCAGCACCTGCTCCATGGGCTTGCTCTGATCGAAGCCGAGCCGGATGACGTTGTTGCCGGAACGGATGAGCTGCCGCCGCAGGTGCTTGTCCATCACCAGGCGCGCGACCGTCTCGAGGGAGGCGGTGCTGAGGGTGCGGTCGACCAGTTCGCTGAGCCGGGCCGTGCCCCCCACCTTCTCGAGCTGGCCGGTGTCGGCCAGCCAGGCCCCCATCGCCGTGAGGTCGGTGGGTTTGCCCTGGCTGTGCAGCATCAGGGCCGTGCGGTAGATCTCCCGGTGGGCCCCCAGGTAGAAGGCCTCGGGCTGCAGGATGTCGGCCACCCGGCCGATGGCGTCGGGGTCGAGCAGGATGCCGCCCAGCACAACCTCCTCGGCCTCGAGGTTCTGGGGCGGCACCTGGTCGGGCAGAGCCTCAAAAAGATCTCCACCATCCCGACCGGCGCCGTCCCGGCCCTGCCGCCGGGGACGATCCTGTTCGGACGCGGACTGGGGCATGGAGACCATGGCTCACCGGAGGGGCGAGGGGGTCTCCATGCTGCCCTGTGTGACGGTCAGCTGCCGACGACCTCAAGGTTGACCTCGGCCACCACCTCGGGGTGCAGCTTCACCTGCACCTTGTAGTTGCCGATGCGGTGCACTTCGGGCACCTCGATGTCGCGGCGGTCGAGGCTGCGCTTGGTGGCCGCTTCGATGAGCTCGGCCACGTCGGCGTTGGTCACCGTTCCGAACAACACACCATCACCGCCGGTCTGCTTGCGGATGGTGAGCCGGCCGATGGTGTCAAGGGCGGTGCGGAAGGCCATGGCCTCGGCCTTGAGGGCCGCCTGGCGCTCGGCCT
>JBMOIF010000067.1:0-12358 GCA_049317465.1 Prochlorococcaceae cyanobacterium | reverse complement strand
CACCGGTGGGCTTGCGGGTGAACTTGTAGGCGCCGTGGCTGGTGCCGATGGCGATGGCGAGGGCATCAACGTTGGTCTTGGCGACGAAGTCGGCGGCTTCGGCGGGATCGGTCAGCAGCTGATCGTGGGAGAGGGCGCCCTCGAAGCCGTGGCCGTCCTCGGCCTCACCCTTGCCGGTCTCGAGGGAACCGAGGCAGCCCAGTTCACCCTCGACGCTGACACCAACGCTGTGGGCGACGTCGACCACCTCCTTGGTGACGCGCACGTTGTACTCGTAGGAGGCCGGGGTCTTGGCGTCGGCCTCCAGGGAGCCGTCCATCATCACTGAGGTGAAACCGTTGGTGACGGCGCCGAAGCAGGTGGCAGGGCTGTTGCCGTGGTCCTGGTGCATCACCACGGGGATGTCGGGATAGGTCTCGACGGCGGCCAGGATCAGGTGACGCAGGAAGTTCTCGCCGGCGTACTGACGGGCACCGCGGGAGGCCTGCAGGATGACGGGGCTGTCGGTTTCGTAGGCAGCCTCCATGATCGACTGAACCTGTTCCAGGTTGTTCACGTTGAACGCCGGAATGCCGTAACCGTTCTCGGCGGCGTGATCGAGCAGCAGTCGAAGGGGGACGAGTGCCATGGGATACCTCAGGGAGGGAGGGCTCAGGCAGCGGGGCCACCCGAGGGACCGGGCGAGTTTACCTTGTGTGGCCGCTGCCTCTCAGGGCCTGCCGCCCATGGCGGCAGGAAGGCTCTGGATCAGTCCCAGCAGGCCCCGCTGCAACCCCGTCACCTCATCGGCGCTGAGGCCGCCCCGCTCCATTCCGCGGCGGAGGGTGTCGAGCAGCGGTCGCGCCGCCGCCGGAGCCTCGACCTGGTTCAGCATCCGCGCCAGCAGCGGACCGACGATGCGCGGATCCAGGGGGGCACCGTCGATCGGCAGGGCAGCCTCGGGGGTGGGCAGTCCCTGGCTCGGGATGGGCACGGGCTCGGCCCGCAGGGCCACGGCCGGGACAAGCAGCAGCGGCACGAGCAGCAGCAGCCAGCGCCGGCGGGGATGGGTCATGGTCACGGGAAGGTCACGATCCAGTGTGGGGTAAACCTGCGGTGGTGGGGCGAAAGGGCCGTGGATCCTGGTCATGACGGTGACGGCGGGGCAGGGGCTCCCCCTGGGCATTCCCGTCCAGGGCGGCCGTGTCCTCCAGGGCCTGCCGCAGGGCCCTGGCGGCCAGCACCCCCATGTCGCGGGGAACGCAGACGCGGTCGCGCAGGCTGCGCAGCCCCGCGGCGCTGCCGGCCGGTGGCGGGCAGGGGCTCCCCGTCACCAGGCGGGTGAGGGCGGCCCGCAGGGCGGCGTCGCTCAGGTCGGGGCGGACCTGCAGCAGGGTCTGGCGGTGGCGCAGCACGCGGCCGAGGGCTTCGGCGGCATCAGCGGGACCGACCTCCCCCGCGGCATCGTTCAGCCCATCCCAGGGGCCATGGTCAATGCGCCGCGCCCAGGCCAGGGCCTCCGGGCTGCCGTTGCTGAAGCATCCACCCATCTGGGGGGGCAGGTCGTGGGCGTGGGTGTGGTGATCGCTGCGGCTGCCCCGCCACGGGGGTCGCCCCTCCAGCGCCTGGAACCAGCGATCGATCGCCGGCCAGCGGCCGCGCAGGTCGTAACCCTTGTAGTAGAGCAGGCTGGCCTGCATCCGTTCCAGGAACGGGATGGCCACCACGTCGGCGCTGCTGAAGTCATCCAGCAGCCAGGGGCCGTCGCCGGCGGCACCGAGGGCGGCGTCGAAGCGCCCGGCCCAGCGGTCGTAGTCGGCGGCGGCGACGGAATCGGGAGCCTGGCCGCAGAGCCAGCCGCACCAGGCCCGGAACAGATCCCGCTCGAGCCGGCGCAGCCGCTCCACCGCCGGATCGTCAAGGGGGAACCCCAGCGGGCCGAAGGTCTCTTCCAGGGCCGCCAGGATGCGATCGCTCTCGGTGATCAACCGACCGTCCAGCACCAGGGCCGGCAGCATTCCCGACGGCACCAGACGGGAATACCACGCTTCCTTGCTGCCATAGCAGACCATCGAAACGGTCTCGACGCCGTAGGGCACCCGCCGCTCCTCGAGCCAGAGCCAGACCTTCTGGCAGTAAGGACACCAGGCGTGGTGATCACGGATCAGCACCACCCGCACCGCCTCCCTGGGCTGGCCGAAAGGGCGCCAGCGGGCCTGGGCACTGGCGGGCCCTTCGCTCCGATCGGGTTCCGGCGGGGCCAGGGCTTCGAGATCGGCCCAGGGCAGGGGCGCTCCCCCAGGAGCTGTGTTCCCGTTCGGTAACAAAATGCCCACCGTCCGGCCTGCCGTTGACGCTTCTGTCTACAACGGAGATGACCGGCGACGTGCAGCCCCCGCGTCGGCCACCCCAGAGCGCCCGTGCCACGCCCGTGTCACCCGGCTGCTCCGAGAAAACCCCCGCCGTGCGGGGGTTTTCTTGTATGGGGCGCTCCCCGTCAGTGGGGATCGGCGAGGCGGGAGAAGACGCTCAGGTCCCCGAGATCGGCCTCGAAGTCAACCGGCAGCTTGCGCAGGGCCAGCACCAGCAGCAGCAGCGCCTCGCCGGCCAGCAGGGGGCCGGCGACGGCGTCGGGCAGCAGCCCCAGCAGCCGCCCGAGCAGCAGCAGCGGCAGCAGAAGGGTGAGACCGATGGCCTCGGGCCGACGGAAGCAGAAGAACTCCTTGAACCCCAGGCCGGTGAGGGCAGCGAAGAACGGACCCACGGCCAGGATCCAGAGGGGCTGCTGCCGCAGGGTCGGCAGGATCCCGGCCGGTCCAGCGCTGACAGCCAGGACCGCGATGCCCAGGCTGCCCAGCAGCCAGAAGAGCTGCAGGGCACGGTGCAGGGGGATCAGATAGATGTGCACCCACTGCAGGGCCGCCCCGAGGCAGACGACCATCGCCAGCAGCCAGGGCCACAGCAGGGCCGAGCCGCACAGGCGCCATTGCAGCAGCAGACCCAGCTGGGCCAGGGCCAGCAGCAGCAGGGCCGTGCGGTACGCCCACACCTCGCGACGGTGGTGAGCCTCGACGACGTAGGGCCCGTAGACCCCTTCGCGGTGCACCGGAAGCTGCGTCATGGGGACATTGTGGCGACCGCGGGCGGCACAGCAGCCACCAGCCGTGCCAGGTCAGGGCCCTCGGGCACCAGTCCTGAGGGGTGCAGCGGGAAGAGGGCACCGAAGTAATCACGGCGCCACGCCTCCGGCCAGCAGGTGCCGGCCACGCCGGGAAGGGCGTGGAAGCGGGCACGCCAGCGCCAGAGGGCGGGGAACGACCAGAGGGGGCGGCGGCTGCAGCCGAACAGCGGCGCGTACACGGCCTCCCAGCGGATCAGGGTCGGAAACAGGCGCACGTCTGCCAGGCTGGGCTGGTCGCCGGCGATCCAGGGCCCCGCATCGGTCAGGTGCTGCTCCAGGGCCTCCAGCGTCGTGAAGAGTGCCGTGGCCGCCCGGGTGTAGGCCGCCTGGGTGCGGGCGAAGCCGCAGCGGTACACACCGTCGTTGACGTGATCCTGCAGCCGCTCGGCCCAGAGGCGGCTGAGCTCGCGCTCGGCGGCAGGGCGCTGCGGAGGTTCCAGGGGAGGACGGTCCGCCGGCCAGCGGTCCAGCAGGGGCAGCAGGGCGGCGCTGTCATTGCCGATCAGCCGCAGCCCCCCGCCGTTGCCGCTGACCAGCAGGGGCACCGTGGCCCGCCGCCGCCGGTCGCCGCCACAGCGGTGGTAGAGCTCAGCCAGGGTGCGGCAACCATGCAGCGACTCCGGCAGAAGCCAGCGGCCGCCGGCCGGATCCGGTTCGGCAATCGTCAGGGCCAGGGTCGGCTCCAGCCCCCGCAGGCTGCGCAGGAGCCAGAGGCGATGGGCCCAGGGACAGCTGCGGCCCACCACGAGCCGAGGCTCCGCCAGGGCCTGGGGATCAACGGCCTCGATGCCGTCGCAGAACTGGGTGGGCCGCCGCTGGAAGTCACCCTCTGGGCCAGCGGCGGCCAGACCGTCCATGAGCCTCTGCCACTGGCAATGCCAGAGGCGACGGGCGGTGGCCACCAGGGGGGCGGGGACGGGCATGCCGGGCTCAGACTGGCCCCAGGATGGCCGCACTGTCGCCGTCCGGACCATGCTGCCGTCTTCGCCACCGTTGCTGATCGCCGCCGATCTGGGCCCGGTCGACACCGAATCCTTTCGCAGCCGATACTGCCAGGAGGCGCTCTTCCGCTTCGATCTCGGGGTGGGCGACGCGCCGCCGGCCCCCTGTGATGGACCGGCCCGGGCCTGGGGCTGTGGCATCACGAGCAGCGCTGCTCGGCGGTCAGGTGATGGCAGGGAGGGCAATGGGGCCTGTCATGGAGCAGCCGGAGACGGGTTCTCCATCGGACAGCTCAGCAGGTCGGCGCCGAGGGGATCGGCGCTGGAGAGGCGCGCGAGGATGCGCTGCTGATCCACCGGCGACAATTCGCCGTTCGACTCCCACTTCAGGCAGGTGTCGTCAAGTCCCACAACCTCCATGTGAGGAGTTCCTGACACTTGGGGGAATTTACCGTCCCGTCCCGCCGCCGCGGGTAACAGAACCAGGTCACACGACGCCGGGCCTCGATGTTCCTGCTCTCGCTCCCCCACGGCAGCCTGGTGGAGGTGCTGCAACCGGCCCAGCTGTTCAACCCCTTCTGCCCGCGGGTCGAGGGGCGCCTGCACGCCGGCGAGGAGCTGCAGGACCCGGAACCCTTCGTCAAGGACGACCTGCGTTTTCCCTCTGGCGAAACGCTGCCGCGCTGCTGGCTGGACCCCACCTACATCCATGCCGTGCTGAACAGCAGCCGATGACACCGCATCGCCCACGGCACCCGGGCTATGTCTGCGGCATCTCCCCGCCATCGTCCACCACGCACCATGCCCTACGAGCCCGGCACCGCGGCCTGCCATCGGCTGATCGACTGCAAGGATCACATCCAGTCGGTGCTGCAGCACCTGGTTCAGCTGCAGAACACCGAGCACATCCAGGCTCAGCTGGTGAGTGTTCACAACCAGCTTGAAGGGCTGCACGATCTGCAGCGCGTGCAGCGCCGAAGGTCCTGACGGCCCGATAACCTCACGCTTCGTCGCACGAGACCCCATGGTTCTGGCGTCTGCCCCCGTCACGACCGACCCGGAGGCCACCGGCATGGAAGCCTGGCCCCATGTGGTCGTTGTGGGCGGTGGCTTCGCCGGCCTCAAGATCTGCCACAGCCTCAGCCATCAGGCGGTGCGGGTCACCCTGATCGACAAGCGCAATTTCAATCTCTTCCAGCCCCTTCTGTATCAGGTGGCCTCCGGGCTGGTCTCGGCGGCCGACGTGGCCTCCCCCCTGCGTCAGATGGTGGGCCAGGCCCCCAACGTGCGGGTGCTGCTGGGGGAAGTCACCGACATCGACCCCGACCGCTGCGAGCTGATGTGCAACGATCGTCGGATCGGTTACGACCGGCTGGTGCTGGCCACCGGTTCCGGCAGTGCCTACTTCGGCCATGAGGAGTGGCGGCCCCTGGCCCCCCCCATGAAGGTGCTGGAGCACGCCCAGGAGATCCGGCGCCGGCTGCTGACCGCCCTCGAGGAGGCCGAACAGACGACGGACCGTTCGCGCCAGCGCTACCTGCAGACGGTGGTGGTGGTGGGGGCCGGTCCGGCCGGCTGCGAACTGGCCGGTTCCGTGGTCGAGATGATGCAGAGCGCCATCCGCCGTGATTTCAAGCGTCTCGATCCCTCCCTGTGCCGGGTGGTGCTCGTGGATGCGGTGCAGCGGGTGCTGCCCGCCATGGACAGCCGGCTGGCGGCGGAGGCCGCCGAATATCTGCGCAGCCAGGGCGTGGTGCTGCTGCTCAATTCGATGGTCGAAGGGATCGAGGCCGGGCGGGTGCGGCTGCGGCGGGAGCATGCCCCTCGCCAGATCGAGGCCGCCACGGTCTGCTGGACCGCCGGCGTGCGGGGATCGTCCCTGGGCAAGCTGCTGGCCGAACGCACCGGCTGCGCCACCGACCGGGGCGGTCGGGTGGAGGTGCTGGCCGACTTCTCCCTGCCGAACCATCCCGAGATCCGGGTGGTGGGCGACACCTGCTGCTATCGGCCGCCGGGTGAGGAGCGCCCCCTGCCCGGGATGGCCGGTCCGGCGGTGCAGATGGGCGGCTGGGTGGCCAGAGACCTGCTCGCCGAACTCGACGGTCGGCGGGCCGAACCGTTCCGCTGGTTCGATCTCGGCTCGATGGCCGTGATCGGTCCGCTGTGGGCCGTGGCCGACCTGCGGGGACTGCGGTTCACCGGCTTCATCGGCTGGGTGCTCTGGGGGCTGGCTCACCTGGCCTTCATCCCCGAGAATGAAAACCGCGTCGCCCTGCTCACCCGTTGGCTCTGGCAAATCGCCACCCGTCAGCGTCCGGCGATGCTGATCACCGGTCGTCCCGACCAGCACCTCGAGGTGGAGGTGGGTCTCGAACCCACCCCATCACCCGCCTCTCGCTTCTGAGCCTGCTGCTGGGCCTGGCGACACCGCTGGGCCTGCTCGGCGCCTGCCAGCCACGCCGGGAGCCCCCCGCGCCAGCCGCGGCGCCGCGGCAGGTCTCGGCCCTGGGGCGGCTGCAGCCCGAATCCGACATCCGGCGGGTGTCGGTGGCGGCCTCGGTGAGCGGCGACCGCATCGAGACCCTGCTGGTGCGCGAAGGAGATGTGGTGAAGCAGGGCCAGCCGCTGGCGACCCTCAACAGTTACGGCAGCCTCAAGGCGGCACTGGACGAAGCCAACGAGCTGGTGGCCGTCAACCGCAGCAAGCTGGCCCAGGTGCAGGCGGGAGCCAAGCAGGGGGAGATCCGCGCCCAGGAGTATCAGGTGCAGAGCCTCGAGCGACAGCTCGCCGGGGAACAGCTCACCCAGGAACAGGCAATCAGCAAGGCCCGGGCCTCCGCCGAGGAAGCCCGCATCGAGCGGGAGCGGTACGACCGCCTCTTCGCCGCAGGCGGTGTGTCGGAGCTCCAGCGTGACCGCTACCGCACCCGCGCGACCACGACCCAGGCCGAACTGGCCAAGGCGATCGAGAACCGTTCCGCCACCGAGGCCCGCCTGCGGTCGGAGATCGAGAGCGCCCGTCAGACGCTGGAGAAGATCCGCGAGGTGAGGCCCGAGGATGTGCTGACCGCCCGCAGTGAGCTGCGCAAGGCCGAGGCCAGCCGCGAACGGGCCCGGCAGGAATTTGACTTCGCCACCGTTCGCGCCCCCCAGAACGGCCGCATCCTCAAGATCTTCGCCCGCCCCGGTGACCGCATCGGCGAAAACGGCCTGCTCGAGATGGCCGACACCGAAGCCATGATCGTGCTCGCTGAGGTCTACCAGACCGACATGGGACGGCTCTCGATCGGCCAGGGGGCGACCATCACAGCCGACGGCTTCGAAGGCAGCCTGCGGGCAACCCTGACCAAAGTGCTGCCCCAGGTGCAGCGGCAGAGCACCTTCGCCGGCACGCCCGGCGAGAACATGGATCAACGCGTCTTTGAGGTGCGGCTGCAGCTTCATCCGACTCCTGAACAGCAGCGCAGGCTCAGTTACGGCTCCAATCTGCAGGTGAACGTGGTGTTCGATGCCGCCGCCGCCGCGCCGAAGCCATGACTCTGAACCTGCGCCGGTTGCTGCGTCGCACACCCGTGGCCTGGCTGCAGGTGAGCCACAACCCCGTCAAGCTGTCCATTGCCCTGGCGGGGGTCAGTTTCTCGAACCTGCTGATGTTCTTCCAGCTGGGTCTCCTGGACAGCATCTACAACAGCCAGCGCAAGCCGATACAGAAACTGCGGGCTGACCTGGTGATGGTGAGTGCCGGCTACAGCAATCTGGGCGCCCTGCAGACGTTTGACCGCAGCCGCCTGTACCAGGCCCTGGGGGTGGCCGGAGTCGAGGGGGTGGCCCCCCTGCGGATCGCACGCGCCACCTGGATCACCCCCGAGACACGCCGATCGTTCGACGTCAGCGTGTATGGCATCAACCTGGCCCGCCCCTCGCTCGCCTTTCCAGAACTGGAACGGGACGTGAGCCGGCTGCAGCCCCTGCGCAACGCCCTCTTCGACCGCCGCGCCAAGGCCCAATACGGCGCCATCGCCGCCACGGTGGCGCAGCAGGGATCAGCCTCGGTCGAAGTCAACCAGAAGCAGCTGCGCATCGTCGACACGGTGGAACTGGGGGCCACGTTCTCGGCCGAGGCCAACCTGATCGTGAGCGACAGCACCTATTTCTTTCTGTTTCCCTCGGCCGATCCGCGCCACATCCAGCTGGGGCTGATCCAGCTGAAGCCTGGGGTCGATGCCCGCAGCGTGCAGCAGTCCCTGCAACCGCTGATGCCCGGGGTCGTGAAGGTGCTGACCCGCCAGGAACTGGAGACCGTGGAACTGAACTACTGGAAACGCAACTCTTCGGTGGGTTTCATCTTCAGCCTCGGCGTGCTGGTGGGGTTTGTGGTGGGCAGCATCATCGTTTATCAGATTCTGTTCGGAGATGTCATGAACTCTCTGCCGCAGTACGCCACGCTCAAGGCGATGGGCTACACCGATCTGTATGTGATCAGCGTGGTGATTCAGCAAAGTGCCATTCTGGCCCTGGTGGGCTTTGTGCCGGGGGTGCTCTCGTCGATGGGTCTCTACTGGCTGCTGGCGACGGTCACGAAGCTCTCGGTGTTTATGACCCTCGAACGGGCCCTGCAGGTGCTGCTGCTCACCTTTGTGATGTGCGTGGGCTCCGGAGCCCTGGCCACCCGCAAACTGGTGCAGCTTGACCCCGCAGATGTCTTCTGAGATCCATGGCATCTGAACCCGTCATCTCCCTGCGCCATGTCAACCACTGGTTCGGCAGCGGCGAGTCACGCAAACATGCCCTGCGCGACATCTCGCTCGACATCCATCCCGGCGAGATTGTGATCTGCACGGGACCCTCGGGTTCCGGCAAGACCACGCTGCTGACGATGCTGGGGGGCCTGCGCTCGTGCCAGGACGGCAGCCTCAGAATTCTGGGGCAGGAGCTGAACGGTGCATCGAAGGAACATCTGGCACAGCTGCGGCTGAATGTGGGATTCATTTTTCAGGCCCACAACCTGATGATGTTTCTCAACGCCCGTCGCAATGTGCGGCTGTCGCTCGAACTGCACGACCGCTATCTCGAGCAGGACCTGGACCGTCTGGCTGCGGAGATGCTGGAGCGGGTCGGCCTGGGCGAGCGGGTGGATTACTTCCCCGCCAACCTCTCCGGCGGCCAGCGCCAGCGGGTGGCGATCGCCAGGGCCCTGGTGAGCCGACCCCGCATCGTGCTGGGGGATGAACCAACCGCAGCCCTCGACAAGGAGTCGGGTCGAACGGTGGTGGATCTGATGAAGGAGATGGCTGACCGCGACGGCACCACGATCATCATGGTCACCCACGACAACAAGATCCTTGACGTGGCCGACCGCATCATCATCGTCGAGGATGGTGCCCTGGCCCCCCCCGAGGCCGAGGCCGAATTCGTGCGGCGCATGCGCGATGGCAGCGCTCACTGAGCGGCGGCCAGACGGTCCACCAACCCTTCGATGACGCCCGACACGATGGCCGCCAGCAGCAGCTGCTGGTGCTGCAGCGCATCCACACCCTGCTCCAGACGATCATCGAGGTGCTCGGCCAGGGCCCGGCTGAGGTCATCCCAGCCCTGACGGACCCGCTGGCCCACGGCGGTGCCGGAATGGCGGCCATGGTCAGCCAGCTCGAGCAGGGTCTGGTTCACAAAGCCGGCGGCGTCCTGGCCCCCCTGCTGCAGGGCCTCCAGGAACATGGCCTCCAGCAGACCCAGATCATGCTGGCGGCCCCGGAGGAAGCTGCGGCTGAAGCTGCCCGACCGTCCCGCCGCCTCATGCAGGGCCAGCAGCAGGGCTTCGGCCGCCACCGCCAGGGCCGACTCGAGCCCGGCGACCGCATCCCGCAGGGCACGACGGCTGTCGCTGGCCACCGGCGCCGCCGCGCTGGCGGCGGCCACCTCAGCGGCGAGGAGGGCACGGATCGCCTCCCGGTCGAGGTGGCCCTCAGCCAGGGCCTGGAGGGTGATGCGGTGCACGCTGTCGCGGATGGCAGCGGGATCGGCGACCACCGCGGCGGCCACATCCGCTCCGACGGTGAGGGTGTCGGCATGGCCGCCATGCCGTGACGAGGGGACGCCCACGGTGCCCTGGAGGCAGGCCTCGGCCAGCACATGGCCGGCCATGGCCTCCTCGACCATCGCCAGGCCGGCCCCGGCGGGCAGCCCCAGCCGACGGTCGAGGGCCAGCAGCCGCAGGCGGTAGCGGTGGGGCGGTCCCGCCGGCGGCTGGGGACCCTGGTAGCGGGCGCCACGGGCGAGTTCGGCCGTCGGCTCGAGCCCTTCGGGCAGATGGTGCACACCGGCGGGGATGTCGACGAGCAGCCAGTGCAGCCAGGGGACCGCACCGGCATCGGGATCATCGAAGATCAGCACATAACTCTTGGTGCCCTGCGGTTCGCCGCTCCAGTGCAGGGCCGGAGACAGGTTGCGCCCCCAGGCGGTGTGGCGCCGGGGGATCGTCTCCCCCTCGGCAAAACCAGGGCTGGTGAGCAGCAGCTCTGGCTTGGCACGGCCGTTCCCCAGGCGCAGGTCGATGCGCAGCATCGTGTCTCCCTCGGGATAACGGGCCTGCAGCTGGCCGCCGTAGGCCTGCTGGAGTGCCGTCGCCACCCCGTGGGCCAGATGGGTGCCGGTGAAGGTGAGCTGCCGTTCCCCCGCCGGAGCGTGGTGGGGATGGTGGATGTCCATGATCCGCTCCAGCGGATGCTCGGTGCCCTCCCGTTCGGCCAGGTGCTGCACCAGGCGCTGCATCTCGGGCCAGTGGGCATCGAGGCTCTGGCCATGCAGATGCAGCGCCGCCGCCGGATGCCTGTCATGCAGCCGACGACAGGCGGGACAGCGCTGCCGCTGGGGTTCGACGCGCAGGGCTTCCGCCCATTGCCAGCGCCCCTGGTGATACACAGCGCCGCAGTCGGGGCAAAGGCAGGGATCAGGCCAGTGGGCCTCGTCGCGGTAGGGGTCGGAGTGCAGGCCGGGGTCAAGCCCCTCCTGGCGGGCCCGATGGCTGCCGCGGGCCGGATCGATCGGGTGGACCATGGCCTGGATGGGCGTCGTCCCCATCGGTTACGGGCGCCCGCGGCGGATGGCGAAACGTCGCTGCGGGGATGCCGCGCCGCCGCCGGCAGGGCCCTAGCCCCCAGGAGAGAGCTCGTGCGATGTGTCGCCGCCGGCGTCGGCCAGGCGCTGGCGGGCTTCACGCAGCAGATCCGAGGGCCGCACGTGGAACCGCTGGCGAAATTCGACCGAAAACAGGCTGAGGCTGCGGTAGCCGCAGGCGCGGGCGATCTGGCCGACGGTTTGATCGGCCAGCGGGGTCTGCAGCAGCCGATGGGCCAGATCCAGGCGTTGGGTGCGGATCCACTGGGTGGCGGTGCAGCCCAGCCGATCCCGGAAGGCGTACTGGAGGGCACGACGGGAGTAGTGACTCCGCTGCTCAAGGGCCGTGAGGTTGAGGGGTTCGTCGAGGTGCTGGCGGATGTAGGTCAGCAATTCATCGAAGCTGTCGCGTCCCGTGCGTTCCCGCAGCTGAAGCCGCTCGACGGCCCCCTCGCGGCGCAGGTCTTCGAACAGCAACGCCGCCACAAGGCCATGGATGAGCTCGTCAACCGGCAACCGATCCACCAGAGCGGGGCTGATCTCCCCCAGTTCGCAGCTCCAGTGCAACGCCTGACGCAGCGCCTGCTGCAGCGAGGACCGCCTGCCGTCGGTCACGCTGCGCCAGCCCCGCCCCTGCTGGATCTGTCGGGTCCAGTGGACCGGTGCATCCCCCAGGCCCGCCATGGCCGTGCCACAGCGCAGGAGCCGGTCGGGTTGCAGGAGAAACACCACCAGGCTGGCGGGCCCCCCGCTCCAACGGGCCTCGGCCCCCGGCAGCACCACGCAGTCGCCCGTCCGGCAGGGCCAGTGCTGCCCCTCCTGCTCAAGGCCGATCTCACCGCCGTAATTGAGGACGACCATCAGGCCGTTGTGGTCATGGCTGGTGCCATGCCCGGGCCCCAGGGCCACCAGGGAGGACAGGCGAATGCAGCCGATCAGGCGGACGTGGCCGTAACACCACCAGCCGGAGGCAACGTCGTCGGCAAGCAGGGGTTGCAGGGGGCTAAGGCTACCCAGAAACGGCTCCACGTCGCGCAGACGATCGAGGCGGAGCAGATACCGACCAAAGGGGTTGGGCAGTTCGGCCGCAGAGGGGTGATCACAATAGTTCAGCGGCAGAGCATCAGACATGAACAGCTGAACC
>JBMOIF010000066.1:0-12407 GCA_049317465.1 Prochlorococcaceae cyanobacterium | reverse complement strand
ATTCCGGACGCGAAGCGACCGTGATCTATGCAGACTCAGGCGGTAGCCTGGATGACTCGATCCGTAGCTCTCGCTACGTCTCAAAGCTTGTGCTTGATGGTGAGTTCTGGCGGTTGAATCAGGCCAGGTTGCAGTGGATCTGCCGAGAGGGTCGGGGCCACCAGCAATGGGCCGCCCAGCGCTGCTTTTGAAGACCTGAGTTGCGTTCGCTGGCGGCGGGCGGTCCTGACGCCATGCCTGGATGACGTGTCTGTTCAGGCTGCTCAGGTGCTGATGCTCGACCAGACAGACTTTGGTTGCCATCACCTTCGGTCCGGTGGCCCCCTGATGCCCGAGAACCGCAGCCGCCACAGCCTCACCCACCTGGCGGTGGCCGGCTACCGATCCCTGCAGCAGCTCACCCTGCCCCTGGGGGGCCTCACCCTGGTGTGCGGTGCCAACGGCTGTGGCAAAAGCAACCTCTACCGGTCGCTGGGCCTGGTGGCCGCCGCCGCCCGGGGTGATCTGGTGGCGGCCCTGGCCGGTGAAGGGGGCCTGCCTGCGGTGTTCTGGGCCGGGCCCGAGCGCAACGCCTCGGCGATGCGGAGGGAGGGCGCTCGGCTGCGGCTGGGCATCGCCGGTGACACCCTCTCCTACGCCATCGAGCTGGGCTATCGGGCCGATGACGAAACCAGTGCCTTCCTGCTAGACCCAGAGATCAAGCGGGAGTGGATCTGGGCCGGTGGGCCCTTCCATCCCCGCAGCCTGCTCGTCCAGCGCACCGGTGCGGTGGTGGAGCGTTGCGGGGAAGGGCAGCGCAGCCAGCCCATCGCCCTCGAGGTGTCACCCCACGAGAGCCTGTTCACCGCCGTGTCTGATCCGCTTGAGGCCCCGGAGGTGTTCCAGCTGCGGCGCACGATTCTGAGCTGGCGCTTTTACGACTGCTTCCGCACCGACCGCCAGGCTCCCGCACGCGTGGGGCGCATGGCCACCCGGACCCCGTCCCTGGCCGGCGATGGTGGTGATCTGGCGGCCGCTGTGCAGACCATCCACGAGATCGGTGATGCCGATGGCTTCCAGGCCGCCATCGCCGATGCATTCCCCGGCTGCCGTCTGACCGTGGCGACCGACCGGCCGGTGTTCCACCTGCAGTTCCATCAACCGGGATTGCTGCGGCCCCTCGATGCCACGGAGCTGTCGGATGGCACCCTGCGCTACCTGCTGCTGGCGGCAGCGCTGTTCAGCCCGCGGCTGCCGCCGCTGCTGGTGCTCAACGAACCGGAGAACAGCCTCCACCCCGACCTGCTGGACCCCCTGGCGCGGTTGATCGCCGCCGTGGCTGACACCACGCAGGTGTGGGTGGTCGCCCATGCCGAGCCCCTGATCGCCGCCCTGGCCCAGACCCCGGGCTGCAGGCCGTTGGGGTTGGAGCGGGAGCTGGGGGCCACGGTGCTGCCGGGGCAGACGGTGCTGGAGCGGGCCGCCTGGCGCTGGCCGGCTTGAACGGTGGTTGGGGCGCCGCTCCGTGAGGCCGTCTGTGCTGCCGTCTGTGCGGCATTGGCGCCGCTCACCGCTCCGGTCGGCCCCGGGACCGTGAACGTGGAGGGGATGGGCGATGCCCGATGGGGTTGTCTCTGCCGCCGACGCCACCGCCAGAGCTGTTGGCATCGGTCCACGATCAGCTGCTGAGGGCCGCCAGTGACAGCCCCGAAGCGCTGCTGGCCCGGCTGAACACCACAGCCGAAGGCCTGAGCGACCTGCAGTCGGACCTGCGTCTCGCCAGGGTGGGCGCCAACCGCATCGCCCATGACCAACCCGTCTCGGGACCGGTGCAGCTTCTGCGCACGTTCCGCAATCCGCTGGTGGCTCTGCTGGCTTCCCTGGCGGCCCTGTCGCTGTTGACGGGCGACAGGAAGGCGGCGGTGATCATCCTTGCCATGATCGTCTTCAGTGTGATCCTGCGCTTTTCGCAGGAGTACCGATCACTGCGGGCCGCCGAATCGCTGCGTCAGTTGGTGCACACCACCGCCACCGTGCGGCGCCATGATGCCCGCAAGGACATCAGCCCCGGTCTTGCGGCAGACCTGGGCCTGCATCTGAGCGCCGATGCCCCCGGCCTGCGCGAGATTCCCATCGACCGGCTGGTGCCGGGCGATGTGGTGCTGCTGTCGGCGGGTGACATGATCCCGGCCGATGTGCGGCTGCTCGGCGCAAGGGATCTGTACGTGAGCCAGGCGGCCCTCACCGGCGAATCCCTGCCGGTGGAAAAGCACAGCAGCCTGCCGCAGCCGCCGACGGCGCTCGACGACCCCCTGCATCTGCCCAACCTCTGCTTTCTGGGCACGAACGTGATCAGCGGCTCTGCCACCGCCGTGGTGGTGGAGACGGCCGAACGCACCTGCCTCGGATCCCTGGCCCAGACGCTGACGGGCGTTCGCAGCCGCACCAGCTTTGATCGGGGCATCAGCGACGTGAGCCTGCTGCTGGTGCGCTTCATGGTGGTGATGGCACCGGCGGTGTTCGTCATCAACGGCTTCAGCAAGGGCAACTGGGGCGAGGCCTTCTTCTTCGCTCTTTCGGTGGCCGTGGGGCTGACCCCGGAGATGCTGCCGATGATCGTGACGGCCAACCTCTGCCGTGGTGCCATTGCCATGGCGCGGCAGAAGGTGATCGTCAAGAACATCGACGCGATTCAGAGCCTCGGTGCGATGAACATTCTCTGCACCGACAAGACGGGCACCCTCACCCAGGATCGCATCGTGCTCAGGTTTCATCTCGATCGCCATGGCCGGAATTGCGATGAGGTGCTTGAGCTGGCCTATCTCAATAGCTATCACCAGACCGGTCTGCGCAGTCTCCTGGATGTGGCGGTGCTCGAGGATGTGGCGATGCACGCCGCCCTGAAGGTGGAGAAGAACTTCCGCAAGATCGATGAAATCCCCTTTGATTTCGAACGGCGACGCATGTCGGTCGTGGTCGAGGAGGAGAACCACCATCACGAGCTGATCTGCAAGGGGGGCCTCGACGAGATTCTGGCCGTGTGCAGCAGCGTCAAGGACGGCCCGACGACTCAACCTCTCGATGCAGCCATCCGCCAGCAGGTGCTGACGTTGAGTGAAGGTCTCAACAACGACGGCCTGCGCGTGATCGCCGTGGCCTACAAAGAAGTGCCGCTGCAGCAGCTTCCCTACTCCCTGGTCGATGAATCGAACCTCACCTTCGTGGGTCTGATCGCCTTTCTTGACCCCCCCAAGGATTCCGCGGCTCCGGCGATCCGGGAGCTGAACCGCCGTCGGGTCGCCGTGAAGGTGCTCACCGGCGACAATCCCGTGATCGCCCGCAAGACCTGCAAGGACGTGGGTCTGGCGGTGGAGGGCATTCTGCTGGGGGCCGACATCGAGGCCATGGACGATGCCAGGCTGGCTGAATCGGTGGATGGCACCATGATCTTTGCCCGGCTGTCGCCGCTGCAGAAATCACGCATCATTCGGATGCTGCGCCACCGCGGCCATGTGGTCGGCTTCATGGGTGACGGCATCAATGATGCGCCGGCCCTGCGGGAAGCCGACATCGGCATTTCGGTCGACACCGCCGTTGACATCGCCAAGGAGTCGGCCGACATCGTGCTGCTGGAGAAGAGTCTGCTGGTGCTCAGCGCCGGTGTGGCCGAGGGGCGCCGCACCTTCGGGAACATCATCAAGTACATCCGGATGGGCACCAGTTCGGCCTTCGGCAACATGTTCAGCATGCTCGGGGCGAGCATCCTGCTCCCCTTTCTGCCGATGCTGCCGATTCATATCCTCCTCAACAATCTGCTGTACGACGTTTCCCAGACCGGCATTCCCTTCGACCGGGTCGATGCCGACTGCCTCGAAACCCCCCGCCAGTGGAAGATCGACGACATCCGCCGTTTCATGGTCGTGATCGGTCCGGTCAGCTCTCTGTTTGATTTTGCCACCTTCGCCCTGATGTGGTTTGTGTTCTCCGCCAACACCGTCGAGAAGCAGGCGCTCTTTCAGACCGGCTGGTTCGTCGAGAGTCTGATGACGCAGACCCTGATCGTGCACATCATCCGCACGGCCCGCATTCCTTTTCTGCAGAGCAATCCAGCGCCCCTGATGGCGGCGGTCACGGTGGCGGTGATGGCGATCGGCATCACCATCCCCTACACCTCGATCGGTGCGGCCCTGGCCATGGCGCGGCTGCCGCTGCCCTATTTCGCCTGGCTGGCGGTGATTCTGCTGAGCTACTGCCTGCTCACGCAGCTGGTGAAGAGCTGGTATGCGCGCCGCTACGGCTATCTCTGACGGGCCCGGCCGCGGGCTCATCGCCGAGCTGGTGGGCCTTGCCATCGGCGTGGGCCTTGGGCATTGGCCCGGCGCCCGGCGTCGGGGCCTCGATCTGGCGGCGCTGCTGCGGGTGCTCGATGCGGTCCCCGGCCTGCGGGAGCAGCTCGATGTCGAACTGCTGCTGCGTCTGGGCGAAGGGGTCGGCCATGGGCTGCTGCGGGGGCTGGTGGGTCCGCTGGTGAGCCTGCTCGAGCTGACGCTGGTCGTTCCGGTCCGCCCCCCCGCGCGCGGGCCCGCTGGCCGCGCCAGGCCCGCACCGTTCCCCGCCGGTGCGATCGAGCGGTATGCCGAGACGGCATCGCTGCTGGCGTTCGCTGCCTTCGGCCTCGGCCTGCTCACCACCCGCGACCTGGAGGGTTCGGCGGCGGCACTGCTGGCGGGCCTGGCCAGGCCGGCGCTGCTGGCCCGGGCGGTCTTCGCCGCCGAGATCGGCCGCCGCCTGGCCGCTGATGCATGCCCTGGCCTTGACCTCGGCGCCCTGGAGCGGCTGGATCGCATTGACGCTCTGGTGATCGATCGCGCCCTGCTCGCCGGCCCCTGGGGCCCGGCGTTGCAGGCCGCCGCCCGCGCGGCGGGACCCCTGCGGGTGGTGGCGGTGGATCCGGGGGAGGCCGCGGTTGCCGCGGTGCTGTCGCTGCAGGCCGACGGCCACGGGGTGATGGTGCTGGCCGAGGCCGATGGGCCGGCCATCGCCGCCGCCGATGTGGGCGTGGGCGCTCTGGAGGCGGCCTGGCTGCTGCTGCCGGCCTGCGCGGCCGCCCGGCGCTGCGCCCGCCAGGGCATCCAGGCCTCTCTGGTCACGGCGGTGGTGGGTCTGGCCCTGGGGTTGGAGGGGGTGAACGCCTCCACCACGGTTGCCGTCAACCAGGCGTCGCATCTGCTGGCTGTGGTCGCCATGGGGAACGGCCTGCGGCTGGCCCGTCAGCTCGATGGCACCCCGCCCCAGCCCGCCGTCGACCCCGTGCCCTGGCATGCCCTGGAGGTGGCCGAGGTGCTGGAGCGGCTCGGCGTCGCGGCCAACGGACGCCCGCCGGACCCCACGCCGGCGCCACGGCGCCGGCCCCTGGGCCGTCTGCTGCTGGAGGAGCTCGACAACCCCCTGGTGCCCGTGCTGGCCATCGGCGCCGGCCTCTCGGCGCTGCTGTCCTCTCCGGTCGATGCCGCCCTGATCGTCGGGGTCGTGGGTGTCAACGCCCTGATCGGCGCCGATCAGCGGCGCCGGGTCGAGCAGGCGGTGGCGGCCCTGCAGCAGCGCACCGCCGCGCCGGCCTGGGTGAAGCGCGGCGGGGCGGTGGAGCGGATCGATGCCAGCCGGCTGGTGATCGGTGACAGGATCCAGCTGGAGACTGGCGAGGTGGTGCCGGCCGATGGCCGGATCCTCACGTCCGTTGGGCTGCAGGTGGATGAATCGGTGCTCACCGGCGAATCCTTCCCCGTCGCCAAGGGTCCGGAGGCCTGCGCCGCTGGGGCCCTGGCCGAGCGCACCTCCATGGTCCATGCCGGGACCACCGTGGTGTCGGGCACGGCGACGGCGGTGGTCGTTGCCGTTGGCGAAGCCACCGAAGCCCGCCGCGGCCTGGCGGCGGTGGGTGCCGTCACCGGCGCCGGCGGTGTCGAAGGCCGGCTGCAGTCGCTCACCGAACTCACGGCCCCCATCGCCGCCCTGAGCGGTCTGGCGGTGCTGCTCTCGGCCCTGGTCCGCCAGCGGGATCCCCGCACCGCCCTCGGGGAGGGGGTGGCCCTGGCGGTGGCGGCGGTGCCGGAGGGGCTGCCGATCCTGGCGAGCCTGGCCCAGTTCGCCGCAGCGGGGCGGCTCTCGGGCGAGAAGGTGTTCGTGCGCAACCCACGGGCCATCGAATCCCTGGGGCGGGTGACCGTGATCTGCCTCGACAAGACCGGCACCCTCACCTCGGGTCGCATCGCCCTGGTGGAGGTGTCGGACGGCCAGCGGACCATGGCTCTGGAGCCGCTGGACCGTGCCGGCTTGCGGGTGCTGCGCGTGGCCCTGTGGGCCACCCCGACCCCGGAAGCCGGCAGACCGCTGGCCCATCCCACCGATCGGGGCCTGCGCGAGGGCGCCCTTCGGGTCGGCGTGAGCGGCGAGGGCTGGGAACGGCTGGCCACGCTTCCCTTCGAGCCCGCCCGCGGCTATCACGCCAGCCTGGGCCGCCGCAAGGGTCGCTGTCTGCTCTGCGTCAAGGGCTCGCCGGAGATCGTGCTGGCGGCCAGCAACCGCGAACGCACGGCGATCGGACCGGTGCCGATCGATGCGGTGGGCCGCAAGCGGCTCGAGGCCATCGCCCGGGATCTGGCCCGGCGGGGACTGCGGGTGCTGGCGGTGGCCCGGCGGGTCATCGACGACACAGCTGGCCTGGCCGACGACCAGGTGTGCGATCTCGAATTCGTCGGTTTCGTGGGGCTGGCCGATCCCATCCGCGCCACGGCGAAGCAGGCCCTGGTGGATCTGCAGCGGGCCGGCATCGCGGTGAAGATCATCACCGGCGACCACCCGGCGACGGCGATGGCGATCGCGGCGGAGCTCGCCCTGCCCAGCGACGGCACCGTTCTCACCGGCCCGATGCTCGAGGCAATGGATGACGCCACCCTGGCGCAGGCGGTGCTGTCGGCCTCGGTGTTCGCCCGGGTCACCTCGCTGCAGAAGCTGCGGCTGGTGAGGGCGCTGCAGCAGGCGGGCCAGCGGGTGGCGATGACGGGCGACGGGGCCAACGATGCGCCGGCGATCCGTCGTGCGGAGGTGGGCATCGCCCTGGGCTCCCGCGCCACCGACGCCGCCCGCTCGGCCGCCGACATCATCGTCACCGACGGCCGGCTCGAAACCATCGTGCGGGCCGTGCTCGAGGGTCGGGCGCTGTGGCGGTCGGTCCGCGATGCGGTGGGGCTGCTGGTGGGGGGCAACCTCGGTGAGATCGGCTTCACCCTGCTCAGCGGCCTGGTCGAGGGTCGATCGCCGCTCAACACCCGCCAGCTGCTGCTGATGAACCTGCTCACCGATGTGGCGCCGGCCCTGGCGATCGCCATGCGGCCCCCGGGCCAGCTCGATCCCGAGGAATTGCTGCGCGAGGGCCCCGACGCCAGCCTGGGCCAGACCCTCGACCGCGAGATTCTGCGGACGGCCGCCATCACCTCGCTCACCAGCGCCAGCGCCCGCTCGTTCGCCTCACTCACCGCCGGCCGGTCGGCGGCCGACACCGTGGGGCTGCTGACGCTGGTGGGCACCCAGCTGGGCCAGGGCATGGCCAGCCGCCGCGTCGACGGCCTCACCCTGCTGACCTGCCTCGGTTCGCTGGGGGGCCTGGTGGCCACGGTGCAGACGCCGGGGCTGAGCCAGGCCTTCGGCTGCCGCCCCCTGGGCCCCCTCGGACTGTTGCAGGCCGGTGCCGCCACCATCATCGGCACGGGCCTCGGCGTGGTGCTGCCCTTCAGGGATTGAGCGCCTCCTCGGTCCAGTCGGTCTGCTGCCGCCAGCGGCGTCGGCGATGGGGGTGGGTGTTGAGGTCGAGGAGCTCCACCTGCACCAGGTCGATGCGCAGCAGCAGCAGCTGGTCGGGCGGTGGCGTCCCGTCGGGCAGGTCGGTCGGGAACGTTGCGTCGGAATCGAAGGGTGCCCCCGGGCTGGGCCAGGCCCAGACGGCACGGCCGCCAGGGGTCAGGGCCTGCCAGTGCCGCAGGCGTTCCTGGATGTCGACCTCGGGCGGCAGGCTGTGCCGCTCCCCCCGCAGGCGGAACTGCCGGCGGGCCCTGGGCAGCAGCCAGCAGAGCTCCACGGCCGGTTGGCGGTCGAGGTCGGCTGGTTTGGCGCTGCGGGCATCGGTGAGCAGATCGAGGGCCGCCGGCCCGGCCCAGCCGCGGAACACCAGCGTGCGCACCCGTGGGCTGCCATCGGCGGCCACCGTCGCCAGCTGCAGCCAGCGGGCCTGGGGGGCGCGTCCTTCGCGATCACGGGCCCTGCGCAGCTCCAATCGCCAGGGGGGCAGGGGTGGTGGTTCCATCAGAGACCTGCGAACCACTCATAGCCCCTGTCTTCCCAGTAACCCCTCCGATCGGCCTCCAGGGTTGATGCCACCCGGATCCCTGTGACCCACTTGCTGTTTTTGTATCCCAGCTTGATCGGTGCTGCCAGGCGCACCGGCGCACCGTTTGCAGCGGGCAACGGATCACCGTTCATGTGGGTCACCAAGAGGGTCTGGGGATGCAGGGCCGAGGCCATGTCCCAGCTTTCGTAGTAGCCGTCTGCCGAATCGAAGGTGACGTAGTGCCCGAGCCGAGAGACGTTGGCCAGCTGCAGCACATCCGCGAGCCGCACACCGCCCCAGGCGACGATGGCCGACCAGCCCTCCACGCACACGTGGCGGATGATGCACTGCCGCTGCGGCAGGGCCGCCAAGGCCGTCAGGTCGAGCTGCAGGGGCCTGGCCACCAGGCCGCCCACGCTCAGGCGGTAGGTGGCGGGATCAAGGTTGGGCTGGCCGTTGAAGCTGTTGATCAGCAGCTGCTCCGGCTGGATCTGATGGCGGCTGAATTCCGGCACCGGCCCCTTGCTGAGCAGCCAGGGTTCGATGCGTTCATTGAGGCCACAGCCACCCAGCATCAGCCCCCCGCCGGCGGCGAGCCCGCCCTGCAGCAGCTGGCGGCGTCCGAACCGGAACGGGTTGTCGTCAGAGCTGCTGGGGGCGTGCGTTTCGGAGGCCATTGCTCAGATGAACATCGTGCGGATCAGGCGCCACCCACCGACCTTCCAGGAGATCAGACCGTGGGCGATCACCAGGGCGAGCATGGCGGGAACCGTGGCGAAGTGGCACACCCGCAGGATCTGCCAGCTGCCGAACAGCCCTGACAACCACCAGAGCGAGGCGGGTTTGTACATCGCCAGGCCGGTGATCAGGCTGAACGCGAGGACCACCAACATCAGGGTGTAGGTGAGGCGATGGGCGGCGATCCGTCGCTTCGGCGCACTCTGGCTCTGGCCCAGGGTGGAGACATCCCCCAGCTGGGCAAGCCGCCGGTGGCGACGGCTCCAGAGCAGGACGATCCAGATGCCGAGGTTGAGGGCGTAAAGCCCCATGAAGCCGAAGTGCCAATGGCGTCCACCCGCCAGCCATCCCCCCAGGGTGAACAGATCGGGGATCGTGGCGCCGCCCCGTCCGCCGAACACCGGGTTGGCGTTGTAGATCTGCAGACCGCTGCCCACCATCACCAGCAGCACCACGATGTCGAGCCCATGGAAGGTGCGGGTCCACAACGGACTGTGGAGGGGGGGGCGTGGGGCGGCGGTGCCGTCCTGAGGCTCTGCCATGGCCATCGGGGCGAGGGGCAGCGGATGGTTCTCCAGTTCTAAGCCCCGGTGGAACGCAGAGAGGGAGACAACTTCGGCTGCGACAGCTATCTTGATGTGCGCATTTTCCAAGGGATGAAGCAAGACCAGCCGATCCGCATTCCGTTTCTGATCGCTGTCGCGACGCTGGTGGCGTATGTGGCCGGCTTCTGGTTCACCAGTCTCTTTCCCGGTTATCTGCCGAAAATCGGCGGGTTGTGGTCAGCCATTTCCGCGATTGTGGTGACCCAGATCACTCGTCGGGACACATTTTCGTCGGCCTCGCTGCGGATTCTGGGTTCGGCGATCGGCGCGATCACCAGTGCCATCTACCTGACGCTCCTGCCGTTTCATCCTCTGGGAATGGCGGCGGCCATCTTTGTGACGGTGCTGCTCTGCATGACCGTGAAGATTCCCGGTCACGCCCGCCTTGCTGCCATCACCGTGATTGTGGTGATGGTCACGTCAAGCCTCGATCCACGGCTGAACCCTGGCTTGAACGCCCTCCTGCGTTTTGCCGAATCCTGCATTGGAACGGCCGTCGCGGTTGCGCTCACCCAGCTCTGGCACGAACGGACGGATGGGGATGATCAGGCCCCCGATTTGCAGCACGTGTCATGAACGAGAGGCCCGCCGAAGAAGGGAGCCTGAACCCGCCCCAGCTCGACGCCGACGACTGGCGCCGCATCCATCAGGCGTTGCGGTACCTGGCGCGCGACCTGCACCACCGCTCCTTTGCGGTCACGGCCGACCGTCGCCAGCTGCTCTGGCAGGAGATGGACCGCTGCCTGGCCCTGGCCGAAGAGCTCAGCCCCATGCTCGTGGCGAGCGGAGTTGCTGACCCTGCCGATCACCCTGCCTAGGGTCGGGTCAGGACCCGCCATCCCTGGTGCCGCCATGACTGAACTCGGCCAGTGCCCCTTCCATCACGGCGCCGTGGCGGGCCGGGGGCCGTCGCCGCGCGACTGGTGGCCCCAGCAGGTCAATCTGGCGATCCTGCATCAGCACAGCCCGGCCGCCAATCCGCTGGGAAACGACTTTGATTATGCCGAGGCCTTCCGGCAGCTCGATTACCAGGGCCTCAAGCGCGATCTGATGGCGCTGATGACCGATTCGCAGGACTGGTGGCCCGCTGACTGGGGCCACTACGGCGGCCTGTTCATCCGCATGGCCTGGCACAGCGCCGGCACTTACCGCACCGCCGATGGTCGCGGCGGCGGCGGCACCGGCAACCAGCGCTTCGCGCCGATCAACAGCTGGCCCGACAACGGCAACCTCGACAAGGCCCGCCGGCTGCTGTGGCCGATCAAGCAGAAGTACGGCAACCACATCTCGTGGGCCGATCTGATGATTCTGGCCGGGACCTGTGCCCTGGAATCGATGGGGCTGCGCACGTTCGGCTTCGGCGGCGGCCGTGCCGACATCTGGCAACCGGAAGAAGACATCTACTGGGGCAACGAACGCACCTGGCTCGGCGATGAGCGCTACAGCGGCGATCGCCAGCTGGAGAACCCGCTGGCGGCGGTGCAGATGGGCCTGATCTATGTGAATCCCGAGGGCCCCAATGGTGTACCCGACCCGGTGGCGTCTGGCCGTGATGTGCGCGAGACCTTTGCCCGCATGGCGATGAACGACGAGGAAACCGTTGCCCTCACCGCCGGCGGCCACACCTTCGGCAAGGCCCATGGTGCCGGCAGCGAGGAGCTGGTGGGCCCGGCCCCGGAGGGGGCACCGCTGGAAGAGATGGGCCTGGGCTGGCGCAACCGCCATGGCAGCGGCATGGGGGCCGATGCCACGACCAGCGGCATTGAGGGGGCCTGGAAACCCCATCCCACCCGCTGGGACATGGGCTACTTCGACATGCTGTTCGGTTACGAGTGGGAGCTGATCAAGAGTCCCGCCGGCGCCTGGCAGTGGCAGGCCAAGGACTGCCGCGACGAGCACCTGATCCCCGACGCCCACCGCCCCGGGGTCAAGCATCCGCCGATGATGACCACGGCGGATCTGTCGCTGCGTTTTGATCCGATCTACGAGCCGATCTCGCGGCATTTCCACCAGCATCCCGAGGCTTTCGCCGATGCGTTCGCCCGCGCCTGGTTCAAGCTCACCCACCGCGACATGGGGCCCCGCTGCCTCTATCTCGGCCCTGAGGTGCCGGCCGACGAGCTGATCTGGCAGGACCCGATTCCGGCGGTGAATCACCCCCTGGTGGATGCTGCCGCCATTGCCGATCTCAAGGCGCAGCTGCGGACCTCTGGGCTGAGCGTGGCCAATCTGGTGAGCACCGCCTGGGCCTCTGCCTCCACGTACCGCGGTTCCGACAAGCGGGGTGGTGCCAATGGGGCCCGGCTGCGCCTTGCCCCCCAGAACAGCTGGGCCGTGAACCAGCCCGACCAGCTGCAGCGGGTCCTGGCGGTCCTGGAAGGCATCCAGCAGGCGTTCCATGCCTCCCGCAGCGACGGCGTACGGGTGTCCCTGGCGGATCTGATCGTGCTGGCCGGTGGCGTGGGCGTGGAGCAGGCGGCGGCCGCGGCAGGCCAGGTCGTGGAGGTGCCGTTCACCCCCGGGCGCATGGATGCCAGCCAGGAGCAGACCGATGCGGTGTCGTTTGCGGTGATGGAGCCCCAGGCCGATGGCTTCCGCAACTGGCAGCAGGGGCCGATGCGCGTGGCTGCCGAACATCTGCTGGTGGACCAGGCCCAGTTGCTGGGGCTGAGTGCGCCGGAGATGACGGTGCTGGTGGGGGG
>JBMOIF010000065.1:0-12425 GCA_049317465.1 Prochlorococcaceae cyanobacterium | reverse complement strand
AGCACCGCCAGCCGGTCGCAGAGCTGCATCATCAGCGGCACATGGTGTTCGATGATCAGCACCGTGAGCCGCAGCTCGGCCGCCAGGCGGCGGATCAGCCGACTCAGCTCCTGCTTCTCGGTGGGGTTCAGGCCTGCGGCCGGTTCGTCGAGCAGCAGCAGCTGCGGTGACGAGGCCAGGGCCCGGGCCATCTCGAGCCGGCGGCGGTCGCCATAGGCCAGACCGGCCGCCGGTTCGCCGGCCCGGTCCTGCAGCCCGAACAGGGCCAGCAGCTCGAGGGCCCGGCGGCGGTCGCTGCGGCCCAGGCCCACCTGCACGTTGTCGAGGCAGCTGAGGCTGTCGAACAGGCGCAGGTTCTGGAAGGTGCGGGCCAGTCCCAGGCGGTGGATGCGGTGGGGCGGCAGGCCCTCGATCGCTGCGTCCTTCCAGAGCACCTGGCCGCTGCTGGGGCGGGTGACGCCGGTGATCACGTTGAACAGCGTGGTCTTGCCGGCGCCGTTGGGGCCGATCAGGCCGAAGATCTCGCCGGCCTGCAGGTCGAACGAGACCCCATCGAGGGCCTGCAGGCCGCCGAAGCGCCGGCTCACGCCGCGCAGTTCCAGAAGGGGGGCCAGGGTCATGGCAGCAGCCTCCGCTTCCAGCCGGCGGGCAGGGGCAGCCGCTGCAGCAGCGCGGGCGTCACCACCCCCTGGGGGAACAGCAGTGGCCCCAGCAGGATCACGGCACCGAAGACGACCAGCCGCAGGTCTCCCACCGGCCGCAGGAGTTCCGGCAGGGCGGTGAGCACCAGGCCCCCCAGCACGGGGCCGAGCCAGAGCCGCGAGCCGCCGAAGACCACGAAGGCGAGGGTGGTGATGCTGGCGTCGAAGCTGCCCTGGCGGGCGTTCCAGGTGTTGAAGAAGTGGGCGGCCAGCACCCCGGTGAGGGCCGCCAGCACGGCACTGGCCCCGAAGGCGATCAGCTTCACCCGGAAGCTGTCGACCCCGGTGCACGAGGCCGCCAGTTCGTCGTCGCGCACCGCCGCCATGGCCCGGCCGAGGGGGTGACCCGCCAGCACCTGACAGGCGGCCCCCGCCAGCACCAGCAGCAGCAGCAGGGCCGCCAGATAGCCGAGGGGATCGCCGAAGGGCTGGGGAATGGCGAAGATGCCCACCGCCCCCCCGGTCCAGCTGCTGTTGAGCAGCAGCACCCGCAGGATCTCGTTGAGGGCGATGGTGGCGATGGCCAGGTAGATGCCGCGCAGCCGCAGCACCGGCAGCCCCACCAGCAGGGCCAGGACCAGGGCGATCACGGCGGCCAGCAGCAGTTCGAGCAGCAGCGAGGGCAGGGGATAGAGGGCCTCGGCTCCGCCCAAGGCCGCCACCCGGGTCGACAGCAGCGCCGCCACGTAGCCCCCCACGGTGGTGAAGCCGGGTGTGGCAAGGGAGAGCTGGCCGGCGGCCAGCGGCAGATACACCGACAGCCCCAGCAGGGCGTCGATCAGCATCTGCACCAGCAGGGACCCATCCGGCATCGCTACACCTTGCTGATCGGAGGCCGCCCCAGCAGGCCCTGGGGCCGCAGCAGCAGGATGGCGAAGAGGAAGGCGAAGGCCACGGCGTCCTTGAGGCCCGACAGTTCACCGGGCACCGCCGCCTCGGCCAGGCCCACCACCAGGCCGCCCAGCAGGGCCCCCGGCACGCTGCCCAGGCCACCCAGCACCAGCACCCCCAGGCCCTTGAGGCCGTAGACGATGCCGAAGTAGGGGCCGGCGATGCTCACGCTCAGGCCCACCAGGCCCCCCGACAGTCCGGCCAGCAGACCGCTGAGGGCGAAGCTGAGCCGCACCATCGCGTCGCTGTCGATGCCCAGCAGCCGCGCCGTGACCGGGTCCTCCGACACCGCCTGCAGGGCCCGACCGCCGCGGCTGCGTTCGAGCCAGACCGTGAGCGCGGCCATCACCACGGCGCACACCAGCAGCAGCAGCAGCTGCACGCTGCGGATGCGGGCGCCCGCCAGGTTGAGCACCGGCGGCAGATCGCCGAGGGCATCGGCGGGCAGGGCATAGCCCTCGGCACCGAAGGCGATCTGCAGCAGGTTCACCAGCACCACCCCGGCCCCGAGGCTGGTGATCAGGTACAGCAGCGGTTCGGCGCCGCGGCGGCGCAGGGGGCGGAAGGCCACGGCCTCCACCAGCAGGTTGGCCAGCGCGCAGCCGGCCCCCGCCAGCAGCAGGGCCGCCGGGAAGGGAAGGGCCAGCGGCAGGGCCCAGCCGGCCAGGGCGCCGTTGCTGCCCACGGCTCCACCCACCCCCAGGTAGGTGAGGTAGGCGCCGAGGGTGAACAGGGCCCCATGGGCGAAGTTGATCACCCCCAGCACCGAGAAGACGAGGGTGTAACCCAGGGCGAAGAGGGCATAGACGGCCCCGACCGAGATGCCGTTGACCAGGATCTGCAGCAGGGTGTCCATCGCGCTGCCCCTCAGTCGAGCAGATCGAAGCGGCCGTCACGGCCGTCGGCGTCCATGCGCACCCGGGCGACGCCGAAGCGTTCCTGGATCACCTCGCCCTCGGGCGTGAAGCGGATCGGCCCCAGGGGGGTGTCGTAGCGGCCGGCGAGGATCTCGGCGTTGAGCTCGCGGCGCACCTCGGCCAGGGGGCGGCCCCGCACCGGCCGCCGTCCATCCAGCCGCCTGAGGGCATCGGCGACCACCTGCACGGCGGTGTAGGCCTGGGCGGTGAACTGCGGCGGGGTGTCGCTGCCCCGTTGCTGCCGGTAGGCCGCCACGAAGCGGCGGTTGGCCTCGCCGGCGAGGGCGGGGCTGTAGGCCTGGGCGATCAGCAGGCCGTCGCACTGCTGCTGACAGATGGGAAAGATGTTGGGCGAGTTCATGGCATTGCCGGCCACGATCTGGCCGCGATAGCCCAGGGTCCGCAGCTGCCGCACCAGGTTGCCGCCGTCGACGGGGCCGGCCGAGATCACCACCAGCTGGGGCCGCAGGGGCAGCACCGCCGTGACCTGGGTCTGGAAATCGGTGTCGCTGAACTGGTGCCGCTGGATGCTCACCGGCTTCAGGTTCCGCTCGGCGAGGGCCTTCTGGAAGATCGCCGTCTCCGAGGTGCTGTACGCGTCATCCTGGGCGTAGAAGACCGCCACCCTCTGCAGGTCGGGGTCGTTGCGCAGGGCCCGGGCGATCGAAAGCGGCGCCACCCGCGACACCGGGGCCGACACCCGCAGCACGAAGGGGCCGATCTCGGGGATGCCGCGGGCTGTGTTCGACGGACCGATCACCGGCACCCCTGCCCGGTCGGCCACCGGATCGGCGGCGAAGGCCTGCTGCGACAGCGATGGCCCGATGATCGCCAGGGCGTCGCGGCCGATCAGGGTGCGGAAGGCCTGGCTGGCGCCCTGCTCGTCGGTGCCGGCATCCTCGATGGCCAGGGTCAGGGTCAGGGGCCGACCGGGGCCGAAGCGGGCCGCCGCCAGGTCGAGGCCGATGCGCTGGTCCTGGCCGATGGCGCTGGCGTTGCCCGTCAGGGCCACCGCCGCCCCCAGCAGGGGTGGGCTGCTGACGCGGCGGGCCACGGGGCTGCAGGCCGCCGTGAGCGTCAGCAGGGCGGCAACCACCGCGCCGCCCCGGAGGGCATGCGGCAGGCTGGGCGGAACGGCGGGCATGTCAGGGGAGCAGGGCGAACCGGCCCGAGCGGCCGTCCGGGGCCATCTTCACCTGCGCCACGTAGAAGCGATCCTGGATCACCTCACCCTCGGGCGTGAAGCGGATCGGCCCCAGGGGGGTGTCGTAGCGACCGGCGAGGATCTCGGCGTTGAGCTCGCGGCGCACCTCGGCCAGGGGGCGGCCCCCCAGGGGGCGTCGGGCCTCCAGCCGCCCCAGGGCCTCGGCCACCACCTGGTAGGCGGTGTAGGACTGGGCCGTGAGCTGCGGTGGCAGCGCGCTGGCGCGGGCGGCCCTGTAGCGCTGTACGAACCCGCGGTTGGCGGCGGTGTCGAGTTCGGGGCTGTAGGCCTGGGCGATCAGCAGGCCGTCGCAGGCCCGGCGGCAGAGGGGATAGATGTTCGGCGTGTTCATGCCGTTGCCGACCACGATCGTGCCCCCGTAGCCCAGTTCCCGCAGCTGCCGCACCAGGTTGCCGCCGTCCACCGCCTGCAGCGACAGCACCACCAGGTCGGGTTTCAGCGCCAGGGCGGCGCTGATCTGGTTCAGGAAGTCCTGGTCGTTGAGCTGGGTGCGCTGCACCGACAGAGGCCGGAGGCCCCGGTCGGCGAGGGCCTTCTGGAAGATGGTCGTCTCGGCGGTGCTGTAGGCGTCGTCCTGGGCGTAGAACACCACCGCCCGCTTCAGGTTCGGGTGCAGCCGCAGGGCCCGGTCGATCGACAGGGGGGCGATCACCGAGCTCTGGGCCGACACGCGGCTGATGAAGGCCCCCAGCTGGGGGATGCCGGTGGCGGTGTTGGACGGCGCCAGCACCGGCACCCCCTGACGCTCGGCGATCGGGTCGGCGGCGAACGCCTGCTGCGACAGGGTCGGCCCGATGAGGGCGAGGCTGCCCCGGCGGATCAGCAGCTGGAAGGCGCCGGTGGCGCCCGCTTCGTCGCTGCCGCCGTCCTCAATGGTCAGGGCTAGGGGCCGCCCCTGGCCGGGGTGGGCGGCGCGGGCCAGGTCGAGGCCGATGCGCTGATCCTGGCCGTACAGGCTGGCGTTGCCCGTCAGCGCCAGCACCGCCCCCACGGGCAGGGGGCCGGCGTTCGGCACGGTGGCCGCCGGCCGGCTGCAGGCCGCCAGCAGGGGAGCCAGGGCGAGCAGCCCGGGGAGGCTGCGCAAGACCGGTCGACGGCCCATCGGTTCAGGAGGCTGTGGCGGCGACGCTGGCGGCAAAGGCCTCAAGGGTGGCGTCGATGTCGGCATCGGAGTGGGCCAGGGAGGTGAAGCCGGCCTCGAAGGCACTGGGTGCCAGGTAGACGCCCCGCTCCAGCATGGCCCGGTGCAGCCGTGCGAAACGGGCCGTGTCGGCGGCCTTGGCCTCGCTGAAGTTGCGCACCGGACCCTCGCAGAGGAAGAACCCGAACATGCCGCTGATCGAGTCGGCGCAGAAGGGCAGCCCCGCCTCCGCGGCGATGCTCAGCAATCCGTCGCGCAGTCGGCGGGTGGTGGCCTCCAGCTGTTCATAGGTGCCGGGGCGCCGCAGCAGCTCAAGGGTCTTGATCCCTGCCGTCATCGCCAGGGGGTTACCGCTCAGGGTGCCTGCCTGGTACATGGGGCCCGCGGGTGCCACCAGGCCGAGGATGTCAGCCCGGCCGCCGTAGGCACCGACCGGCAGCCCGCCGCCGATCACCTTGCCCATGGTCGTGAGGTCAGGGGTGATGCCGAAGCGGGCCTGGGCGCCGCCGTAGGCGATGCGGAACCCGGTCATCACCTCATCGAACACCAGCAGGGCCCCATGGTCACGGGTCAGTTCCCGCAGGCCCTCGAGGAAGCCGAAGTCCGGCGGGATGAAGCCGGCGTTGCCCACCACCGGTTCGAGGATGACGCCGGCGATGGCGTCGGGGTGGGCGGCGAAGAGGGCCTTGACCGCCTCCAGGTCGTTGTAGGGGGCCGTGAGGGTGTCGTTGGTGGTGCTGGCCGGCACTCCGGGGGAATCGGGCAGACCCAGGGTGGCCACGCCGGAGCCGGCCTTGACCAGGAACATGTCGGCGTGGCCGTGGTAGCAGCCCTCGAACTTGATCACCTTGGTGCGACCGGTGAAGGCCCGCATCAGCCGCAGCACCGCCATGCAGGCCTCGGTGCCGCTGTTCACGAAGCGCACCATCTCGACGCTGGGCACGGCGTCGATCACCATCCGCGCCAGCTGGTTCTCCAGTTCGCAGGGGGCGCCGAAGCTGGTGCCGCGCCCCAGGGCCCCATGCAGGGCCTCGATCACCTCGGGGTGGGCGTGGCCGCAGATGGCCGGGCCCCAGCTGCCCACGTAATCGATGTAGCGGTTGCCATCCACATCCCAGGCGTAGGCCCCCTCGACCCGTTCGAAGACGATCGGCTGACCGCCGACCGAGCGGAAGGCCCGCACCGGCGAATTGACCCCGCCGGGCATCAGGGTCTGGGCCGCCGCGAACAACGCTTCGGAGCGGCTGGTGTTCAGTGCGGCAACGGTGGCCAAGGGATGAGGCGCATGACTGAGGTCATCCTGACGCAGCGATCAGCGCCACGAGGGCCCGACCGCAGATACCGTGGCCCCTTGTCACCCCGATGCCGTTGGACTGGTCCGCCCTGGCCGACGACCTGCGGCAGCTGCTGCCCCCCCGGGCGGTGGTGAGTCGCCCCCAGGAACTGCTCAGCTACGACTGCGACGGTCTCACCCTCGACCGCCATCGCCCCCCCCTGGCGGTGCTGCCCGAGACCACCGCCGAGGTCTCGGCGATCCTGCGGCTCTGCCATGCCCGTGGGGTTCCCTTCGTGGCCCGCGGCAGCGGCACCGGTCTCTCCGGCGGAGCCCTGGTGGAGCAGCCGGCGTTGCTGGTGGTGACCAGCCGCATGCGTCAGGTGCTCGAGGTCGACCTGCCCAACCTGCGCATCCGCGTGCAGCCCGGCGTGATCAACAGCTGGGTCACCCGCACGGTGAGCGGTGCCGGCTTCTACTACGCCCCCGATCCCTCCAGCCAGGTGATCTGCAGCATCGGCGGCAACGTCGCCGAGAACTCGGGTGGGGTGCACTGCCTCAAGTACGGCGTCACCAGCAACCACGTGCTCGAACTCGAGGTGGTGCTGCCTGACGGGAGCATCACCACCCTCGGGGGCGGCGTCGCCGAACAGCCCGAGCTCGACCTGCGGGGGGTGTTCATCGGCAGTGAGGGGACCCTGGGCATCGCCACCGCCGTGACCCTGCGCCTGCTGCGGGTCCCGGAGACCGTCGAGGTGCTGCTGGCCGACTTCACCTCCATGGAGGCGGCGGGTGAGGCCGTGCGGGCCGTCACGGCCGCGGGGGTGCTGCCGGCGGGCATGGAGATCATGGACAACCTCACCCTGCGGGCGGTCGTCGCCATGCTCGGCGAGGACCTCTATCCGGCCGATGCCGCGGCCGCCCTGCTGATCGAACTCGATGGCAGTGCCCGGGAGGTGGAGGTGGCGGCCCTGCTCACCGAGCGGCTCTGCCGGGGTGCCGGAGCCCGCCAGGTCCGCAGGGCCTGCTCGGCCGAAGACCGCAACCGCCTCTGGCAGGGCCGCAAGTCAGCGATCTCGGCCCTGGGGCGCCTCTACCCCAGCTACTACCTGCATGACGGCGTCGTGCCCCGCAGTCGCCTGCCGGCGGTGCTCGCCGCCATCGATGGCCTGGCGGAGCGCCATGGCCTGCCGGTGGCCAACGTCTTCCATGCCGGAGACGGCAATCTGCACCCGCTGATCCTGTACGACGGCAGCGAGCCGGGTGTGGCCGCCCGGGTCAAGGAGCTGGCCGCCGCCATCCTCGACCTCTGCATCGAGGCCGGTGGCAGCATCACCGGGGAGCATGGGGTCGGTGCCGACAAGCGCTGCTACCTCGACCGCATGTACGGACCCGCTGACCTGGCCCTGATGCAGCGGGTGCGCGCGGCCTTCGATCCCCTGACCCTGGCCAATCCGGGCAAGCTCTTTCCCACACCGCAGACCTGCGGCGAATCCCTCTCCCGCTCCCGTCAGCTGGGGGTTCCAGAATCCCTGGCACAGGCGTTCTGACCGGGCCGCCGTCGTCTTGCCTTGCCTGGGGGAGCGTTATAGGGTGCCGCGAGCATCGGCTCCATTGTGTTTGCTGACCCTCAGGTGTACATGGCGGAGAGCATCTTCACGAAGCTCACCCCCGAGCGTCAGCTCAACGTGTTCCGCACGATCCAGGAGGGGATCGAGAGCCACCCTCCCCGACCGCAGGCCACGTTCATCAACGTCTGCATGGCCTACGCCGCCGAGCAGTTCCTGCTCGACGCCGCCCGGGAGGGCCGTCTCGACCACGCCAAGGTCAAGGCATTGCAGCAGCATGTCGATGAGGCCGGTGGGGTGCTGTCCCATGGGCTGTCCAGCCAGGGGGCCAGTTCGGTGGCCGATTTCCGGGAGGCCACTTTCGAGCGTCTGGAGAGGGTTCTTCCCCCCGATGTGCAGGCCTCGGCCCTGCAGGCCCTCAACGCCCGCCTGAAGCAGCAGCCCCCGTACACCATCGACGAGCTGTTCGGCGGTGTGCGTCAGTTCCTCGAGCCCACTTTCGGCCAGGCGCCTTCGGGCTCCAGCAGCCTGGCCGAGCTCGATGGCGCCATGCAGCGGCGACTGTTCGACACCCTGGCGGCCGGTGCGTCCGACCCGCGGGGACGGGTGGCCCAGCCCAATGTGGTCGCGGCCCTGGTGGCCGAACGGGCCGTGGTTCAGGCCGCCCGTCTGGGCCAGCTGCAGGAGGGTCAGCTGATCGACCTCGAGCGCAGCATCGATGCCGCCGGTGGCGAGATCGCCCCGGGGTTGCGTTCCAAGGGGCCGGGCTCTGTGGCCACCTTCCGCTCGTCGCTCTTCGGCTGGATCTCCGACAACCTGCCGGTGCGGGTGCAGCCAGCGGCCCTGTGGACCCTCAACGCCCTGCTGGCCCACCGGGCACCCGCCGGGCTGGACGACGTTTTCGCCGGTGGGGCCGAGTTTCTGGAGCCTCTGCAGCAACAGGGTCCCTTCCAGGGGCTGAGGCTCGAGCGGCAGATCCGCGTCTTCGAGACGCTGCGCGACAGCTTCCACAGCCGGCCGGCCCTCCACAGCCAGCGCTTCAGCGACAACTTCGCCGCCGTGGTGAGAGTGCTTGACCTGGAACAGGACGTGGTGGGCGCTCCGGCGTCGGGTCAGTCCTTCGTGGAGGACGTGCTGCGGCTGGACAAGTCGCTTGAGGCCACAGGGCGTCTGCTGGCCACCGATGACGAGGCAGCCTCCGCCGACAGCATCCACGCCTTCTGCACCGGCCCCCTCGACCGCATCCGCAGCGGACTGCAGCCCGAACTGGCCCAGGCCTGCTTCGCGGCCCTCAATTCGCGGCTGGCCTCGGCCCAGCCCCCCAGCCAGGGCACCCGCGACATGGTGGCTTCTGCCTCCACGTTCCTGGAGCCCATCCTGAAGAGCCTCGACCTTCAGGCCGACCGGAGTGGATCCGAGCTGCCCGAGCCCTCCCCCCTGAGCGACGGTCAGCGGGCTGTGGCCATCCCCCCCCAGCCGGTCGCTGCCCCTGAGCCGGTCGCCGCCCCCGAGCCAGTGGCCGCTGCGGAACCGATCGCCGCTCCGGAACCATTTGCGGCCCCTCAACCGGTTGTCGAGCCGGCCGCTGTGGCAGAACCGGTCGTCGCCCCTGAGCCGGCGGCCGCAGCGGTGCTTGTGCCCGAACCGGTTTCGGCTCCTGCCCCGGCCCCGGCCTTCACGGTCCCCCCCCTCGCTGATCGTGTCGAGGCCACCGTCGAGGCTGCCGACACCCCGGTGGTGCGGATCGACGAGCCCTCCTCCCAGGCCATTGAGGTCCCCGTTCGCGAGACCGTTCCGGCTGCGCCCGTCGCCCCGTCGCCCGAACCTGTCGTGATGGACGCGGTGGTCGCCGAGACGATCGTCTCGGACGCCGAGCCCGCTGGCGCTCCCCAGGCGGGACCGTCTCTGGGCCTGATCGACGATTTTTCGGGCGGAACCCTGCAGCCGGCCCGTCGTGATGATGTCTCCGCTGAGGAGGAGCCTGCCGAGCAGGCCGAGCCGACCCGCCGGCGTTTCCGCATCCGCTTCAACTTCCTGTTCCTGCTGGCGCTGCCGGCAGGTGGTCTGGCGGCTTACCACGTGACCCAGCAGCTGTCTCGCGGCACCCAGCGGCCTGCCCAGACCCCCGCGGTGGCAGATCTTCCCTCCACTCCCATCGTTCCCGCCGCCCCGAACCCGTCAGTCGTTCCGGTCACCCCGACCCCCGCTGCCGGGGCGGTGACCGCCCGCGCTCAACAGCTGCCTCCGCCTCCGCCAGTCGACGAGAGCCTCGAGCTGCTGACCACCCCCCTGCCGGACCTGCCGACCCCGATTGCCATGCCCGCCTTCGTGGCCCCCACCCGGCCGGCCGCGACCGCGTCAGCCCCGATCTCCCCGGCTGTGCCCGCACCCTCGCCGGAGGCCACACCCTCGACGGTCATCCCACCTTCGACGGTCACCACGCCTGCGCCGGCACCCGACGTGGCGGTGGCCCAGCCGCTGCCGGCCCCCGGTGGCCCCCAGACCGTCGAGCTGTCGATGGATCCCCGCGGTCGCGTCGCCATCGGCGGTGATGCCGCCGATCCGGCCGTCCGTCGCCATGCCCAGCAGTGGGCCCTGCAGCAATCGCCTCCCCCGGCTGGTCTTGAGGCCATGGCCATCAGCCGGATCGAGCCCCCCGCCGTGGTGCCCCCCACCCGGGCGGCGGCACCGGCCCCCCGGGAGCTGGCACCTGCCGATCCCTACGCCGAACTGCCTGAATCCCTCCGGGAGCCCCTGCGGCAACAGGTTCAGAACCTGCTCGTGAGCGAACGGCTGGAGCGACGGCTGCGGGTGCTGCCCGCCGCCAGCGTCAACCTCAGCTCACCGCTGACGGCCTCCCGCCGGGTCGAGCACATTCCGGTGGTGATGTTCACCGATGGGCAGATCGTGCTGCTCAAGCCCCCCAGCGATGCGAGCCTGATGGCGACGATTCAGGCCTGGGCCGATGCTCAGCCCCTGCCCCCCGAGGGTTTCGTCACCCCCATGGTCCTCTCGTTCCAGCCCAGGGCCTGACCGCTCACGCCTCCGGATCTTCCCCGTCGGGTTCGTCAGCCAGCTCAACGATCACCGGGGCATGGTCGCTGGGGCGCTCCCGGCCCCGCTCGTCCCGGTCGATCGTGCAGCCCATGGCCCGTTCCTGCAGCAGCGGGCACAGGTACACATGATCGATGCGCCAGCCCCGGTTCCTGGGCCAGCCGCCGCCGCGGTAATCCCACCAGCTCCAGTGGCCGGCGTCCGGCTCGAACAGGCGGAAGGCGTCCTGGAGGTCCTCCCCGAGGCAGGCCCTGAGGCCCTCCCGTTCGGCGTCACTGGCCATGATTCCGCCCTCCAGGCCGGCCGGATCATGCAGATCCCTGGCCTCGGGAGCGATGTTGAAATCGCCGAGCACGCAGAAGGGTTCCCCCTGGGCGCGCTGCACATCCAGGTAGCGGTGCAGGCATCCCAGCCAGGCCAGTTTGTAGGCGAATTTGTCCGAGTCGAGGGCCGATCCGTTGGGCACGTAGAGGTCCACGATCCGCACGCCCTCGACCCAGGCGCTGATCACCCGCCGCTGCTCGCCGAGGGCCTCGGCCTCGGCATCACCGGGCAGCAGTGCCGCGAATCCCACGCGCACGTCCTCCAGCCCATGGGGGCTGAGCAGCGCGACGCCGTTGTAGGTCTTCTGGCCACTCACCGCGGCCTGATAGCCGAGGGCGGCCAGGGGTTCATGGGGAAAGTCCCCGTCGGGAACCTTGGTCTCCTGCAGACCCACCACGTCGGGCCGTGACCGCTCCAGCCAGGCCAGCAGATGCTCCTGGCGGCTGCGGATCGAGTTCACGTTCCAGGTGGCGATGCGCACGATCCGGTTCTCCTAAGCTGCGCTGACTTCAGCAGGGGGATCATGCATCAGGCCCGACGCAAGACCCGACGACGGGCCGCCGTGGTCAGCTGTGTCCTGCTGCTCTGGCCCGCCATGGCCGGCAGCGGCCTGCGGGCTGCCCCCGCGACCCCTCAGCAGACCGAGACCGAACGTCGTTTCAGCGACTACTCCCCCACCCAGGACAAGCGCAGCCTGCTGGATGTGGCCAATCCGCTCGAGCTGATGAACCGTCTGCGCAACCTCAACAGCATGGACAACGCCACCAGTCCCGTGGATGCCATCGACAGGGCCCTGAAGCAGCTCGACCAGCCCTCCGGCGCCCGCCCGTCAGCGCCCGTCCGCCCGGTCGCCCCCTGATCCAGGCGTTGCCGGAGCCCGTCGCAGGTCGCTCAGCGACCAGCTGGTGGCCACCCTGTCGAGCACCGGTCGGGCCAGACCCGGGCTCACCTGGCGAGCTTCCACCAGAAGCTTCCGGGCCTCCTCCCCGGCTCCCTGCTGCTGCTTCAGCAGGGCCAGGGCCAGCAGCGGCCTGGGGTCGTCCGGATGGCTGGAGTTCAGCTCCCGCAGCACCTGTTCGGCGTCGGCTCCCTTGCCCCGGCGTTGCAGCAGATCGGCCAGCAGCAGGGCCAGGGGCAGCGATGACGGCTGACCTTTCCGGGCTGTGAGGGCCAGCCGGACCTCGGCCTCGGCCTGGTCACCGTCACCGCGTGCCAGGCGCAGCCGGGTCAGGTCCCTGAGGGCGGCCACGTCCTGGGGGTGGCGGTTGAGCACCAGTCGCAGCTCCCGTTCCGCGCCGGCCCGGTCGTTGGCCTGGGCCCGCAGGTCGGCC
>JBMOIF010000064.1:0-13034 GCA_049317465.1 Prochlorococcaceae cyanobacterium | reverse complement strand
TGGCCAAGGCCTACGGCGGCGAGCGCCGCATCGAGTGGTTCAAGGTGTACGCCGGTGACGAGGCCTGCGAGCTCTACGGCACCTACCAGTACCTGCCCCAGGACACCCTCACCGCCATCGAGGACTACGGCGTCGCGATCAAGGGGCCCCTCACCACCCCGGTGGGCGGTGGTATCCGGTCCCTCAACGTGGCCCTGCGCCAGATCTTCGACCTCTATTGCTGCGTGCGCCCCTGCCGCTACTACGCAGGCACCCCCAGCCCCCACAAGCGGCCCCAGGATCTCGACGTGCTCGTGTACCGCGAGAACACCGAAGACATCTATATGGGTATCGAGTGGGAAGCCAGCGATCCGGTCTGCCTGGAGCTGATCAAGCACCTCAATGAGGTGGTGATCCCAGCCAACGGCAAGCTCGGCAAGCGCCAGATCCCCGAGGGCGCCGGCATCGGCATCAAGCCGGTGAGCAAGCACGGCAGCCAGCGCCACATCCGCAAGGCGATCCAGCACGCCCTGCGCCTGGAGGGCGACAAGCGCCACGTCACGCTGGTGCACAAGGGCAACATCATGAAATTCACCGAGGGGGCCTTCCGCGACTGGGGCTACGAGCTGGCCACCAGTGAATTCCGCGCCGAATGCATCACCGAACGTGAAAGCTGGATCCTGGGCAACCTGGAGGCCGACCCCAGCCTCAGCCTGGAGGCCAACGCCCGCATGATCGAGCCGGGCTTCGATGCCCTCACCCCCGAGAAGCAGGCGGCGGTGTGCAACGAGGTGAAGGGGGTGCTCGATGCCATCGGCGCCAGCCATGGCAACGGCCAGTGGAAGGCCATGGTGCTGGTCGATGACCGCATCGCCGACAGCATCTTCCAGCAGATCCAGACCCGCCCGGCCGACTACTCCGTGCTCGCCACCTTGAACCTCAACGGCGACTACATCTCCGATGCCGCCGCGGCCGTGGTGGGCGGCCTGGGCATGGCCCCCGGCGCCAACATCGGCGACAACGCCGCCATCTTCGAGGCCACCCACGGCACCGCCCCCAAGCACGCCGGCCTCGACCGCATCAACCCCGGCTCGGTGATTCTCAGCGGCGTGATGATGCTTGAGTTCCTGGGCTGGCAGGAGGCCGCCGATCTCATCACCCGCGGCATCAGCGGTGCCATCGCCGCCGGCGAGGTCACCTACGACCTGGCCCGTCTGATGGAGCCGCCCGTCGAGCCCATCACCTGCTCCGGTTTCGCCGAGGCCGTCGTGCGCCACTTCGACGCATGACGACGCCTGGCATGACGCCTGTGAACCCCGCCGATCCCTGCGTCCACTGCGGCTTCTGCCTGCCCACCTGCGCCAGCTGGCGGGTGCTGGGCACCGAGATGGATTCGCCCCGGGGGCGCATCCACACCCTCAAGGCCATCGAGGCCGGCGAGCTGACCCTCGATGCCACGGTGGCCTCCCACTTCGACAGCTGCCTCGGCTGCTTCGCCTGTGTCACGGCCTGTCCTGCCAGCGTCCGCTATGACCAGCTGATCGAGGCCGTGCGGCCCCGGCTCAACGCCCCCGAGCTGCGCAGTCCCGCCCAGCGGGCCCTGCGGCGCCTGCTGCTGACCCTGCTGCCCTACCCGCGGCGGCTGCGCTCCCTGCTGGCCCCCCTGGCTCCCTATGCCGGCTCGGCCCTGCAGAGCTGGTTGCGGCGGCAGGGCTGGGCGGCCTGGCTGGGGCCCGAGCTGCAGGCCATGGAGGCCCTGCTGCCGGCCCTGCCTGCGGGGGCCTTCGGGCCCGACCCCAGCGGTGTGATGCCGGCCCGGGGGCCCCGCCGGGCCCGGGTGGGTCTGGTGCTGGGCTGCGTTCAGCGGGTCTTCGACCCGACGGTCAACGCCGCCACCCTGAGGGTGCTGCAGGCCAACGGGATCGAGGTGGTGCTCCCCGAAGGACAGGGCTGCTGCGGTGCCGTCACCCACCACCAGGGGGATCTGGCGGGCACGGAGGCCCTGGCCGCCGATCTGGCGGCCCGGTTCCGGGCCGCCGTCGAGCGCCATGGCCCCCTCGATGCGGTGCTGGTGGCGGCCTCCGGTTGCGGGCACACCCTCAAGCACTACGGCACGCTGCTGCCCGCCGGGGACGGGGGCCTGCCCGCACCGGTTCTCGATGTCCATGAGTTCCTGGACCAGCTGGGCCTGGCGGAGTCCTTCCGCTCCGACCTCCGGCCGCTGCCCCTGCCGGACGGGACTCCAAGCTCTGCCGAACGTCCGCTGGTGATCGCTTACCACGACGCCTGCCACATGATCCATGGCCAGGGCATCCAGCGCCAGCCACGGCAGCTGCTGCAGGCGATTCCCCATGTGCAGCTGCGGGAGGCCACCGAGGCGGGGGTCTGCTGCGGCAGTGCCGGGATCTACAACCTGGTGCAGCCCGAGGAGGCCGCGGCCCTCGGCCGGCTCAAGGTCGACGACCTGACGGGCACCGGGGCCGACCTGGCCGCGAGTGCCAACATCGGCTGCACCCTGCAGCTGCGTCGCCACCTCGCCGACGCCCCCCGCCCCATCCCGGTGCTCCATCCGATCGAACTGCTCGATCGGGCTGCCGCCGTCCAGTAGCACTACCTACACTTCGGCGGCCAGCCGGTTCCGGTCCCTCCGTCCCATGGCTGTTCCGCAGCTGTTCCGCTGCCCTGGCTACGAGTCGGTCACCCGGGAACGCCTCGGCCCCGAACTCGTCAAGAACGCGGTCATCCTCGGCAGCGGGCCGGCGGCCCCGAGCCTCGGCCCACTGCTGGCCGATGACACCATCGTCATCGCCCTCAACAACGCCCACCGCGCCAGCAGCAGGGTCGACTTCTCGCTCTACGCCGACGATCTGCCCCCCGCCCAGCGCCATCCCCACACCGCCGTCATCGGCCGCAGCAGCCCCCATTACTCCCCGGCGCTGCAGCACTTCGGCGGCATCCTGCACTGCGGCTCGACCATGGCCTTCAACGCCGGCTACTGGGCCCTGCTCAATCTCCCCTTTTCGCAGATCTCCTACTTCGCCTGTGATCTGCACTATCCCCAGGGTCGCAGTCACTTCTACGGCAGGGGGCGGCCCGATCCCCTGCGCCGTGATGTCTCCCTGCAGAGCCTGCCGGCCCTGGCCCTGCGGCTGTTCTTCTTCGGTCTGCAGCACCAGGTGCTCTTCCTCAACGCCTCGGCCGAGCCCGAGACACGGCTCTGCCTGCCCCGGGTGACCAGCGGCCTCAGCCTCCGCCGGCGTCTGCTCGAGGGGCGCAGGGCGCTGATCGAAGACTGGCTCGATCGCCTGCGTCCCCAGGCTGAGGCTGCCCTGGCCCTCGAGGCCGCCGCTCCCTTCGATGCCCGCCGCCACGATTACTGGGTCTACGACGACGACGACCGGGTCTGGAACCACGGCCGCGCCGTGGCCGAGCGCTGGCTGGCGCTGGCGGCCCCGGTGGACCGCATCGGTGCCGAGCTGGTCGACCGCTTCGCGGCCCTCAACCCTGCTGCAGACGGCGCCAGCTGTCCGTGAGGGTGGAGCCATCGCCGAGGTTGCCGGGCACCGTGAGCACCGGCAGCCCGGCGATCCCCGCGGCCCGCAGCCGTGGATCGTCAGGCACCAGCACCAGCGACAGCCCCGGACTCAGCTGCCCCTGCAGGGCCACCCAGGCCAGGTCGAGGCCGTCGGCCAGCAGGGTGTGGCTGGTGATGCCGCCCTTGCTGATCACGTAGCCCAGCCGTGGGGCCAGCCGACCCGCCAGCCGGGCCATCAGGCCCGCCAGGGTCTGCCCCAGGGTCCGGCGCGCCTCCCCCTGCCCGGCCAGCCGCTCCCCACGGCTGCTGTACAGCACCGGCGTCCGGCCGCGGTCGAGGCTGCGGACCAGGGCGGCCGCGAGGTCGTCGGCCATGGCCTCGATACCGGCCGCCGCTGCCGCCCCCAGCAGCCGGTCCACCGGCAGTTCGACACCGTCACAGCTGGGCTGCTCCAGCAGCCGGTCCAGCTGCTGGTCGGCCAGGGGCACATGGGATCCCACCAGCACCAGCCCCGGCAGCGGCTCACCGCCGGCGCCCCGTCGCCGCAGGGCCGCCAGGCCCGTCGGTGTCAGGGGCTGGGGACCCAGATCCGCCAGGGCTTCGATCAGGCTGGCGGCGCTCTGGAACAGCCAGCGCCGCTCGGGCAGGCGCCCCAGCGCGGCCACAAAGGCCCGCAGCTGCTCCCCCCGGTTGGCATCCACCGCCACCACGCAGCCCGGAGGCAGGGCGGTCAGCCAGGCGTCCAGGGCGGCGGCCCCGGCCCCGTCGGGCTCGGCGCTGGCGGCCTCGAGCAGCTCCAGCCCCAGCACCGGCACCGAGTCGGCCCGCAGACGGCCGCCGCTGCGTTCCTCCAGCCAGCTGGGCAGATGGCTGCTGCGGTAGCCGAACAGCCCGTCTCGGGCGAAGGCCGTCTCATGCACCGGCTGGCCATGCAGGCGATGCACCCCCCCCTCGGTGGTGCGGCCACCCTGCAGAAAGGCCGGCACCACGAAGGTGGCCGCGAAGGGCCCGAAGCGCTTCTGCAGCACGTCCAGCTCCAGCGGGCAGTGGCCCCGCAGGGTCGAGTCGCCCCGGCTGATCAGCTGCACCCGCAGCGGGCGTCCCTCCCGCTGCCGTTCGGCCAGCACCTCCGCCAGGACGCTGCTGATGGCCTCCAGCCGGGACCGTGCCTCGTCCGGGCCCAGGGCGCGGCTGTTGGTGATCAGAAACAGCAGCGGCGAGGGATGCTCCAGCGCCTGCCGCAGGCTGGCCGTGTCCCAGCGCAGCAGCAGCGGGCACCCCCACACCGTCTGGGATCCGGTGGGGTCGTCATCGAAGACCACCAGTCGGCGGTCGAATGCGAGGGTGGGCCGCAGCGCCATTGCCGGGCATGCCGGATCAGGGACCACTCCTAACGCCCCAGCCCCAGGAGCTGGAGGAGCTGGTCCGGGGCCTGCACGCCGAGGCCACTCCCTGGCGACCTGCCGGCCTGGGTCATCACTACCACTGGGGACCGCCGTTGCAGCGTCCCTGTGCCGCCGTCAGCACGGCCTGCCTGGACCGCATCCGTGACCATGCGGTCGGCGACTTCACGGTCACCGTCGAGGCCGGCCTCTCCCTCGCTGCCCTGCAGCAGTCCCTCGCGGAGGCTGACCAGTGGTTGCCCGTCGATCCGCCCATGGCCGGTGACGGAAGCATCGGCGGCTGCATCGCCCGCGGCCTCAGCGGCCGCCTGCGCCACCGCTACATGGGCCTGCGGGACCAGTTGATCGGCATCGAACTGATCGCGGCCGACGGCACCGCCGCCCGCGCCGGCGGCCGGGTGGTCAAGAACGTGGCCGGTTACGACCTGATGCGGCTGTTCTGCGGCAGCTGGGGCGGCCTGGGCCTGATCACGGCCGTGACCCTGCGCACCCAGCCGCTGCCCCGCCAGCGGCGGCGGCTGCTGGCCGCAGGCCCCGCGGCCGACCTGGCCCTGCTGCGGCAGCGGCTGCTGCTCGAGAGTCCCCTCAGCCTCGAGCTGCTCGACTGGCAGCAGCCCGCCGGTGGGGCGCCGCAGCTGCTCATCGGCCTGGTGAGCCTCGATGCCATGGCCCTGGCCAGCCAGGAGGAGGTGCTGCGCCAGCTCCTGCCGGCCGACGTCACCCTGACGGCGGTGGATCCCGGCGCCGACCCCTGGGACTCCGCATGGCCGGTGCCGCCCGGCAGCTGGCTGCTGCGGCCGGCCGTGCCGCCTGTGCAGGTCCCCGACCTGCTGACCGATGCCGCGGCCCGGGGCTGGGGCCTGCAGCTCGGGGCCGCCAGCGGCCTGGGCCTGGCCGAGGCTCCCTTCACCATCGCCGATGGCAAGGCGGTGGCGGCGCTCAGGGCCAGCTGCCAGCAGCGGGGGGGGCTGCTCACGATCCTGCAGGCCCCCGCCGACTGCCGCCTGCCCGCCTGGCACGACGCCCCGGCACGGCCCCTGATCGAGGCCGTGAAGCGCCAGTTCGACCCGCTGGGGCAGCTCTCGCCAGGACGGCTCCCGGGGGTTCAGCCCGGCAGCGACGCCACCGTGTAGCGACAGTTCAGGCTGCGGCGCTGGCCGGGCTCCACCTCGAGCCGGCCGTCGCCGCTCACCAGGCTGCCGCGCGGTCCCGTCCAGGGTTCGACACAGATCATCGGCCGCGGCGGATCGGTCCAGAGCACCGCCAGGTTCCAGGGCGCCTCCAGTTCCATGGTGATCCGGCGGCCGCCCGCCGGATCACAGAGGCTCACGGACCCCTCGGGCCGCACGAGCAGGTCGATGCCGGTGGTCAGCTGCGTCAGCTGTCCGGCCGTGTCGGTCTCGGCCATCTGGCGGTGGTCAAGGCACCGGGTCGGCATCCCCTCGAAGGTCAGGCCATCCAGCCCCGACACCGCCAGGTACGGGTGCAGGCCGAAGCTGAAGGGCATGGGCTGGGTGCCGCGGTTCTCGACCGTGACGGTGATCTGCAGGGCCTGGGGAGCCAGGCGGTACTCCAGCCGCAGCACGAAGGGGAAGGGGAAGTCGGCCAGGGTGGCGGGGGTGTCCTGGAGCACGAGGGCCACCCCGTCACCCTCGGCCAGGGCCTCGAGGGTCCAGGGAAGGGTGCGGGCGAATCCGTGCTGCTTCAGGGTCGCGCTGCGCCCGTCCGCCAGGGGCAGCCGGTCGTCGGGCAGGTTGCCGCAGATGGGGAACAGCACCGGAGCTCCACCGCGGATCGATAGGGCGGGATCCAGGAACCGGTCCACGTCCATGTAAAGCACGTCCTGGCCGCCACAGCGCCAGCCCGTCAGCAGACCGCCCCGTTCCGGCACCAGCTGCAGGGCATCGCCGCTGGCAGGGTCTTCGAACAGCCAGTGGGGATAGGGACTGCTGCAGGGCTGCAGGGACATGGCCGGGATGCCGGGGCTCGCCGACGGTATCCCGGGCTCCCCACCGTCGTCAGTCGCCTGCGCGTGCCGCCAGCCAGTTGAGCAGTTCGCGGTTCACCTGGTCCGGCACCTCGTCGTGGGGGCAGTGGCCGGCCTCGAGCACCACGTCGTGGGTGCCGGGCGGAACCTTGGCCCGGAAGCGCCGCATCCGGTTTTCGGCGTCGATCCAGGGATCCCGGCGGCCCCACAGCAGCAACAGCGGCGCCTGCAGCTGCTCGAACAGGCCGTCGAGGGGTTCGCCGCTGGGAATGTCGAACACGGTGCGGAACACCCCGAAGGCGCCGGGATCGAGGGAGGGGCGGCGGATGGCCTCCACCAGGTCGTCATCCACATGGCGCCGGTCCACATAGACCTGCTCGAGGGTGCGGCGGATGGTGGACGGCCGCCGCAGGTTCTCGAACAGCAGCCGCTGCAGCACGGGGCTGCGCAGCAGGGCACCTCCCACCGTGCGACGGGCGATGGCGCCCCAGTTCTCCGCCTCAGGCTGCTGCTCCTCCCGGAAGGGACCGGCGGCGTTCAGCAGCACCACCCCGGCGCAGCCAGCCCCGAGGGCCGCACCCGCGGCCAGGGCGGCGTAACCGCCGAGGGAATTGCCCACCAGCACCGTGGGCCGGCCGATGCGTTCGGCCACGTAGGCACAGAGCTGGTCGCGCCAGAGGGAACCGCCGTAGGGCAGGCCTGCCGGCTTGGCGCTGCGGCCGAACCCCAGCAGGTCGAGGGCGTGAACCTCATGGCTGCCGGCCAGCACGGGGATGTTGTGGCGCCAGTGGTCAGTGCTGGCGCCGAAGCCATGCACCAGCAGCAGGGCCGGACCCGCACCCCCACGACCGGCCTCCACGGCATGGACGGCATGGTCGCGGAAGTGCCAGGGCATGGTCACGCAGGTCTCGGCCATGGCTCCGGTGGTGGAACCGGGATGCTAAGGATGCAAGCCCTCCGGCCGTGTTTCCCCGTGCCTGTGCCCCTGCCCCAGCCGGACTGGACCACCCTGGTGGGAGGCAGCGCCCTCTGGGCCCTGGCCCTGGTGGTTCCGCTCAGCCTGCCCCTGGAGCGGCTGGAGGGCGAACTGGCCCATACAGGTCTCAGCAACGATCAGCAGCAGGCCCTGCTGCTGGTCAGCAGCCTGCTGCTGGCCCTCGGCGTCGGCGTGGTCATCCAGCTGCTGCTGAGCTGGGCCCTGTCACCCAGCTGGGCCGGCAGCCTGGGGCTGATCACGGGTGTGGCCAGCCTCTTCTTCGGTCTGGCTCAGCGCAGCGGCGACGGCTGAGCCTCTGCCGCCGACGGGCTGGCCAGCAGGCGCAGCAGCAGCGGCGCCAGGAAGGTGGTGCCGATCACCATCAGCAGGATGGCGGCCTCCAGGGCAGGGGAGAGCAGACCGGCGGCGGTGCCCAGGCCCAGAAAGATCAGACCCACCTCCCCCCTCGGGAGCATGCCCACCCCCACCAGCAACCGGTCGGTGGGTTCCCGGCTCACGAAGCTCCACCCGGAGGCCAGCTTGCCCACCACGGCCGCCAGCAGCAGGAACAGGGCCACCAGCAGTCCGCTGCGGTTGGCCGGGTCGGTGGGATCGAGCACCGACAGGTCCATGGCCGTGCCGATGAGTACGAAAAAGACGGTGGCGAACAGCGACACCACCGGGGCGACCGCATCACGGATGGCCTCGCGCCGGCTGGAGTTGCTGAGGATCAGACCGGCGGCGAAGGCCCCCAGAGCGGCCTCCAGACCGATGGCGGTGGCGGTGAAGCAGGCCACGAAGAGCACCACGAACGCCGCGACCACCAGCTCTCCAGGAGCCCGCAGAATGTCGATCAGCCGGTCAAAGGCAGGACCGATGCGGCGGCTGAGGGCGATGGCGGTCAGCACGAAGACCAGGGCGGCGGCCACCAGCTGCAGGATCGGTCCGGGGGTGAGGCTGCCGCCGCCGGCGAAGGCCACCACCACCGCGAGGATCACGATGCCGAGGATGTCGTCGAGCACGGCGGCACCGATGACGATCAGCCCCTCCCGCTGGCGCAGCATGCCCAGTTCGGCGAAGACGCTGGCGGTGATGCCGATGCTGGTGGCTGTCATCGAGGCGCCGGCGAACACCGCCGGCACCGGATCGACGTGGAACAACAGCATCAGGCCCCCTGTCCCCAGCAGAAAGGGCAGCACCACTCCTGTGCAGGCCACACTCACCGCCTGGCCACCCACGGCGATCAACTCGTCGAGATCGCTCTCGAGCCCTGTCACGAACAGCAGGGCATAAAGGCCCAGGCTGGCCACCACCTGCAGCGCCGGGAAGCTGTCGTCGGCGACGGCCAGCACCTGGTCGGGAGCCAGGTCACTGAGGTGCCCGAGCTGAGTCACCAGCCATGGCGAGAGCGGCACGCCGCTCTCCGGAGGCACCACCAGTCGCAGGCCCGACACGCCGAGCACCACCCCCGCCAGCAGTTCCCCCAGGATCGTGGGCAGCCGCCAGCGCACCATGCCCTCGGCCAGCAGCCGCGCCGTCAGAAAGATGAGCACAAACCGGCCCGCCACCAACAGGTTGGCGGCTTCATCGGCCGCGTGACCGGTGACCATCAGGGGCAGATCGGGCACGTGGAAGCTTTGGGGTGTCCTTAATGGTTCCACGGGACGGGATCGCTACGGTCCGGCTGAGCCCGCCCTGCCGTCCTGTCCCCATGACCGACCCTTCAGCGGACATCCAGAGTCCGACGCCGAGCCGCTATGCCGACCCCGAGCGGGTGGGCCTCAGCGCCGATGACCTTGCCGCCGGCATCACCGAGCATCTGTTCTTCACCCTGGGCAAGCTGGCCGACACCGCCAGCCGCCACGACCTCTACCTGGCCCTCAGCCATGCCGTGCGGGACCGGCTGATGAACCGGTACCTCACCGGTCAGGAGGCCCAGCGGCAGCAGCCCACCAAGACGGTGGCCTACCTCTCCGCCGAGTTCCTGATCGGCCCCCAGCTGGGCAACAACCTCGTGATGCTGGGCATCGAGGCGGCCTCCCGCGAGGCCATCCACCGCTTCGGTGGCGCCGACCTCGACGATGTGCTCGAGGTCGAGGAGGAGCCGGGCCTGGGTAATGGCGGCCTGGGTCGCCTGGCCGCCTGCTACCTCGAATCCCTGGCCAGTCTCGAAGTGCCGGCCGTGGGCTACGGCATCCGCTACGAGTTCGGCATCTTCGACCAGCTCATCCGTGACGGCTGGCAGGTCGAGATCACCGATAAGTGGCTCAAGGGCGGCTGGCCCTGGGAGCTCACCCACCAGGACGAGGCGGTGTTCGTCGGCTTCGGCGGTCGCACCGAGAGCTACACCGATTCCGACGGTCGTTACCGCTCCCGCTGGATTCCGGCCGAGCATGCCCTGGGCATCCCCCACGATGTGCCGGTGCTGGGCTATCGGGTCAACACCTGCGACCGGCTGCGGCTGTGGCGTGCCACGGCCACCGAGTCGTTCGACTTCTACGCCTTCAACATCGGCGACTACTACGGCGCCGTCGAAGAGAAGGTGGGATCCGAGACCCTCTCGAAGGTGCTGTATCCCAATGACGGCACCGACGAGGGCCGGCGCCTGCGTCTCAAGCAGCAGCACTTCTTCGTCAGCTGCAGCCTTCAGGACATGCTGCGCAGCCTGCGTCAGCGGGGTCTGCCGATCACGGCCTTCCCCGAGCACTGGGCCGTGCAGCTCAACGACACCCACCCCTCGATCGCCGTCGCCGAGCTGATGCGGCTGCTGATCGATGACCACAACCTCGAATGGGATGTGGCCTGGGATCTCACCAGCCGCTCCCTGGCTTACACGAACCACACGCTGCTGCCCGAGGCACTGGAGAAGTGGGGCCTGCCCCTGTTCGCCAGCCTGCTGCCCCGGCATCTGGAGCTGATCTACGAGATCAACCGCCGCTTTCTGCAGCAACTGCGCCTGCGCCATCCCGGCGACGACGGCATCCTGCGACGCCTGTCGATCATCGATGAAGAGGGCGCCAAGGCCGTGCGCATGGCCCACCTCGCCACTGTCGGATCCCATCACGTCAACGGCGTGGCGCGGCTGCACAGCGATCTGGTCAAAAGCCAGCTGATGCCTGAATTCGCCCGACTCTGGCCGGAGAAATTCACCAACGTCACCAATGGCGTCACCCCCCGGCGCTGGATGGCCCTGAGCAATCCCCAGCTGCGGGGGCTGCTCGACGACAGCATCGGCGACCGTTGGTTGCACGACCTCGACGAGCTGCGGCGGCTCGAACCCTTCGCCGGTGACACCGCCTTCCTCGAGCGGTGGCAGACCACGCGCCTGGGGGTCAAACGGCACCTGGCGGCCTACATCCACCGCCACACCGGCGTGCTGGTGGATCCGGGGTCCATGTTCGATGTGCAGGTGAAGCGGATTCACGAGTACAAGCGCCAGCATCTCAATGCCCTGCAGGTGGTGGCCCAGTACCTGCGCATCAAGAACGGCACCGGTGATGGCCTGGCTCCCCGCACGGTGATCTTCGGCGGCAAGGCGGCGCCGGGTTACTACATGGCAAAGCTGATCATCCGCTTCATCAATGCCATCGCCGAAACCGTCAACTCCGACCCCGACATGGACGGCCGCCTGCGGGTGGTCTTCCTGCCTGACTACACCGTCAAGCTCGGCCAGCGCGTCTACCCGGCGTCCGACCTGTCGGAACAGATCTCCACGGCGGGCATGGAGGCCTCGGGCACCGGCAACATGAAGTTCGCCATGAACGGAGCGCTCACCATCGGCACCCTTGACGGTGCCAACGTCGAGATCCGCGAGCACGTGGGTGCCGAGAACTTCTTCCTGTTCGGACGCACCACCCCCGAGATCGAGGAGCTGCGCCGCAGCGGCTACCGACCCTGGGAATGGCTTCAGAGCCTGCCACTGCTCAGCGAGACCCTCGAACTGGTGGAGCAGGGGCACTTCAGCAATGGAGACACCGAGCTGTTCCGTCCTCTGCTGGACAACCTGCGCGGCCACGATCCCTTCTTCGTGTTCGCCGATTTCGAGGATTACGTGAGGGTGCAGGAAGCGGTCAGCGAAGCCTGGGCCGATCGCCACCGCTGGAACCGCATGTCGGTGCTCAACACGGCACGCATGGGGTATTTCTCGTCGGATCGTTCGATCCGCGAGTACTGCCGCGACATCTGGAAGGCCGAGCCTGCGCCGGTGCTGTCCCAGGGACCGATCAGCCCTGCGGCAGATCCGGCGTCTGGTGCAGCAGCCGGTTGAGACGCAACCGGTCGGCGTTGAGGGGGTCGGGAGCCAGTTCGCCAGCGAACTCGCGGAACTTCTGTTCCACGGCCTCCGGCACCCTCACGTCGAAGATCCTCTCCATCAGGACCTCGATGGAGAAGAGATGGGCGTTGATGTTCTCCAGGTCCCCCATGGCCTGCTGCAGGGCCTCATCGTCACTGGCAGGGGCGGCGGCAGCACCGGCAGCCGCCAGGGGTGCCGGTGCTGAACCCGGCTCCTGATTCTTCTGCAGTTCCTCCAGCACACGGCCCGCCAGGGTGCGGAAGGCCTGGAGGGCCGCCCAGTTCAGTTCCTGCTGCTGGCGAAGGCTGGGGTTCTCTCGGATCAGACGGTCATGCTCCCGATAGAAGCGCTGACAGTCAGGGCATTGGCAGGGCTCGTCTGGCACCGCGGTTCCCCGGTACACCATGCCCCATCATGCCATCAGGCGGCCAGGGGCGTGTCGTCGTCCTCGTCCTGGAGGGCCGTTGCCGGCAGCGGGATCTCGATGGAGCTCACCACCTGGATCACGTCGCGCAGCCGCATGGCGTCGGCGAACCATCCCATGGCCTGCTCCACGTCGCCCCGGCGTTCGGCATCACTGGCCTGTTCCTCGTGGGCCTCGGCTAGCAGGGCCAGCCAGCAGAGGCTGCGGGCCTGAACGACCGACAGATCCAGGTCGGTGGGCTGACTGCAGGCGATGCGCTCGCTCTCCTGCTGAACCAGAAGCCGCAGGCGCAGATCGTGGAGCTGCGTCATGACATCCATGGAGGATGGCGCAACGCTAGCGGCGGTGCCCGCTGGTGCCCAGGGCACCAGCCCTGGAGGTGGACGGGGCTGGCGGGACTCGAACCCACGACCTACGGTTTAGGAAACCGTCGCTC
>JBMOIF010000063.1:0-13624 GCA_049317465.1 Prochlorococcaceae cyanobacterium | reverse complement strand
GGCGGCGGCCTCGGCATCGACTACGACGGCAGCCGCACCGCCACCGCCGCCTCCACCAATTACTCGCTGCAGAACTACGCCAACGATGTGGTCGCCACGGTGCGCGAATGCTGCGAACCCCACGGGGTGCCGCTGCCGACCCTGGTGAGTGAGAGCGGCCGGGCCATCGCCAGCCATTTCTCGGTGCTGGTGTTCGATGTGCTGGGGGCAGGCGGCGTCAGCGCCGACGTCCCCGCAGCGGAGGGCGACGAACCGCTGATCGTGCGCAACCTGCGCGACACCCTCGCCGGCATCGGCGACGACAACCTGCAGGAGGCCTGGAACGACGCCATCAAGTTCAAGGACGATGCCCTCTCGGCCTTTCGCCTCGGCTACCTGACCCTGCCCCAGCGGGCCCTGGCCGAGCGGCTGTACTGGGCCTGCTGCGAGGCGATCGCCGCACGGCTGGGGCAGCTGCCCGCCGGCACCCCGATGGCCGCCGAACTGGCCGACCTGCCCAGGGCCCTGGCGGCGATGTACTACGCCAACCTGTCGGTGTTCCGTTCCGCCCCCGACACCTGGGCCATCGACCAGCTGTTCCCCGTGATGCCGGTGCACCGGCTCGACGAACGGCCCCAGCGGCTCGGCAGCTTCGCTGACCTGACCTGCGATTCCGACGGCAAGCTGGCCCGCTTCATCGACCGCGGCCAGGTCAAGACCCTGCTGGAGCTGCACGAGCTGCGCCCCGGTGAGCCCTACTGGATCGGTCTGTTCCTGGGCGGCGCCTACCAGGAGGTGATGGGCAACCTGCACAACCTGTTCGGCAGCACGAACGCCGTGCACATCCGTCTGGCCAGCGGCGGGGGCTACCAGGTGGACCACGTGGTGCGTGGTGACACCAATGCCGAGGTGCTCCAGGCGATGGAACACGACCCGGCGCTGCTGCTGGAGCGGCTGCGCATGGCCAGTGAGGCCGCCATCGGCCGCGGCGAACTGGCCATCAGCGATGCCCGCCGGCTGATGGCCCACCTGCGCGCCAGCCTTGAACAGACCACCTACCTGAAGGGGTGATCAGGTCTGAAGGGGTGATCAAGGGGCAGGCTCAACCGTCGATCAGCCCGCGGCGGCGCAGGGGTTCAAGGTCTTGCAGCTGCAGGCCTCCATCGGCAGTAACCGCAACAGTTCCTCGCTGGCGAAGGCGACTGAGGGTGCGCGACGCGGTCTCACGGGCGAGGCCGGCCAGCAGCGCCAGCTCACGCTGGGGCAACGCAGGTATCGGACTTTTGGCATCCCCATCGGGATTGGCCTGGAGAGCCAGATCAAGCAGGCTCGCCAACAACCGGGTGGTGGCGTCGGCACCCTGCAGGGCAAAGCGCCGGTTGAGAGCCCGCAATCGGCTGGCCTGGAGCCTGGCCAGGGCGAGGGCGAGCCGCGTTTCGGTGCGCAGAAGAGCCGAGAAGGGGCTCGCCCGCAGGTTCACGAGCTCACAGGGCGTGAGGGCCACCACATCGGCTGAACGGCGTCCCCTTGACTCGAGCACAGCCATTTCGCCGCAGATCTCACCGGGCCCCAGCAGGGCGATCACAGCCTCCTCCCCCTCCTGGTTGAAGCAGCGCACCTTCATCAGTCCCTGGCACAGGAGAAACAACCCCTGGCTCTCGTCCTGCTCGAGCACCAGCAGGTGATCTGCCTGAAGTGCCACCGAGCGGTGCTGCTCCAGAAGCTTCCGATGCTGCTCCTCGGTGAGATCGGCAAAGAGTGGTATTCCTGAGAGATCGACCGGCTTAGAAGTGAAGGCCCCGTTCACAAGTCGGCGGCGACTGATGACAGTGTGATCGAGATCACAGCCCCATGGGGTTGCCCCTGCTGCAATGCGTGAGTCGTGGATGGAGTCCATGCCAACCCGGCTGCGGCTGCTGGCCCTGCTCAGTCATGCCCCGCTGCTGTGCAGTCCGGTGGTGGCCCAGGTTCAGCCCGGGGGCCTGGGGACCCGCGTCAACGGCTCAGCCCTCGGGCGCTGCGACAGAGGCGTCTGCGCCATTGAGGGTGGTACTGCAGCAGGGGGCAATCTTTTTCTACGCCTGGGCCGTTATGACACCCGCTCAGGGATCCAACGGGTCGATCTCGACACTCGCCGACGTCAGACCGTGGTGGTGGGGGTGGGTGATCCGGCCGGCAGCTTCTTTGACACCCCGCTCCGGCTGAGTTCACCCACCAGCCTGATCTGGCTGTCCCCCGGTGGCATCTGGCTCGGCCCCGGCAGCCGAATTGTCAATGCACCCTCCCAGCTGTTCAGCACATCACCTTCGATCCGGCTGGGCAGCGGCGTCTTCGTGGCCAGCGGAGGGCTTGAGGCGGCCGTTGGCCAGCTGGGGCAGGCCATCCAGCTTGAGCCTCAAGCAGACGGCGCGGGAGACATCAGCCAGCGTTTAGGCCTGCAAGGCAGCGCCCCGATCGTTCTGGCAGGCGGGCGGCTGACGGTCGACCGTCATCTGCTGCTTGACAGCGGCCGAGGACCCATCGAGACGGCACCAGGGAGCAGCAGCGAACTCAGGGCAGGCGGCGCCCTGCAGCTCAGCGGCGGAAACCTCAACCTGCAGCGCCTGCAGCTGCACAGCAAAGGCCCCCTGGCCCTGCAGGCCCTCGCTGAAGGAGGTCAGGTGCAGTTGCGGCAGGCCCACCTCCAGGGGGAGTCTGTCCTGGTTCACGGGCGCGGTGGCCTCCGTGCGGAAGGGGTGAGCGTGCAATCCGGCACATCCAGCCAGGTGGGGGTGCTGCAGTTGGAGACGGGCAGCACCCCATCGGCGACGATGCAACTGCACCACGTTGCCCTGCAGGGTGGGGACGTGTTGCTGCGCAGCGGCGGTTCTTTGCATGCCGATGGGCTGCAGGCCAAAGCCGCCGACGGCAACCTGATCGTCCAGAGCAGTACAGGGTCAGTTCACCTTTCGGAGAGCCAGCTGCGGGGGGGGCAGGTTCGGGTGCAGGGAGATGGCGCCCGCCTGGAACAGGTGGAGCTGCAGGGCGCCTCCATCGAGGTGACCACAAGGTCAGGTCTCCTGATTCAGAACTTGAGCGCTACCGCTCAGGACATCGCCCGCCAGGGTCAGATCGTCCTGCAGGCAGGCTCGGGAACAGGCGATCAGGATTCGGGGAAAGTGGAGCTCCGCGATCTGGTTCTGCGGGGCGGTGCGGTGCAGCTCCGAGCGGCCGGTGAGCTTCAGGCGGCAGGGCTGGAGGTCGTGACAGACCCGAGTGGTGCAGAGGGGCAGATCGTGCTGGAGTCGGGGTGGGGAGGCAACAGCAACGGTCGTGCCGCCATTCATGACAGTCAGCTGAAGGCGGCCACCATTGCCGTGAGGGCACCCGGGGGTTTTGAGCTGGAGCAGGTGACTGTTGACACCCATCAGGCAGGTGATCGGGGTTTGATCGAGCTTGCGGCCGAGAGTCCGTCTGCAGATGCAAGCCAGCTCACCGCGGTGGAGCTCAGGGCACAGCAGATCGCGATCAACAGCGGTGGTGGGCTGGTTCTTAAGAACGTGTCCGGGGAAGCCGGTGTGCCTGGCAGACGAGGGCTGATTCAGCTGCAGGGCGCCAGCGCGGTGAGCCCGGGGCCAGGGGCTCTCACTGTCGACGACACCAGGCTCTCTGGGCAAATCATCAACCTGAAGGCAGGTGAGATTTCCATCGAACGTTCCCAGCTGCACGCCCCGAAGGGAGCATTGCAATTCGACGCTGTGTCGTCAAACGGGACCGGCGGCATCTACATCCGCGACACACGCCTCGACACTGGGGTGCACCAATGGGAAGACCTCGTCAGAGAGACCAGCTTCGTCAATCAACAGTTTGGAGTGAACATCGGCAAAGACTATCCTGCATCCATAGGCCTCTATGCCGATGGCTCGATCCACGTGAGTCATGGCTCCATCCTGTCAACAACCCAGGATGTGAGCTCACACCAAAAGAGCGAACCTGACAGCTTTCGCAGCCAAGCCCGCCTGAGCGCAACCAGTGGCGTGATCATTCTTGATGCAGGCAATGCCATCACTGTCAGCCAGAGCCATCTCCAAGCTAATGCCACTCACACCCTGGCCGGCGATATTGTTCTGCGCAGCAAAGGCCACGACCAGGCGGCAATGACCAGGGTGGAAGACTCAATACTGTCCGCCTCCGGCGGACTTGGTGCCGGCGACATCTGGCTGAGCAGTAAGAATGGTATCAGCATCCGCAACAGCAAGCTTCTATCACTTGCAGATCAGATGCCGGCAGGGCAACGCTGGCACGAAATCTATGCCGGGGGTGGCATCACACTGAACAATGAAAGCACAAGCCACGACATAAAGCTCGAGAACACAGAACTGCGTGCCCAGCAGACCACAACCGGTGGCACATACGAGGTCAGGAGATACAGCACCATCAAAGGTCGCCCCAACGATCCTTTCGACATTGAAGACAGCTTTCCGGGACGATCTCCAGCGCCCCTCTCAACGGGCGGCTCGATCGCTATCACCTCCAACGGCGGCATCAATATCAGTGGTTCACAGAGTATTCTTTCGGTCGCAAGCTTGGACCCCGTCCATGGCATTCATGAGAATTTCGGGGGTATCATCCGATTGCTCAACGAGACCCGCAGCCCCATTCATATCGAGGGGGGGGTGACAATTGACATTGAAACAGGTCCGGCAAAAGAGAGCGGCAGCCTGAACCACAGCACCGCCGGCGAGCTGCACATCTGGAATCAAGGCCCAATCACCATCAGCGGCACCGAGCTGAATGCGAAAACAAATACACCGCGAGCAGGAGGCAGCAGCAACAGCGCCGCCACAGTCGTGATCAGTGCGGGCGAAGAGATTCAGATTCAGGGCAGCCGCTTTGACATGAGAAGCAACAACAGCCAGCCGAGCCTGGTGCTGGCTTCCAGAAGGTCTGCACGGTCAGAGATCAGCGACAGCTCTGTGCAATCTGACAAAAGCGACATTCCCCTGAAAGTGCAGTCGGTCACATCTCGACAGCTCAGCGATAACAGAAGCGGTCTGGCAACCAGCAGAAGCCACCGTTCATGGGACAGGCTTGATGACCGCCCAGCAGACATCAGCGAGAGAATGCGCATGGCATCGCTTGGGAACAGCGGCGCAGTAGTGGTGTTTCAGCCGAGTCAGCCCCCGGTCAGCCTGAGGCCTGAATCAGCGACAACAACCCGTGGGCAGACTCCACGACCAGCACAGTCCATCTCACCTTCTGACCTTCGGCAGCAGCCAACTGAACGCCTGCGGTCAGTCCCGATGGCATCAGCCGAGCGGAACCAGCCCCCCGGGTTCAGTGGCCCGCAGCTGGCACCGCAGGAAGAAGGAATGACCGGGGTCACCGCCAGCACCATGGGCAGTCGGGCGTTGAGCCCCAGCGAAGCGATGGAGGGCTTCACTGAGGCCGAAACCCGCTCAACCAGCAACACCCTCGCGGCCCTGGGCATGCGCGACCGTCCTTCATCAGGATCGCTGTCGGTACCCGTGCTGCAGGCTCAGCTACAGGCTGCGACGGTGGGAGCCAAGCGGCCAGCGATTCTGCGCATCAACCTCAGCGCCGTCGATGCCTCAGGGACGGCACAGCTGGACCAGATTCTGATCCCACCCAAGGGCGACATTCGTGGATGGACAAGCCGGGTTGCGGCCAGCCAGCTGCAGGAGCAGATCCGGCTGTTGCATCGCCTGAGCAGTCAGCAGCTGGGGTTTGTCTCTGAGCCATCACGGCTGACCCTGGGGCAGATCCTGCTGGGGCCGGCATTGGCAGCTCTTGAACAGGAGGGCATCACTTCCCTGCTGCTATCCCTGGACCGGGGATTGCAGGGAATCCCCTTCAGCGCCCTGCCTATCAAAGATGGATACTTCGGCGAGCAATACGCCCTGACGATCACCCCTGCCCTGGCCCTGACCGATCTGGGCACGAGCCGACAACAGATAGGAGCTGTGCGCAACCTGCTGGCCGGCAGCAGCCGATTTCAGAACGGCCTTGCACCTCTGCCTATGGTTCCCCAGGAACTGCAGCGGATCGCAGCCCTGCGACCTGACAGCCGCATCATGCTGGACGAGGAGTTCACGCTGAAGGCATTACGCGATGCTCTTCAGTCTGGATCCGTCGGCCATCTTCACATCGCCAGCCATGCCGAGCTCCAGACAAAAGATGGCAGGCCCGCTCGAATTTTCACATCCTCCGGTGAGCTGTTGTTGAAAGACCTGGCCATCCCAGCCCAGCCAGGCCCATCGCACACCCCTGACCTGGTGGTGGTGAGCGCCTGCCGCACGGCACTCGGGGACGAGCTGAGCGAACTTGGCATTGCCGGGCTGGCCCTGCAGGCTGGGGCCACCAGTGCCATCGGAACTCTCTGGCTAATTGATGATGCAGTGGCGACGGCATTCGCCGTGCAATTTCATCACCTGCTCCACCATGGCATTGCCAAGGACAAGGCCCTGCAGATGACGCAGGAGGCATTCCGTCGTGGGGCCATCCAGGTGAGAGGTGATCAGATCATCGACTCCAATGGGGATAGTCTTGTCGGTGGCCTTTCAGTGTCTGAACAAGCTAGGCTGGGACCAGGCCTGCAACATCCGTATTACTGGGCAGGCATTGTTCTCTCTGGCAGGCCCTGGTAGCGACGCCTCACAATCCTGATCGCTGACCACAGCTGCAGGCCTGCCTGTCATTTCACCAGCACCAGATCCCCTTAAAACCACCACAGTCATGATCAAGAATCTTCACTTCCGACGGATTCGGAATGCGCAGCCAGCGGCCGTCACGGGCTCAACTGTGGCTGCCTTGCTGACGGTCATGTCATCCCTGCCCGTGCTGGCCAGCCCTCCGGGCTCCCCATCCGCAGGTGAGATCTGTCGCACGGAATATGGCTGTAATAACACAACGCTCTTTTTCTGGACCCCTCCCCGTCAGTGCGCTCCCCCCCCATCAGGAAGCCATTTTGTATCAAGCCTGGTACCCAACAATAAATCTATTATCCCTGCTTCGGGGCTAAAGCGGCCCAACCGCTTCAGCCTTGTCAACGAAAAGCCGGGGCGCACACTTCAGGCCTTGGGGAGAAACGACAAAGACGTGATGGTCGGCAGCCCTGGTGACGCCGATATTCTTGATGGCAGTGGTGGTGGGGGCGACACCTTCGTAGTTGGCAACGGCAACACCGGCCTGATCCAGAACAGTGGCGCTGGAGACAATGTTCTCCAAGTGGTTTCAACCTCTAACGAAGCTGATGCCGTCATCCTGACGACCGGCGCAAGCCCCATCAGTGAATACATCTATATTAGCACAGCTCGCGAGAGAACGCCTGGCACTGTCTCGCTTTCATCTTCACCTGGCTATGCAATGAGCGTAGCACTCTGGGGTGCTGACCAAATCCGCATCATTGCGAACAGCATCGCAGTGAATCCCGCCCACTGCATTTCGAACCAGCTGGCGTCAAGGTATCCGCTCGCCCAAGGCACCCTCATCGCCATGGCCGGCAGCCCCATGGCAGGGGGGCTGTTGCCTCAGATCACCTGGCAGGCGACTCGACTAGTGTCCCAGGCCAACCTGTTCAGCTCAGAGATGCGGACGGCTCCTACCGGCCGTGAAATCAACCGCCTTAAGCCCTGTCGGACCTTTGATGCCTGCGTTGGATCTGCAATTCCCCCGTTCCAAGGTGTACCGATCATCAAAGGCATTCAGATCAATGGCCCCAGCTCTGATCAACTGATTCTTCAAGCCGACGATTACCCGGGTGCTCTCCCAGCCGGTCAGCGTCCCAAACTTGAACAGCAATTGAAGCGGAACCTGAAGATCCCCATCAGGGTCGTGCGCGATGTGAAGGTGGCTGCAAGCGCCACCGCCCCCACGCCAGGCATGGCCATCCAGCGACCAGGTTTGACCGAGGGCCTGGCCCAAGATCAAGCTCCGACCCGTCAATTCCCCTTCTTCTACTTCCCTTCCAACGGGTTGCTGGTGTATTCACGCAATGAAAAGCCCCTCGGCAGCTCTGGCAACCCCGGGCGCATCGTTGCCCAGCTTCTGGATTCAACAGGGCGCCCCGTGAACCTGCCAACCGAGGGAGCATACCCGGTTCATGTCGCCAGCTTCCTTGCCTTTGACCCCATCACTCCTGACCCCAACAGAGAGTGCCGTTCGGCCAAGGGCACGGATTGCTGAGCCCGCCCATGCTCCTCTTGGTGCTGGCCCAGCTGATCGCCCCCCCCCTGCAACCTGGCCCCGTCCGGCTGCCGGGGGCGGCGCCCCAGCTGCAGCCGGCAGCCGAACCGGCAGCCCCCCTGCTCGGACCAGATGAACCACGTCAGGCTCCAGGCACGGAGGCACCCATCGCGGCACCGACGGCAGGCGGCACAGCGCCCTTACCTCGTATTGAGGGCCTGAGCCATTACCCGGCAACCGCACTGGAGCAGCTGCTCACCCCCTGCACGGCCGTCGTCGAGGCCAGCGAACGGCTGGACCGTTGTGCTGCGCTGCTGACCAGCCGCCTGGTAGCCGACGGCTATGTCAACTCACGGGTCTACCCCCAGCTTGAGCCCGCCCCGGGCGGGACCCTGCTGGTGGTGGAAGGGCGGCTGGTGGAGGTGCGGGTGCGCAGCAGCGATCGCGGCCTGCAGCGGCGGCTGCAACGGCTGGTGCTGCCTCTGCAGGGTCAGGTGCTGCATCTCCCCAGCCTCGAACGCACCATCCTGCGGCTCCAGCAGCTGCCGTGGGTCGGCGGCGTCAACGCCAGCCTCAACCGGCTGGGGGGCGACAGCACCCGCGGCAGCCTTCTGCTTGAGGCCGAAGCCGCCCCCCGCAGGCTCCAGGGTGAACTGAGCCTGCGCAACGACGGCAGCAGCAGCAACGGTCAATACAGGGGTCTGGCCATCCTCAGCCGTCAAGGCCTGCTGCTGCCCGCCGACCAGCTGCTGCTGGTGGGTGAACTCAATGGCGATGACGACCCTGAGATCGGCTACCAGCTGCTCTCGCTCAGCTACGGCATCCCCCTGGGCGATGGCATCACCTGGACCACCGCCGCCGCCGCCAGCCGGCGACAGCTGGTGGAGGTCCCCGGCCCCCTGCACGACCTCGGCTTCTTCCAGCAGCAGTTGCTGGGGCAGCTGGACCTGACGATGCACGAGGGCCTGCGCCAGCGGCTGTCGGCCTTTGCCGGCCTCAGTGCCAACCGCAACGAGGCCTGGCTCAACGGTGCCCGCTTCCCCGCCATCGTGGGCGGTGCCGAAGATGGCGCCTTGAGCACCGGCTATCTGCGGGTCGGCGTCGGCTGGGAAGCCTGGCCCGGCCGTGGTGCCCTCAATGGCAGCCTCTTTGCCCTGCAGGGACTGGCAGGCTTCAGTGGCGAGACGGCATTGAAAGAACTGGCTTCCTTCGGCATCCAGGTCGGTGAAGCCCGGGCCCTGGCCGGAGACCTCAGCCTGCGGTGGCCCCTGGCCTCCCACTGGCAGTTGCTCCTGCGGGGGGCCGGGCAGGTGGCCTGGGCGCCGCTGCCCAGCGCCATGGGCTTCAGCCTTGGCAGTGACAACGGCCTGCGGGGCCTGCCAGGGCAAGCCATCAGCGGCGACAGTGGCCTGCTGGGCTATGGCGAGCTGAACTGGTCGTTCTGGCGCCAGGGTCTCTCCGAGCTTCAGCTGGTGCCGTTTCTGGGGGCAGGCTGGGTCACGACCCCGGTGCAGGGCAGCACAGACAGCGGCAGTCTTGGAGCTGGTGGTGTGCTGCTGCGCTGGCTCCAGGGGCGCCATTGGCAGCTCGAACTGGGCTGGGCGTCGCAGTTCGGCGATGACCTGGGCGGCGCCGTCCCGAACCTGCTGATCGACAACGGGCTTTACAGCAGGGTGAGTCTGCGGTTCTGAGCGGTGCGCAGCGTCTTGCTCCGGATTCTGCCCACCACCCTGGTGGTGGTGCTGCTGCTGCTGCTGCGCCAGAGCCAGATCGACCAGACCCTCAATCTGCTGCTGCATGATCTGGCCCTGCGACGGCGCCCCCTGCCGTCGGCAGCGTCCCTGCCGATCCGCGTCATCGCCATCGAGGAGGACGACCTGCGCCGGTTCGGCTGGCCCCTGGAGGACCGGCTTCTCGTGGCAGCGATCCGCAGGCTGCAACAGGCCGGCGCCGGCGCCATCGGGCTCGACATCTACCGGGATCTGGGGGTCGGACAGGGCAAGGAGGAGCTGCAACAGCTGGCCCGAGGGCCAGGCCCCCTGGTGTCGGTGTTCAGCATCGTCGACGGCATCGGCCCGATCCCCGGCACACCATCCCACCGCCAGGCTTACAACGACCTGCCGATCGATGCCGACGGCATGGTGCGCAGGAACCTGGTGCACGTGCGCCGGCAGGCACCCGCTGTCGTCGCCCTCCCCCTGAGGCTGCTGGAGCAATGGCGCGGCCAGACCATCAGCCCCCTGCGGGCGCGGCTGGAACGCGACCCTGCCAGCCTGCCGCCCCTGGACCCGGCCAGCGGGGGCTACAGCCAGCTGGATGCCGACGGTCTGCAGCGGCTGCTCCCGTTTCATCAACCGCGCAGCATCCGCAGCTGGAGCCTGAGCACCCTGCTGGCAGGGCAGGTGCCATCGCAACAGCTTCGGGGCACCATCGTGCTGATCGGTGCCCGCGCCCCCTCCCTGCGGGACCTGTTCAGCGTTCCCCTTGGCGGCCAGATGGCCGGCGTGGACCTGCACGCCCAACGGATGGCGGCCCTCCTGAGCGAAGACCTGGGTCTACGAACCGGCCTGCAGGCAGCACCTGGATGGTTCAACGGCACCTTGTTGCTGGTGGCCATCGGCCTGGGACTCGGCCTGGGGGAGGGGATTCGCAGCTTGCGCGGCAGCCAGATCGCCGTAGCAGCCGTGGCGTCTGGTTGGCTGGTCATCGGACTGGCGGGCCTGCTGCTGGGCGGCTTCTGGTGCAACCTGGCGCTGCCCCTTGCAACCCTGCTGGGGCTGGCGACCGCCGCCTGGACACGCCGCGGGATCGAACAGCAACAACAACGGCGGCAGCTGCAACGGCTGCTCGGACACACCACCTCGGCGCCTGTGGCCCGCGAACTGTGGCGCCAACGCGACACACTGCTGTCTGGCGGCCGTTTTGAGGGGCAGCACAAATTCGTCACCGTGCTGATCACCGACATCGCCGGATTTGCGGGGGTTGCCCAAAGGCTGCCCCCCGAGCCCTTGCTGGCCTGGCTGAATGACGCCCTCGCTCCAATGGTGGCGGCCATCGAAAGCCAGGGGGGCCTGGTGAACAAATTCACCGGCGACGGCGTACTGGCGGTGTTCGGAGCGCCGATGAGCCAGGGCCAGGCCAGCGATGCCCAGGCCGCCATCAGCTCCGCCCTCGCCATCCGTCAGGCGCTGCAGGAGCTCAACAAGGCCCTGGCCTCAGGCGGTCAACCCACCGTGGGGCTGCGGATGGGTCTGCACAGCGGCTGGGTGCTGGCTGGTTCGCTGGGGAGCAGCGACCGTTGGGAATATGGCCTCATCGGTGATGTGGTGAACTGTGCCGCGCGCCTCGAGTCTTTGGGCAAGACCCGACCCGGGGGCACCTGCCGGATCCTGCTCACAACAGCCACCCGTGACCTGGCCGCTGCAAGATCCTGGCCTGGAACCCGATGGGCGCCCTGGGGGGCGGTGACTCTCAGCGGCCGCAGCGGTCAGGACGTGGTCTGGGAACTGGTCGAGGGCGACGGTTCACCAGCCTGAGGTGCCGGATCACAGCTGACAGGCAGCAAAGCGGGGAGCTGATCCCGCAGGTGGGCGTAACCAAAGAGCGGCAGCAGGTCGTCGCTGGCCACCTGACCATCGCAACGCTGCCGCAAGCCGTCCAGGGCCTGCTTCAAGGAACGGTCCATGGATCCGGCGAAACGTCCCAGCTCGCTGCGGGCCGCAGGAGCTTCGGGTTCGAGGCTGTCGTTGCAAGCCGGAAAGCTCTCCCACAGGCCAGCTGACATGGAGCGGGGCAACAGCACCAGCCGCACCCCAGCGGGCCGTGGAGGCAACAGCCAGGGCGGCTGGCCGGGCAAGCGCAGCACCAGGCCAGGGGGCTGCGGGCTGCTGCCTTCGATCAAGGCGACCATGGATAGACCATCCAGATCGACCTGCCCGTCAGCTGGCACCAGATGGGCCAGCAATCGTGAAGCACAGACCGAGCGGGTACCGCCACTCTCGCGGCGCAGGGGGAAGCGCCTGCTGCGATCAGCGGGTCGCGCAAAGGTCGGCGGTGATACGGCCAGCTGCTCGGCCGCAACTGACAGAGGAGAGAGCACAAGGGCGATAGACGCCAAGGGCAACGTTGACCTTCGGAATGGCCGCATGACGCCTACCCACACCGTAAAGGGCAGTCTGAACCACGTCAGCATCAGACCCTGTGACCCAACTCACAAAAAACCGGCCCCCTGATGGGAGCCGGTCAAGAAAGCCTTGATGAAGGCAGGCGACCAAACCATGACGCCATGACGAAAGCAGCTCAGAGAATCACGTCCGTAGAGATGATCCCAAAAGGAGCCGCTCCCTGAAGCAACACCTTGAAATCAGGAGCGTCAGATGCATTGAGCGTGTTATTGATACCCAAGGCGATCTTGGGTGCCGCCATCTGGTCGAAGGTGTCAGACAACCTGGCATTGGCAGGCGACGGCGATCTGGCGATTAATGATGCCAGCCGGCCAATGGCTCCACTGCACACCAACCTCGGGCAAACCGCCTAACTACAGTGGTGATTTACTGATAAAAAGCCCCCACCAATGGCGGGGGCAATTGTCACCAGGGCCGATCAAGAGCCCAGTAGCAGCAGAGCGTTGCCTCAGACCCCGTAGATGAAGTTAGCTGTGGTCAGTGCGCCGGCTGCACTAGGGGAGATCTTGGCGAGCACCTGGCGATCAAGGATCCCGTTAGAAGACACAGGATCATAGTGGAGCTCTCCAGTACCGGTATTCACATAAATGCCACTTAAATCACTCGCCAGGTCAAAGATGAGCCAGCCGGCGCTGAGCTTATTGCCAGCGACATTGCCGCCGTCAAAAGCGAGACCCTTGATGCCCGGGCTGATGGGACCGAGAAGGAGACTATCAAGCGAATCCTTCAGGACAATGGTGTCGTTTCCGTTACCAAAGTCAGTAATCGTATCGCTATTGGTAAGTGCGCCAAATTCGCCAATGAAGAATCTGTCGTCCCCAAGCCCACCAGTGAGCACATCCTTACCGGCAGCACCATAGATGCTGTCGTTGCCGCCGCCACCATCAATAGAGTTCGCAGAGAGATTGCCGTTCACCGAGTCATTGCCGTTGCCCATGAGGGCATTTTCAAAGTTGCTATAGCGTTCGCCAGCCCAGTCTGTGAGCCCTGTGCTCATATTGAAGACATAGTCACCATTCCAAGCGCGATGGTCGATCGTATCGATGCCAGCACCCCCATCCATCGTCTCAGGGCCGAGGCCAGAGAACATCGAATCATTGCCGGCGTCGCCAAAGTATTGGCCGCCATCCCCATCTGAGCGAATCACATCGTTGCCGTTGCCACCGCGGAGGGTGTCGGTACCGGCGCCACCCAGGAGGGTGTCGTTGCCGTCGCCGCCGAGGATGCTGTCGTTGCCGCCGCCACCATCAATAGAGTTCGCAGAGAGATTGCCGTTC
>JBMOIF010000062.1:0-13792 GCA_049317465.1 Prochlorococcaceae cyanobacterium | reverse complement strand
GGGCCTGGGTGCGGGCCTGGGTGCGGCGCAGGGCATCGGCCTGGGCCTTGCCCCGTCCTTCGGCCAGGGCCTCGGCGAAGTTGGCGAACAGCAGCGTGGCCAGCAGGGTGAGGCTGATCAGCCCGTTGAACCCCCGCTCCCGGGCGGCGGCCTGGGCATCCAGCAGGCGGGGATCGAGGCTGAGCAGCAGGCACAGAACGGTGCCGCACCACACCACGAACATCACCGGGTTGGCGACCGCCCGGCGGGGATCGAGCTTGTGGAGCGAATCGACCATCGCCCGCCGCACCAGCCCCTGCTGCCGCGGGCGCTCGGTGTAGCGCCGCTCCTGGCGGGGTCCCCGCGGCATGCGGGGAAAGGGAACACGCATCGTTGTCGTCATGGTGGCCGCTCAGGACGCCAGGGAAAGGGCTTCGGCGATGGGCCCCAGGGCCAGCACCGGGAAGAAGGTGAGGGCGCCGAGGATCACCAGCACCACCGCCGTGACAGCGGTGAACAGGCCGGTGTCGGTGCGCAGGGTGCCGGGACCGGGTTCAAGCACCGGCTTGCGGCGGAAGCCATCGGCCAGGGCCAGCAGCGCCGCGATCGGCAGGTAACGGCCCCCCAGCAGGCTGAGGCTGGCGGTGAGGTTCCACCAGCGGCTGCTGTTCGCCAAGCCGGCCAGGCCGCTGCCGTTGTTGGCGGCTGCGGAGGCGTACTCGTACACCACCTGGCTGATGCCGTGGGGGCCGGGCTGGCTGTTGCCCGCCAGCGCCTGCCCGCCCGCCAGGGTGAGCGCCGCCGGGATCAGCACGAAGATCGGGTGGATCAGCAGGATCAGGCTGGCCCACACCACCTGGGGTTTTTCCACTTTGCGGCCCAGGAATTCGGGCGTGCGGCCCACCATCAGGCCGGTGAGAAACACCGCCAGCAGCACGAACACCAGCAGGTAGGCGACGCCGGTGCCCTGGCCGCCGACCACCACCTGCAGAAACAGGTTGAACAGGGCGGTGAGCAGGGTCAGCGGCATGGCGGCATCCAGGGCGCCGTTCACCGCACCGGTCATCGTGCCGGTGGTGACCACAGACCACAGGCCGGTGAGGGCCGCCCCGAAGCGCAGCTCCTTGCCCTGCAGGTTGGCGCCGGTGACCCAGCTGGACAGCAGCGGATTGCCCGCCTGTTCGGCCGCCATCGCCACCACGGAGCCGATGGCGAGCAGGGCGACCACGAGCAGCATCAGCAGGGTGCTCTGGCGGCGGTTGCCGATGAAGCGCCCGAAGGCATCGATGCTCGCCGTCGGGATAATCAACATCGCCCAGGTGCTCACCAGGTTGGTGAGCAGGGTGGGGTTTTCGTAGGGGTGCGCCGCGTTGGCGGCGACGAAGCCCCCGCCGTTCTCCCCCAGCTGCTTGATGGCCTCGAACAGGGCGATCGGGCCGCGGGGCAGCAGCTGCCGGCCGCCCTCGAGGGTGGTGATCTCGAGCGGCGGGGCCAGGGTCATCGGCACACCACTCACCAGCAGCAGCAGAGCCAGAAGCAGGGACGCCGGGATCAGCAACCGGGTGAGCGAGCGCAACAGGTCGCGGTAGACGTTGCCCAGGGGCCTGCCGCTGAAGCCGCGCAGCACCGCAAAGCCCACCGCCAGCCCCGTGGCGGCCGACACGAACATCAGGAACTGCATGGCCCCCAGCTGGGCCAGGTTGCCCAGGGCCTGCTCGGGCACCAGGTGCTGCTGGTCGGTGTTGGTGAGGAACGAGATGGTGGTGTGCAGGGCCAGATCCCAGCGCAGACCGCCGAAACCGAGCGGGTTCCCCCAGGCCGGTTGCCACAGGAGCAGCAGCAGCGCCACGGCGGCGAACCCTGCATTGCTGATCAGCAGTGGGATCAGGTAGCCGATCGCCGAGTCACTGCTGCGGCCGGTGTCGCCGATCCAGCGCAGCAGGCGGGATTCGATCGGGTTGAGCCAGCGGTCCCAGGCGGGCTGGGGTTGTTCGTCGAACACCTCGAACAGATGCTGGCCCAGGGCGGGAGCCATCAGCACCACGGCCGCCAGGGTGAGGGCGGCCAGCAGCCAGGGGAGCATGCGCGCAGCGCGGCAACAGGCCGTTGCATCTTCGTCGTGGTTCGGCGGTTTTTGCCACTACCGAATGGTGGTCAGATGGTCAGCGGTCTGGGCGAGCACCGCCTGCTGACGCCAATCGCCGGGCAGCACCAGCCAGAGGGGCACCGGCAGCGGGGCAGGCGGCGGCAGCCGTTGCAGATCCAGCCACCAATGGGCCGGCTCCAGCCGGGGCAGGGCCATCGCCACGGGGCTGCGCTGCAGGCGCTGTCGCCAGTGGGCTGGGGTGTGGCAGCCGTTGCCGGCCGTCTGGATCGCCAGGCCGCGCTGCTGCAGTTCTCGCCGCAGCCCCTGGCCCACCGCCCGATTGGGCACCAGCACCGTGGCCGGGCGGCCGGCGGCGATCGTCTGCCCGGGGGCCATCGCCAGCTCGAAGGGATGCTCCCCCACCGGCACCAGCTCGAGGTCGCGGGGGGCCGGTGGGCCTGCGCCCCCGAACTCCAGCCCCGATACCAGGGCGCCATCGAGCACCCCCTGCCGCACCAGCTCCAGCCAGCCGTCGATCGAGCGAAATCTCGGCGGGGAGGGCAGCAACCAGGGACAATCGACCAGCAGTGGCTGCAGCAGCACATCCGCCCCCAGCCGCGCCACGCCGGCGCCGAGGCGATGGGCGCGGCAGCTCAGACGCAACAGCCGGATGGCGGGAGAGGTGCCGTAGCAGCAACCCACCAGGCGGCGGCGGTTGACCTCCAGGGCGAAGTCATTCGCCAGGGCGCGCACGCGACGGCTGACCGTGGGTTGGCTGAAGCCGCAGGCCCGGCCGGCCTCGAGCGTGGTGCCGCTGATCTCGAGCAGATCCAGCAGGCGGATGTCCTGCAGCAGGGCCGGTAAGCGGTAACGGTGTGCCGGCTGGGGCACCACTGGCGGAGAGAGGTCCATCGGGCATCTCGGGAGCGCTGCCCGAAGCTTCCGGCCAGGCCGGCGGACTGTTGTTCATTCTCGTGCGAAGAAGCAGCGGACCCTGGCTCAACCCTTGTCCCTGCTGCCTGGAGTTCTGCTGTTTCGCAGGAAAGGCTTGCCGGTGAGCGTCGCGGCGGTCAGGCTGCGGCCATGACTGCTGCCCCTTCCCGGCCCCTGCGCTGCCACCTGTTGATCGGCCCGCCCGCCAGCGGCAAGACCACCCTGGCCGGGGTCCTGGCGCAGCTCAGCGGCGCTGTGGTGCTGTCCACGGATGGGGTGCGCGCCGAGGTCTTCGGCGATGCGGCGGTGCAGGGACCCTGGCGCGACATCGAGGCCCTGCTGCACCAGCGCATCCGCGACTCGGTCGCCGCGGGGGTGCCGGTGATCGTGGATGCCACCCATGCCCGCCGTCCCTGGCGCCTCGCCATCACCCAGGCCCTGACTCTGCCGGCGCCGGTGGAGTGGATCGGCTGGTGGCTTTACACCCCCCTGGGCACCTGCCTGCAGTGGAACCAGACCCGCCAGCGCCGGGTGCCCGAGCCGGTGATCCGCGAGATGGCGGCGGCCCTGGCAGACCCGGTGTTCGGACCCTCGCGGGCCGAGGGGATGGCGGCGCTGGTGGCGGTGGTGCCCACCCACCAGCGCGAGCTGGGGCCGCTGCTGCGCGATGAGCTGGCCCGCCTCGATCACCGCATCCGCTCGGCCCGCAACCGTGAGAAGCACTTTGCCCTGCATGGCTACTCCCGCCTGCTGGATCTCGAACGCCTCCTCCACCTGCTCAGGCTGCTGAGCACCTACCCCGAGCTGTCTGCCGCCGATCCCGCCACCCGCGCCGAACTGGAGGCCATCGTGTCGCCCTTGCCGGAGGGTGACCTGGCGGTTCAGGCCGCCGCCTACCTGCGTCGGCTGCATGGCGAGTGCTACGGCGATGCCACGGCGATCCGGGACGATCTGGCCTGGCTGGAGGCCAACGGTTTCTGCCGGGCGGAGCCGTCACTGGCATCGATCCAGCCGCCGCCGCTCCGGCCGCTGCCGCACGACGGACGCTGGCCCGGCGGGGTGCATGGCGGCGTGCCACCCCTGGGCGACGGGCCTGTGTTCGTGCGGGTGTTCACCCTGCTGCGCCACCTGCTGCAGCAACCCTTTGATCGCGAAGCCGGCACACCGTTGCCGGAGCACCTGATCGCCCAGACCGAGGCGATCCCCGGGGCTTACCTGCCCGGCGAGGCGGCCACCCTGCGCAAGGACCTCGAGAAGCTGCTCACCCCCTACGGCTTCCGCCGCCGCAACGACAACGTGCGCCATGGCTACGCCATCGGCACGGCCCTGCTTTCGGCGCACCGTCTGCGCGAGATCCACGGGGTGGTGAGCCAGGCGGCGGGGCGCCTCGCCGATCCCACGGCTCAGGATCTGCTGACCGAACTGGAGCAACGGCTCCAATGGGGAGGTATCGGGGTGGAATCGTCGACACCGGTGCGGGCCTTCGCCAACCGCTCGATCGTGAGCCGTGCCCTGGTGCGGCCAGATTCGCTGGCGGCGGAACGCCAGGCAGAAGCACTGGAAACGGCGATCGTGGAGCGGCGGCGCATCGTGCTGGAGCGCTACGCCTCGGTGGGTACCTTCGCCGACAGCCCCAGCGGTCGTTTCTGCGTCTGGCCGCTGCAGCTGCTGTTTCACAACATCGGCTGGTACCTCGTCTACGAAGACGATGCCATCGGCACCGGCGTGGGGCTGATCCGCAGCGAACGCATCGACCGCCTGGCCCTGCGCCGCAGCGAGCGGGGCATGCGGCGCAGCGATGACGACCACGCCGAGGCATTGCGGCGTCTGGACCTGCTGCTGCACCACAGCGGCGGCATCTACTTCGGCGACGACCTGGAGGCCCAGCTGCGTCTGGCCAGCCCCAGCGCCCGCCTGCGGGCCAGGCAGCTGATCACCCTGCGCTTCTGCTGCCAGGGCTGGAGTTTTGCCTTCATCCGCGAGGGCCTGCAGCGCTATCCGATCGAGCACACCCGCTTCTCCAGACCCCTGCCGGGTGATCACTGGTGGCACCACCCCAACGCCCCGCACGTGCTCGAACCCGGCCCTGCGGTCGACACCCATCCCTACCCGGTGGAGCTGGATCTGCCGCCCTGGACCGTCGACCGCGACATCGACCTGCGCAACTGGTTGTTCGGTTTTGGCGCCGGCATCCGCATCGAGAGCCCCGCGATCCTGCGCGATGAGCATCGCCACAGGTTGCAGGCCGCCCTGGCGGTGTATCCACAGACCTGAGCGGGATCATCGCCGGGATGTGGGGGCGATCGCGCCCTCAGTTCACCCGGAAGGTCACGCGCATCACCGCCGTGATGTCCTTGTCGATGGTGCGGGTGTCGTAGGTGCCGCTGTCGGCGGTTTCGGTGGAGTTGGGAGCCGTGATCTGAAAGATGCCGGTGTCGGCGTTGGTGATCGCACCGATGTGGGCGCCGGCTTCGGCGGCGATCGCGCGGGCCCGGCCGCGGGCGTCGGCGGTGGCCTTGGCGAGCATGTCGACCCGTTTCCCGGCCAGCTGGGTGTAGGTGTAGGCGGGTTCGTTGATCGTCAGCGGCACACCCCGGCCGATCAGTTCCCCAATCCCTGATGCAACACGGGCGATGCGGTTCACATCGGGGCTGCTGATGCGGATCACCTGGCGGCTGGTCCAGCGGGTGCTGCGCAGTTCGCCGCTGCGGGGATCGTGCACGTCCTCCTTGTCGGTTTTCACGGCGCCGGTCTCCACCTCATCGGGCTGGATGCCCTGGCTCCGCAGGAAGGTCATCGTCGTTTCCACCGCCGGTGGCAGACCGGCGTAGGAGGCCTGCTGGCTGGTGCCGCTCTGGCTCACCTCCACGCTCCAGTCGGCGTGATCGCTGCGGATGCGCTCGGTGCTGGCGCCGGTGACGGTGATCGTGTCATTGGCCCTGCGGATGCCCTGCACCAGTACACCGCTGGCGCCGACCAGGCCCAGTCCCAGCACCGCCATGGCCAACACCAGCGGCGGCGTGCGGGGGGCGGGGTCAGACGGTCCGGAGGTCATCAAGGCGGCGTCCTGGCCATTTCAGGCTATGGAGGCTGGGCCCCGAGCTCGGCTGGTAATTCTGTCCGCCACAGCGGTAGCAAAGGTGCAGATTCGCCCGCAGGGAAAGGTGGACAGCTGCGGATCGCCGGTGAGCAGCACCAGCCGCTCCGGTTCGGCCTGGGCGGCAATGATGCGATCGAAGGGATCGTGGTGGGCTTGGCTGCACTCACCACCACCAAAGGAGCGCGTGGCAACCCCAGGCTCCCCGTGCTGGGCGGATGGGAGCGAATCCATGGCCCTGAGGTCCGGACGAAGGCCATCAGAAGGTGTTGACGTCGCCACCCATCCCCGTCTCCGTTTCGTTGACGCCGCAGGTTGCGGTGCTCAGCTTGAGAGAAGGAGTCATTCCTTTCCTTTTCATGTTGGACCCCTTGCTTCTCCAGGCGTCCCCTGGACTGTCGCTGCCGGGGGTGCCGTCGGACGTGGTGCCCCTGGTGGCCCACCTGATCGGCGCCCTGGCCATTCTTGTCGTCGGCTGGATTATCGGTGGCCTGCTGGCCCGCCTGGTGCGCTCCTTTCTGCGGCGCTTCTCCCTCGACTCGCGGCTCACCTCGGCGGTGCCCCGCGGTGCCCTGCCGGCGTCGGGCATCCGGCTCGATCGACTGCTGGCGGCGGTGGTCTTCTGGGTCGTGATGGTGCTGGCGGTGGTGGCGGCACTGAATGTGCTGAACCTCACCACCGTTTCCGAACCCCTCAACCAGTTCCTCAACCAGATCTTTGCCTTTCTGCCAAAGCTCGGCGCCGCCGCCCTGCTGGCGGCGGTCGGTTGGGTGGTCGCCATCCTGGCGCGCACGGCCCTGCTGGGGGCCACCGAGCATCTCAACCTCGATCAGCGTCTGTTTGATGCCGATGAGCCGGACGGCGTCGGCGCCCCGGGCCAGGCCGTGAGCCGAGCCCTGGGGGATGTGGTGTTCTGGCTGGTGCTGCTGTTCTTCCTGCCGCTGATTCTCAACGCCCTCAATCTCGGCGCCCAGGTCACACCGGTCGTCAATCTGTTCGACACCTTCCTCTCGGCCCTGCCGCGTCTGTTCAAGGCCGGGGCGATCGCGGCGGTGGGCTGGTTCCTGGCCCGCATCGTGCGCACGATCGTCTCCAACCTTCTGGCTGCCACCGGCCTCGACAAGCTGGGGGCCGAGTTCGGTCTGGATCCCGGCCGGGGCGCCCAGTCCCTCTCCTGGCTGGTGGGGACGCTGGTCTTTGTGCTGATCCTGATTCCCACAGCCACCGCCAGCCTCGATGCCCTGGCGATTCCGGCCGTGTCAGGTCCGGCCACGGCGATGCTGGACCGCATCCTCTTGACCCTGCCCCAGATCTTCACCGCCACGCTGATTCTGGTGGCCGGCTTCGTGGTGGGCCGATTCACCGGGCAGCTGGTCTCCCGGCTGCTGGCCGGCATCGGTTTCGACGGCATCTTCCGCTGGCTCGGCATGCCTGATCTGGCCGATGCCACCCTGAATCAGGCGGCGGCCCCCAACCGTTCCCCCTCGGATGTGCTGGGGGTGGTGACCATGGTGGGCATTCTGCTGTTCGCCTCGGTGGCGGCCACCAACGTGCTGGCCCTGCCGGCCCTCACGGAGGTCATGCAGGGGCTGCTGCGGCTCTTCGGCCAGATCCTCTCCGGTCTGGTGGTGTTTGCGGCCGGTCTTTATCTGGCCAATCTGGCGGCGCAGCTGGTGCGCAGTTCGGGGGGCAGCCAGGCCCTGCTGCTGGCCCGCACCAGCCGGGTGGCCATCACCGTCTTCACCGGAGCCATGGCTCTGCAGCAGATCGGTGTGGCCCCGAGCATCGTCAACCTGGCCTTCGGTCTGCTTCTCGGTTCGGTGGCGGTGGCCGGTGCCGTCGCCTTCGGTCTCGGGGGACGGGAGGTGGCGGCCGAGCAGCTGCGCCAGTGGATCCGGGCCAGCGGCAACCGGGAGCTGGACTCCTGAGTCCGGGGGGGCCGTCCACCGGCCCCCTCAGGTTTCAGCCCTGCTCCCAGCGGAAGCCCTGGTCCTCCCAGGCCCTCGGATCTTCGATCGGCTCGAGATGGGTCAGCACATGGGTGCGGGTCAAGGTGGCGGCCACCTTGTGTTCCAGCTCTTCACAGAGGTCATGGCCGGCCTGCACGGTCCAGTGGCCTGGAACGAGCACATGGAACGACACGAACCGGCGCGAACCGGCGACACGCGTGCGCAACGCATGGAAACGGATCGCGTCGCTTTCATAGGAGGCGAGCAGCGTTTCCAGCTGCTCCTGCTCCTGGTCGGGTAACGAGCGATCCAGCAGACCCGAGGCTGTTTCCCGAAACAGTGACCAGCCGGTGAACACGATGTTCACCGCCACCGCGATCGCGATCAGGGAATCGAGGATCGTCAGGCCGGTCAGCTTCACCAGGCCGATGCCCACCACCACACCGGTGGAGGTCCAGACATCGGTGAGCAGATGGTGGGCATCGGCCCGCAGGGTGATCGAATCAAACCGTCGCGCCGCCTTGAACAGCACCCAGGCCACCAGCCCATTGAGGGCGGTGGCGATCAGCGAGATCACCAGGCCGATGCCGAGCTGCTCGAGGGGCTGGGGCTGCTGCAGCCGGTCGATGGCGGCATGGATGATGGCGAGGGCTGCCACCACGATCAGCACACTTTCCAGTCCGCTGGAGAAGTATTCGGCCTTGAAATGGCCGTAGTGATGGGTGCGGTCGGCGGGTTTGGCCGCCAGAGTCAGTGCCCAGAAGGCACCGATGGCGGCGATCAGGTTGACGACCGACTCCATCGCATCGGAGAGCAGACCCACCGAGCCGGTGAGGCGCCAGGCCAGGGTCTTGAGCACGATCGTCGCGACCGCAGCTGCCGTCGACAGCAGCATGTAGTGGCGGGGGGAGGCAAAGACCATGGGGACGCTCAGGGTGGTCGGCAGGTCCGCAGGGGCCGCCGGCCACGATCGTGGCAATCCCCAGCTGCTCCCGCCACTGGTGCGCTGGCCTCACCGATCGGCAGGCTCAGGGAACGCCCACCCTGAGGCGACGATCCGCATCACACACGCACATCCATGCCGCTGCTCACTCTGTTTCCACAGCTCCCGGGCCACGCCCACCTGGAAGGCACGCTGCTGCCGCGTGGATTCTTTCTCGGGCTCGGCCTGATCTACCTGGCGGCCCTGGCGCTCGATCGGCTGGCGGAACGTCTGAAACTGCCCGCCGCAATCGCCATCCTCCTGTTGGGTCTGGCCCTCCCCAGCGGCCTCCTGACCCAGGCCCAGCCCTTCGGGCCGGTCGAGGTGGAGACCATCCACCGGGTGAGCCTGGCGCTGCTGATCTTCTACGCGGGCCTGAGCACCGACCTGCGCCGCATCCGCGGCATGGTGGGCGCGGGCCTGCGGCTTGGCACCGTGGGGGCCCTGATCACCCTGCTGATCACCGGCCTGGCGCTGCTGCCGCTGCGTCCGGTCCTGGCGGGCGGGCTGCCCCTGGCGGTGGTCTGGCTGGTTGCCGCCAGCCTCGTGGCCACCGACAGCGGCGCCCTGGAGGATCTGCTGGTGGCCCTGGGGCCCCGCGTCAGCGGCCGGCTCAGGCATCTGCTGCAGTTCGAGGCGGCCCTGAGCACCCTCACGGCCCTGCTGAGCTTCGGCTTCCTCGCCGGTGTCTTCCAGGGCCATGGCCACAGCGAGCACCAGGCGTTGCAGGGGGCCTTCGAGGCAACGGTGACAACGCAGCTGGCGGCGGTGGCGCTCCACCTGCTGGCAGGGCTGGTGGCCGGGGTGCTTGTGGGGGGCGTGGCTTCGCGGCTGATCGACGGCCTGGTGCGCTCGGAACCGCAGCTGTTGCTGGTGGCCATCGCCCTGGCGTTTGTGGCCTACGGGCTGGGCCAACTCCTCGGCGGGGGAGGGCTGATGGCGGTCTACGCCGCCGGGGTGTGCCTGGCCAATGGACAGGCCACCCGCCGCTTTGAGCCGCACGCCCTCGAGCGGGTGCTGCATCCCTTCAACACCGCCGCCGAACTGACGGTGCTGCTGCTCCTGGGCTTGCTGGTGAAGCCAGAAGAGCTTCTCGCGGTGTTGCCGCTGGGCGTCCCGCTGGCGCTTGTGCTCGTCGTGGCGCGTTGGGTGGGGGTGTGGGCCGTGCTTCCCGCCGGCTCCTTCCCCCGGCGCGATCGGCTGATCGTGGCCGGGTGTGGGCTCCGCGCCGCTGTGCCCCTGGCCCTTGCGGTGTCGATGACGCAGGAGCTGCCCCACCTGTGGGGCCTCTCGGCGGCGACGGCCGAGCCCCTCGCCCCCCGGCTGCTGGCGTTGATCTTCGCGGTGGTGCTGATGGATCTGTTGCTGCAGTCGGTCCTGATGCGGCGCCTGCTGCCAGGGCCAGCCGGGGCCGGGAGGCCTGATCCCGACAACCGATCGGTGTGATGGCCCGTCGTACCCCGGTTGAGGTGTGCATCGGCAGCAGATCAAGGGGTCAGGCCGAACCGACCTTACGTTGAACGTCATCACCGCAAGAATCAGCATGCCTGGCGAGCAGGGCAACGCGACATCAGCAGGTGCCGGCAATCCCTTTCGTGCCCAACCCGAGCATGCCGAGATTGTCAGGCAGGCGATCGAGTCGATTCAGCAGCTTGTGCATGACCAACCGGATGTTGCGGCGGTGCTGCGATCGACCACCAGCACCGATGGGGCCCGTAAGGTCCTGCTGGACCACGGCATCGAGATCAGCACTGATGCGCTCTGGCGCCATCGCGGATCACTGTTCAAAGGTGGTCAGCCCACCTGGCGTGGTTGATGGGGGTTTCGTTCATTCTGTGGTCAGCGAATCCTGTTTGAGCCCGCTGGGTCACTGTGCTGCCCATCCTCAGCGTCTGCGGCTCCCATGTCCGGCAGATGCTGTCGCTTCGGGTCCGAATCTGTTCCTAGCCTGACATCACCCTGCAGGACGCAGATTGTCCATGGGTTGGCTCGAGATCTCGCTGCTCGTGCGCTGGGTGCTGGGGTGGTTGTTGACCCTGCGCCTGCCGACCCTGCCGGCCACGACCCCCAGCCGGCAGCACCGCCTTTCGGTTCTGGTGCCGGCCCGCAACGAGGCCTCCACCCTCCCCCATCTCCTGGAGGCCCTGTCCCGCCAGAGCCTGCAGCCCGATGAGGTGATCGTTGTCGACGACCATTCCAGTGATGGCACCGCCGCCATTGCCCGCGAGGCCGCCGGCTCCCTGCCGGTGCGTGTGATTCAGCCGCCGCCCCTGCCCGCCGGCTGGTGCGGCAAGACCTGGGCGTTGCACCATGGCCAGCTGGCCAGCGATGGAGATGTGCTGGTCTTTCTCGATGCCGACACCGAACCGGCGCCCACCTTCCTCGAGCGGCTGGTGGGCCGCCATGAGCAGCTGGGGGGTTTGGTGTCGGTGCAGCCTTATCACCGCACCGAACGGCCCTATGAGCAGCTGTCGCTGCTGTTCAACCTGATCGGGCTGATGGCTGTGCCGCTGGGCCCCGGCTGCGGGGTGGCCTTCGGGCCGGCGATGGTGAGCAGCCGCGAGGCCTACGACCGCAGCGGTGGCCATGCGGCCGTGGCCGGCAAGGTGGTGGAGGACTGGTTTCTCGCTCATCTGTATGAGAAGGCCGGGTTGCCGGTGAGTGCCTGGATCGGCGGCGATCTGATCGCCTATCGCATGTATCCGGGGGGGCTGACCGACATGGTGAACGGCTTCGACAAGAACTTTGCGACGGCGGCCGCCGAGGTCCATGGGGCTCGGATGCTCGCCGTGCTGTTGTGGCTTTCGGGATTGTTCTGGGCGGCCTGGTGCCTGCCGGCTGCCCTGCTCGACTGGCCGCTGGTGGGCACCCATGCGATCGGCCCGAACGCAGTGCTCTATGGCGCCTATGTGCTGCAGCTGTTGCTGCTCAGCCGCCGGGTCGGGCGATTCGGCTGGATCAACCTGGTGTTTCCGATTCCGGTGCTGTTCTTTCTGGCGGTGTTCGTGCTGGCCATCCTCAATCTCGAGCGGGGGCAGGTGCAATGGAAGGGCCGGCGGTTCAGCACCCGCTGATCGTGCTTCTGGCCCTGAAGCCGTTGCTGGAGTCAGTGGCCTTCTGGCTGCTGGCCTCGCTGTTGGTCGGTGTGCTGGCCAATCAGCTGCCGATGGAGTGGTTACACGCCCAGGCCCTGCCCCCGGTGGGACCGGTCGGCCGGCCCCCGGGGATCCGCCGGTGGAAACGCTGGATCCCCGATGCCGGCGGCGCCCTGCCCGGCGGTGTGCGCAAGGCCAGCCTGGTGCGGCGGGATGGCGAGGCCCTGGCGCGGCTGCTGATCGAGACCCGTCGCGCTGAACTGGTGCACTGGCTTCTGCTGCCGGCGGCGCTGCTCACGGCCCTGTGGTTGCCGCCGACTGCGGTGGCGCTGAACCTGCTGTTCTCGCTGATGTTCAACCTGCCCTGTCTGGTGCTGCAGCGTTACAACCGCGCCCGCCTGCGGCATTGCCTGGTGCACCTTGCCTCCTGATCCCTGCGGTTCAATCGCCCAGGCGGTTGGTGCAGCGCTGCAGGGCGGCCGCCCGCACCAGTTCGGCGCCGCTGAGACCCAGCTTGCCGCTGATGGTCTTGCGGTAGGTGTCGACGGTGTTGACGCACAGGCCGAGCGAATGGGCGATCTCCTTGCTCTGCATGCCCTTGCCGAGGCAGTGAAACACCCGCCGTTCCCGCGGGGAGAGGCGATCCAGCTGTTCCAGCGCCATGATGCTGCGCCGCAGCGCCGGTGAAGGGTGCTGTTGCTGCCAGCGACTCACCAGGGTGATCAGTTCATCCCAGGGGCCGCCTTTGTCGACCACCCCGAGCACGATCGCCGTCATGGGTTCGGGGGATCGCCAGGGCTCCTGTCGGCCGCTGAGCATGATCAGCCGCCCATCGGGATTGCGCCTCTGCAGGGCTGCCGCCACCTCCTGCCAATGGTCGCTGGCTCGCCCCAGATCGAGCAGCAGCAGTTCGGGTGCGGCGCTGTGTTCCATCACCCCCAGGGCCTCGGCGACCGACGCACACACCGCCTGCAGTTCGAGGCCGCACTGTTCACTGAGCAGGCCGCCGAGGGCCTGACCGCACAGCTGATGGTCGGCGACCACCAGGCAGGTCAGCGGCTTGTCTTCGGCAACAGACAGCACCATCCTCGAGCCCGTTGTCGTGTCAGGGAGATGGCTCGTTCTACCCAGAAGTGGGGCCCCTGAAGCCGTTACTGCAAACAGGGATCTTTGCAGCCCCGAGGTGGAGGCAGAACACTGAGGACTGCCCTTGGATCACCGCATCATGACGGCTACACCTGCGTCCACGCTTCCAGGCTTCCGCAGCCCCCGGCGGATCAGCATCACGGTTCCGTATCACGCCTTCCATGCCCTGCAGCAACGCTCGGATGAAGAGGGACGCTCGATGAGCAATCTGGCCTCCTATCTGCTGGAGTCGTCTCTGGGGCACCAGGGCGGAATTCGCAGGGGCTGATCAGCGATTCAGCCGGTGGCCATCGAGCGGTTGCGCTGCCAGAACACCACGGCGCCGCCGGCGAGGGCAAGAAACACGAGGGTCTGCAGCAGCAGCAGCGTGAAGCCCAGGGCCGAGAAGGCCACGATGCGGATGCGAGCCTTGATCAGCAAGGTGAGCAGCACCAGCACCGTGGCCTGAAGGCCGGCGATCTTGGCCGCCGACAGCAGGGGACAGGGCAGCAGCATGAACGCCTCAGGCGGGGTTGCTGCATTGTG
>JBMOIF010000061.1:0-14261 GCA_049317465.1 Prochlorococcaceae cyanobacterium | reverse complement strand
GCGCCGCCGGCCGCTGCTGCCACCGCTGGCCAGCACCACCCCCGGCCCGTCGGGCAGGGCCCCCGCGGCCGCCGCCGCCGCCAGCAGCGCCTCGCCGGCGGCCCGGTCTTCGGCGGCGGCCAGCAGCTCCCAGCCGTTCATGGCCCTGCGGCCTCCCAGACCCGTTGCGGCTCGCGGCTGGCCAGGTCGCCCGGCGGCTGCCGGTCCAGGGCCAGCCCTGCGGCGCACGGGGTGGGGCCGGCCCACTGCAGGGCCGCCAGGTGGTCGAGGGCGCGGCGGCCGATGCCTGTCTCGAAGGCGGTGCTGATGGCCCGCCGCGGAAGGCCGGCGATCAGGGCCTGCAGCAGCGGCCGCGGGTCCCCCTCCAGGGCCGGCCGGTGCACCCACCAGCCCCGCCAGCCCGGCGGTGGGCCGGCGGGGTGCCGCAGCGATTCGTCGAGGGCCACCGGCAGCTGCCGCGCCAGGGCCCGCAGGCCGTCGTGGTCGTGGGGGGCCAGGGGCTGCTCGAGCCAGTCCAGCCGCGGTTCGTTCTGCAGCCGGGCGGCCCAGCGGCCCGCCGTGGCCCGGTCCCAGCCGCCGTTGGCGTCGAGCCGCAGCCGGCCCGTGGCGGGCAGCCGCTCCAGCAGCCGCTCCAGCAGGGCCAGTTCGCTGTCGGGGTCGGCCACGGCCACCTTCCACTTCACCGTCAGCGGTGCCGGTGGCCCGCCGCTGCGGCCGGCCTGGGCCAGCAGCCGTTCGAGGGCCGCCGGCGCCCCGGCGGCGGCGGGCAGCAGCCAGGCCTGCTGTGGGGCGGTCTTCCAGCCGTCACGGCCGAGCCCGTCCAGTTCGGCCAGGGCCAGCCCGAGGCCGAAGGCCAGGGGTCGCGGCAGCCGGGACAGCTGGTCTTCCAGCGCGATCCGTCGCGGCTGCGGGCCCAGGGCCGCCAGGGCATCGTCGGTGTCGGCCGCGGCCATGGGGTCCAGCACCCGGTCGGCCACCACGGCTTCTCCCCAGCCCAGGCGGCCATCGGCGGCCTCGAGCCGCAGCAGCCAGCTGCGTTGCCCGCCGATCGTCCCCCGGTGGTTCCGCACCACGGCGGGCAGGGGCACGGCGGTGGGGCGGACGTCGAGGCGCAGCCGTGGGTCGCTGGTCACCGCCCCAGCAGCAGCGGCCCCAGGGCCAGGCCCAGGGCCAGCCCCACACCGTTGAAGGCCTGAAAGCGCAGCGCCACAAACTTGCTGCCCGCCACCCGCTCGGGGGTCGGATGGTGCATCTGCAGCAGGCCGATCAGGGCGGTGGCGGCGGGCAGACCCGCCAGGGCCAGCAGCACCGTGGGGGGCCAGGCCCCGGCGAGCAGGGGCAGCAGCTCAAGGGCGAGGGTCACGGCCACGGCCCAGGGCACCAGCGCCGCGGCCCGGGCGGTGCCGAGGCGCACCACCGGCGAACGCTTGCCATGGGCGGCGTCCTGCTCCACCTGGTGGAAATGGGAGCAGAACAGCACCAGGGTGGTGGCCAGGGCCGGGCCGCTGCCCAGCTGCAGCGCCCGGGGCCAGAGGTCCTGGCCCGGCGCGAGGGCCAGGGCCTGCAGGGCCGCCGCCGTGGCCAGCGGTCCGAAGGCCAGCCAGCACAGCGGTTCCCCCAGGCCCCGATACCCCAGCCGGAACGGTGGACCCTGGTACAGGTAGCCGATGCCGCAGCAGGCCAGCACCAGCAGCAGCACCGTCGATGAGCTGCGCCAGGCCACCAGCGCCATCAGCGCCAGGCCTGCCAGCAGGCAGAGGCTGCCGGCCAGGGCGATGCGGTCACGGCGGCCGGTGAGGTTCACCAGCGAATGGGGCTTGCCGGTGCGGTCGACGCCGGTGTCGCTGTCGAAGACGTCATTACAGAGGTTCTCCCAGGCCAGCAGCAGCACCGCCGCCAGCAGGAACAGGGCCAGCTGGCCCCAGCGCAGCCCCGGACCCTGCCCGAGCAGGCCGCCGGCGGCCACCAGGGCAGGCATCACCGCCACCGAATACATGGGCCATTTGATCGCCGCCCGCCACAGCCGGCGGCGGTCGCCGGTCTCTGGTGCATGAAGGCTTGCGACGACCTGGGGCTCTGCCATGGGGGGCCCGGGAGGGGAGGCGGATAGCGCCCATACATTTGAGCAGTCCTTCTGCTCGCTGCTGCGGCGCCGGCGTGTCGCTGTCCCTGACCTTCACCGACCTGGTCGCCCGGGCCAGCCGCCGGGCGGCCGCCCTCGACGAGGAGGCCGTGCTGAGCCTGGCCCTGCCCCTCGAGGGTCCGGCACCCGTCGATCCCCTGCAGGTGTGGTCGCAGCTGCCCGGCCGCGACAGCTTCCGGATGCTCTGGGATGGCGCACCGGGGCTGTGTTTCGCGGCGGCCGGCATCGCCCAGCACCTGGAACTCAGCGGCCCGCGCCGGTTCGAGCTGGCCCAGCGCTTCGCGCAGCTGTGCCTCGGTCGCCTCGAGGTGGAGGACACCCCACCCCTGGCCCGGCCGCGGCTGCTGCTGGCCTTCTCGTTCTTTGATGGCCCGCTGCAGGATGGTCCCGGTGCCCTCCCGGGCCTGCGGGCGGTGCTGCCGCGCTGGCAGCTGAGCCGCCAGGGCCGGTCGGTGTGGCTGCGGCTGCAGCGGCGGCTGGGGGGTGATGTCACCCCCCGGGCCGTGGCCGAGGAGCTGTGGGAGCAGGCCTGTCGCCTGCGCTCCCTGGCACCGCCTGCGGCCCTGGCCTTGCCGCCGCAGGTGCTGCATCGCACCTCATGGCAGGGGGCCTACCGCGATGCGGTCGAACGGGCCCTGGCCCTGGTCGAAGAGGGGGAGCTGAGCAAGCTGGTGCTGGCGGTGCGCCAGCGGCTGCACCTGGCCGATCCGCTGGATCCGGGGGTGTTGCTGGAGGCGCTGCGCCGCGGCCAGGGGGGCAGCTGCCGGTTCCTGTGGGGGCTGGCCGACGGGGGTGACCTGATCGGTGCGTCACCGGAGCGGTTGCTGGCCGTGCGGCAGGGGCAGCTGCGCTGTGATGCCCTGGCCGGCACCGCCTCGCCCGGTGAACCCGCCGAAGCCCTGCTGCAGTCGACCAAGGATCGCCACGAGCACGAGCTGGTGGTGGAGGCGATCGCCGCCGCCCTGCGCGAACAGGGGCTGCAGCCGCGGCGGCCGCGGCGGCCGCGGCTGGCCCGCCATGGCCCCCTGCGGCATCTGCACACGCCGATCACGGCCCGGCTCACGGGCCAGCATCCGCTGCGGCTGGCGGCGGCGCTGCATCCCACACCGGCGGTGGCGGGCCTGCCCCGACGGCAGGCCATGGCCTGGCTGCGCAGCCTCGAACCGTTCGAACGCGGCCTTTACGCCGCCCCCATCGGCTGGATCGATACGGCCGGTGATGCCGAGCTGCGGGTGGCGATCCGCAGCGGGGTGCTGCGGGGGGCCAGCCTCGAACTCACCGCCGGCGCGGGTCTGGTGCGCGGTTCGCGACCCGAGCGGGAGCTGCAGGAGGTGGCCCTCAAGCTGCAGGTGCTGCAGCAGCAGCTGATCACCGCCGCCGATCTGCCGGTGGGTTGAACGGTGGTGGCAGCGGGGGCTGCTACCCCCTGCGGCAACTTTTACAGCCTTACGTCCGTGGCGGCGACCCGCTTTCTGGCCCTGCTGGCAACGGCCGCGATGGCCGCGACACCGGCTGCATGGTCGGCCCCGGCCCGCGCCAACGGGCTCGACGAAACACCCTGGCGGGTGCGCGTCAACCCCCGCTACGACATCAACGCCTTCGCCTCCGAAACCAACCTGCTGAGCATCTACGGCGGCCTGCTCGATCAGCTGGCGGGCGACAACGCCGCGATCGCCTGTGTGGTCGGCCACGAGATGGCGCACCATGTGCACCGCCACATCGCCGTGGGGCAGAAGCAGGAGGCCCAGGCCAAGGCAGCAGTCGAGGGTCAGCAGCGGCAGATCATCGAGCAGCAGGAGGAGCGCAACCGTTCGGCCCAGCGCTGGGGTGCCGTGAGCACACTCCTGGGGCTGCCGCTGCCGATCCGTGGCGGCGACTCGGTGGATGTCGTCAAACAGAAGTTGTCGTCGGTGGGCGAAGGGGCCAAGGAAGATCTGCTGGCCCTCAGTCGCAGCCGGGAGATGGAATCAGGCCGGTCGGGCTACCGGTACATGGCCAGGGCTAGTTGAGGTTCTTAGCCAGCGTGTCCTGAGTGAGGGGGAATGCCTAGCGCAGTTCCGCCAGGGTCATGTCCTGCCAGGCATCAGAGCGGCCCCCTGATCGCGTAGCCGACAATGGTTCCGATAACGCCGAATCCCCACTTTTTATCCTCCTGGCTGGACGCGGTCGTGACGTAGGAGACCATCGCAATCAGGATCGCCGCAATCAGCCCCATTCGGAACCAATGCTCTCTTGTTTCTTTCTTGTGGCGGTGCGCTTCCTCCTGCGCTGATTCTTCTCTTTCAGTTTTGTATTTTGAGATCTTCCCGCCAGCCCCTGGGACCGAAAGGTCATCGTCCGTCTTGAGGTTCAGAGGATCAGCGTTCGGCATTGCGGCAGCTAGAGGTAACCCTAGAGGGCGACGATTTGCCGAGTCGTTCCTTCGGCAGACTGAAGAAGGACAGCGCCGCCTTGATTCACCTCAGCCCTGGCGTGGGCGTAAAGCGCCATGGCGCGACGAATGATTTCGTTGCGAGTGGTTTCGTCCTCGCGCGCGAAAGCGTCCAGATCGCGCTGCAGATCTTCGCTGACTCTGACCTCTAGGCGTGGCATGGTTTTGCTGCTGAAGACAGTGTGGGTGGTGGCGGCCAGCCCCGGATCAGCCGGACCGGCAACGGCATTCTACCGGGAGTCACCCGGATGGTGACCGGGGTCGTGGGGGGGGATTCGGGGATAGCAGCGCGACTCAGTCCGTCGCCGATGACCTGCTGCTGTGGTGGCCGCCTTTGCATCGCCCGTGCTCAGCCCGGATCCGGCTCCAGACCGAGATACAGCCGCAGGTCCGCATCGATCGCGGCCAGTTCCGCCTCGCTCACCTGGCCGTAGCAACGGCGGATCAACTGGCTGCCGTTCACGGCGGGGTCAATCACCACCAGGCATGGCGGCGTGCCGCGTTGTCCATGGCAGCGGGTCAGCTCCACTTTTGGCTTTTGCCGCGGTGGCGCCGCAGGCGCCTCGATTGTTTCTTCGTAGCGTGAAGGTTCCACCCCCATGGCCAGCCCGAGCCCAGGCGAAATGCCGATCATCCATGTTCTGTTTGGTGGTAGTGCTCCGAACAGGGTCACAGACCGGCCCACCCATGGCCAAGGCTGCTCCTCCCGAGTTACACCACTCCAAGGGGCGCCGCTTAGCTGGTGAGGCGATGGCTGCGGTCTGAGCATGGGGGCACTAACCGCGATACACCGATCCACGATCGCCGATCTTGACGATCAACACCAGCAGAATTTGATCCTCCACGCTGAACAACAGCCGCAGATCACCGATCCGCACGCGGTAAAGCTCGTCTTCGGATTGCAGGCGGATCACGCCAGGATGGCGGGGTGAGGCACTCAGGCGACTGAGTTCACGGTCTACCCGGCGCCGCAGCACGGGATCCAGCCGGGTGTAGGCCTTGGCGGCGGAGCGCACGAACTCAATCCGGTAGCTCAAGGTGCTGGTGGCTGCTCCAAGGCGGAGGTGTCGGCCTTGAGCGCCTCCCAGCTCACCCGCGGCTCATGGGCCCGCAGGATGGCTTCGGCTTCGGCGGTGTCTTCGGCATCTTCGAGGGCCAGGGTGAGCAGCCGGCGCAAGGCATCGCTGCGGCTCACCGACAGATGAAGGTCATGCTCCAGCCGGGCGGCATAGCGGTCGATGCGCTCCAGTAGCTCCGGTGGCAGCCGCACCGCCTGCGGGGAACCCGCGCCCTTGGCAGGGTCTCGAGCCGACGTGCCTGGTGGATGGCCCACGGGAAGCATGGCGTTGTAGTTGACCGTACTACGAATGGACGTAAGGCGCCTGGCATCCGGCAGAGCGGTGAGGTGAGTTTTGCCCCGGCAGCGCTCCCGCTCGGTGGCCCACTTCGCTGTACCTCACCCCCAGGTTGCTCAGGGCACCCGCCAGCTCAGCATCTTCCCGCCCCCGGTTGGCCCGCAGCCAGGCCGCCACCTGCTGCTGCAGCCGCAACGCTTCCGCCGGATCACCTCGCCGGTAGGCCGCCACTGCACCTTCTGCCCAGCCCTGCACCTCGGCCGGCAGAAGCGGTAGCAGATCACTACACTGACCAGTGAGCCCTGTCGGCCAGGCCCGTGCCCAAATCCTCTACGCCGGTGCGTCTCCAGGCTGAGCTGATGGAGCGGGCCGCCCAGGCCGGGGCCAGGCACCATCGCAGTGCCGCCCAGCAGGTGGAGTACTGGGCCGCCCTCGGCCAGCAGGTGGCGGGCCTGGTGGATCCCGATAGCCTCCTGGCCGTGCAGAGCGGCGTGGCCAGGCTCACGGTGGAGCCGGTGCAGGTGGCGCCGCCGGATCCGCAGGCAGTGTTTGCCGCTCTGGACGCTGATCGGCTTGCCGGTGCATTGGCCTGCCAGGTCACCACCGCCGCTGAGCGCTACCAGGCCTGCGCAGGCCGGCCCGGCCTGCTGGAGCGCCTGGGCCCCGATGGCAGCCGCTGCATCGGCCACTTTCAGGATGGTGCATTTCAACCGCTCGAGCCCCAAGACGCTTGAGCGCCCAACCGCAGCTGTGGCTGCTGGTGGGCGGCAACGGTGCCGGCAAATCCACCTTCCATCGCCTGGTGCTGGAACGGCTGGGCCTGCCCTTTGTGAATGCCGATCGTCTCGCGCGCCTGGCCTATCCCGATGCTCCTGAGGCCAACAGTTATGCCGCAGCACGCCTGGCCGAGCAGCAGCGCGACAGCCTGATGCTGCAGGGGCTGAGCTTCTGCTACGAAACCGTCTATTCGCATCCTTCCAAAATCGATGTGGTTGCCCGTGCCAGAAGCCTGGGCTATCGCGTGATCATGGTGGTGATTCATCTGCAGCACAGCCAGCTCAACCTGGCGCGGGTTCAGCAGCGTGTGCGCGAGCGTGGCCACACCGTTCCGGATGACAAGGTGATCAGCCGGATCCCAAGAACCCTGGATCACGTGCGCCGCACCGTTCCCCTGCTCGACGAGTTGCGTGTGTTTGACAACTCCTCCGCTGAAGATCCCTTTGTGCCGGTGTTCAGCCTGCGTGATGGGGTGCTGGAGCGCCATCAAGAGCCCCTGCCCACCTGGGCCGCTGCACTGCTCGGCGGACCCTCGCTGGAGTGATCACCCTCGCCCCAGCTTGAGGCTGCCTTGCCAGATGGCACCCGTCGGTTCCACCCCAGCCGCCACAGCCACGCTGCCGGATGGTGCCGAGCGGTTTCTCGGTCTGCCGGCCGCTGATGCTGTGGATCTGCGCCAGCAGCTTGAGCTCTCCCCCCAGCAGTGCGCTCTGCTGCTTGGCATCCCCGCGCGCACCGTGTCCCGCCGCAAGGAGGCCCGCCAGCTCAACCCCCAGGAGTTGGATCGGCTCTACCGGTTAGCGCGGGCCACCGCCCATGTGGTTGCCGTGCTGGGCAGTCTCGATCACGCCCGCCTCTGGTTCCGGGCCCCCAACTGAGGTGCTGTTGCAGCTGAACTTCGGCATCTTCAGCTGATGCGGGTGGAGCGCAACGTTCTCATCAATCCCCGCCATCCGGAAGCCGCCCGCCTGCGCCTGATCAGCGATGAACCGTTCGCCTTTGATTCCCGGCTGTTGTGAAGCAAACGGCCTCCCACCGTCGCGGCTGCCCCATGCTCCGGCACCCCTTAATATTGTTGTAATACTGCTCCAGTCGCTGCCTGCTGCTGATGCGAACCATTTCTGTGCGTCTCGATGACGCCAGCGACGCCACCCTCTAGCTCCTTTGCCGCAACCTTGGCCTCTCGCAGACCGATGTGGTGAAAGCGGGGCTGGCGTTGCTGCAGCGCCAGCACCAGAGCCCTGCGGAGCTGGCTGAGGCGCTGGATCTGGTGGGTGGCTTTGCCAGCCAGGTTGGCGCGGCGGCGCCAACCCATCGGGGCCGGGATCACGCCGCCCTGCTCAAACAGAAACTGCGGCAGCAACAGGCCAGCGAGCGGGCATGAGCGCGGCACCCACGGGCCAGCCGGTGCTGGTGGATACCGGCCCACTGGTGGCTTGGTTTGATCGCAGCGATGCCGACCACCAACGCTGCAGAAGATTTTTCTCCCAGGCCTCCGGACCGCTGATCTCCACCTGGCCTGTTGTCACCGAAGTGTGCCATCTGGTGCCCACCGCCCTGGCTCCTCGCTTCCTGGAGTGGATCCAGCTCGGCGGCCTGCAACTGGCCGAGATCCCCGCCGCCCACACCGCGGCTTCGGCCGGCCGTTGCCACGGGCAACTCCAGCAACCACGAGCGTGGCTCGCCCATGGAATTGGCAAGGCTGCCAGGGCCAGGTTGGTGGATCTGGTACTGAAAACAGTGCCGATCTGGCGGCTTCTTGGGGGAGGGCATCGACGGCGCTACGGTTGGCTCATCTGGTTGCTTGGTCATCTGGTCATGCGCAAAGTGGCACTGGCTCAGGCAAAGGCCCAGTTGTCTGCGCTGCTTGATGCGGTCGAAGCGGGCGAAGAGGTGGTGATCACCCGCCGCGGCCTGCCGGTGGCCCGGGTGGTGCGTGAACCGTCACGGCCTGCCGATGGCCACGACTGGCCGGCCCGCCTGCGCAGCCTCCATGGTGATCAGCCGGCACCGGTCGGCTCGGCCGTTGCGCTGCTGCGGGAGCTGCGGGAACAGGAGCCATGAGCCGCCGCCGCCCAGGCAGCTATCTCGACACCTGCGTGCTGGTGTCGCTGCTGCATGGCGACAGCGGCTACGAAGCCGCAGAAACCTGGCTGTGCGCCGCGGCAGACGAAGACCTGTGGATCAGCCACTGGGTGCTGCTCGAGTTCGCCTCTGCCACGGCCGTGCGCATGCGGCGTGGCGATCTCTCCATCGCCAGGGTGAATGCACTGCAGGCCACCCTCGAGCGCTTCCGGCACGAACGGCTGGCGATGCTGGAGCCGCGTGGGGACGACTTCCTTGTCGCCCGCCGCTGGATCGACACCGACAGTGCGCCAGGGCTGAGGGCCGCCGATGCCCTCCACCTCGCCCTGGCCCGCCGCCAGGGCCTGCGCCTGGTGAGCGCCGACCAGCTTCTGATCGGTGCCGCCCACAGCCTTGGCATCCAGGCTGGCCTGGTGGCCTGAGGAATGGCGGCGGGGCTGATGCGCCCGCGGCGTTCTGCCTGCACCAGCACATTGCCCGTTCCAGTTGCCATCCAGTTTGGGTCGGTCGGCACGGGGCCCCACCGCCCTCAGCCTGATGGCTGATCCAGCTGCTCCACCCAGCGCAGCACCGCCTCGGCCGTGGTGATCGCCTGGTCTGCGTCCGCCCGGTCGAAGAGGTCCACCGGTGGCGCGTCATCCAGCGGGTAGCGGCTGGTGACCGTCATTCGCGTCAGGGCCCGCAGGGGCAGCGTCGCCAGGGGTTCACCGTCGAGCCCCTGGGCGATCAACACCGCCAGCAGCCGATCCAGCACGTGACTGTGGGGTGGCTCCAGGCCGAGTTCGACGATCGCTCCCTTCAGAGCTTGTTCTGCAGCCTGGGCGGCAAAGAAGCACGCCTGGGCATGGAAGCCGTTGCCACTGGCCAGCACGGCAAGGTCAAGATCACTGCGGGCCTGGCGCCACCAGGCCTGGGGTCGCGCCTGGCTCATGGTTCCGGATGTAGCTGCAGGGCCTGGCGGCGGATGGTGCGCCAATGGGGCGAGGGTGAGCCGCCCATGGCCTGCCAGCAGGCGCTGCTGACGGCGAGCACGTCATCACCCACCAGGGTGCGGCGCAGCTCATCCGCCCACTGCTCCGCCGCCGCCGCATCGGCGGCCACCACCAGCAGGTCGGTGTCCGAATAGCCGTCCCAGTCGCCCCGGGCCCGCGAACCGAACAGCCACACGCTGCAGTCGGCTGGGCCCAGCACCTGCCGCAGGCTTTCGCGCAGCAGAGCCAGCCGGCGCGCATGCTCGCGCTGGCGCAACCGCTCAAACGGGCTCAGGAGGCGGTCCATGGCCCGAGGCTACGGACGCTACCCCTGCGGCAGCCGCTCGATCGTCAGATCAGCCAGGGGGATGCCGCCCAGGCGTTCGACTTCGCGGATGCCGGTGGGGCTGGTCACGTTGATCTCGCTGAGGCGGTCGCCGATCACGTCGATGCCCACAAAGAACAGGCCTGCCTCCTGCAGTGCCGGTGCCAGTTCGGCGCAGATCTGCCGTTCGCGGTCGGTCAGGTCGCTCGCTTCGGGTTCGCCGCCCACCGCCAGGTTGCTGCGGAAATCGCCCGCCTTCGGCCGCCGGTTCACCGCCCCCAGCGGTGCACCATCCACCAGCAGGATGCGCTTGTCGCCGGCCGTCACCGCCGGCAGAAACGCCTGGATCATCACCGGCAGCTTCTGCTGCTGCGTCACCAGTTCGAGCAGGGCCTCCAGCCCCGGTGCCGTGCCGCTGCTGCGCACCACCCCCTGGCCGGCGCGGCCCCCCAGCGGTTTGAGCACCACCTCGCCCCGGTCGCGGGCGAAGGCCGCCAGGTCGGCCACCTGGCTGCTCACCAGCGTCGGCGCCATCAGGTGGGCAAACCGCAGCGACCCCAGCTTTTCGTTCCATGCCCGCAGCGATGCCGGCCGGTTCAGCACCCGCACCCCCTGCCGTTCGGCCAGCTCCAGCAGGTGGGTGGCATACAGGTAGGCCTCGTCCACCGGTGGGTCCTTGCGCATCCACACGTGCGCGAAGGCCGTCAGCGGCCGCCAGCTCGCATCGCCCAGCCCGCACCAGGGTTCGGGCGTGATCGGCCGGGCCAGCACCCGCGGCCCCTCGGCGGTCGCCGCCAGATCACCGATGCCCGCCACCCACACGGGCCGCCCCGCCCGGGCCGCCGCCTGCATCAGCGCAACGCTGGAATCCTTCTCCGGCCGCAGCTGCGCCACCGGATCCACAAGAAAGAGCTGCTCGGTCATGGGGTTCGGGCCGACCGTGGCGGTCAGGCCAGCAGCGCGTCGAGCTGACCCGACCGTTCGAGGGCGTGCAGGTCGTCGCAGCCGCCCACGTGCTGCCCATTGATGAAGGTCTGCGGCACGCTGCGGCGGCCGCCGGCCTTCTGGGCCATGGCCGCACGGGCCGCCTCGTCGCCGTCGATGGCGTGCTCGGTGTAGCTCACCCCCTTGCGGTCGAGCAGCTGCTTGGCGCGGATGCAGAAGGGACAGGCCCGCCAGGTGTAGATCTCGACGCTGGCGGCCATGGGCACCTCAGAAGCGCGTTGATCCTAGGGGGACCGCTCCGCCCGACCTCCCCGTTGAGTACGGTCAACGCATCTCTCGTCTGCTTCTCCGTTCTGCTCCGTGCTCGACATCACCGACTTCAAGCGCGACCTCTCCGAGCTCACTGACCGCCTGGGCCATGCCCAGGACTGTCTTTGACGTACCGGCTCTGACCGCCCGCCAGCAGGACTTCGAACAGCAGGCCGCCCAGCCCGGCTTCTGGGATGACCAGCAGAACGCCCGGCGGCTGATGCGCCAGCTCGACGACGTCAAGGCCCAGCTGCAGCAGCTGTCGCGCTGGGCTGCGGTCGTCGACGACGGCCGCGCCACCCTCGAGCTGCATGAGCTCGAACCCGACGACGGCCTGCTGCAGGAGGCCCAGACGGCCCTCGACGGCCTGCGCAGCGACCTCGACCGCTGGGAGCTGGAGCGGCTGCTGAGCGGCACCTACGACGCCGAAGGGGCCGTGCTGTCGATCAATGCCGGTGCCGGCGGCACCGACGCCCAGGACTGGGCGCTGATGCTGATGCGCATGTACACCCGCTGGGCCGAACAGCGCGGCATGAAGGTGAGCGTCGACGAGCTCTCCGAAGGGGAAGAGGCGGGCATCAAGAGCTGCACGATCGAGATCGAAGGCCGCTACGCCTACGGCTATCTGCGCAACGAAAAGGGCACCCACCGGCTGGTGCGCATCTCGCCGTTCAATGCCAACGACAAGCGCCAGACCAGCTTCGCCGGGGTCGAGGTGATGCCCAAACTCGACGATGAGGTCGAGCTCGACATCCCCGACAAGGACCTCGAGATCACCACCAGCCGTTCGGGTGGCGCCGGCGGCCAGAACGTCAACAAGGTGGAGACGGCGGTGCGGATCCTGCACATCCCCACCGGCCTGGCGGTGCGCTGCACCCAGGAGCGGTCGCAGCTGCAGAACAAGGAGAAGGCGATGGCCCTGCTCAAGGCCAAGCTGCTGGTGATCGCCCAGGAGCAGCGCGCCGCCCAGATCGCCGACATCCGCGGCGACATCGTCGAGGCGGCCTGGGGCAACCAGATCCGCAACTACGTGTTTCACCCGTACCAGATGGTCAAGGATCTGCGCACCGGCGAAGAGACCACCGATGTGCAGGGGGTGATGAACGGCGACCTCGACCCCTTCATCCAGTCGCTGCTGCGCCAGGGTGTCGACAGTGGCGCCGAAGAGGTGCTCGCATGACCGAGGGCGCTCCTGTGAACGACGACACCAGCACCGCGCCGGCGACACCGCCCCCCAGCTACGTGAAGCTGGCGATGCGCAACATGGTGCGTAAGGGCCGCCTCAGCCTGCTGCACTTCGGCCTCACGGCGCTGGGTTTCGCTGGTGTGCTGCTGCTGCTGGCCTGGTTCGCCCGCCCCAGCCTGCCCGGGGCATGAACCAGCCCCTGCCCGAGGTTGACCTGGCCTTTGAAGGCCCTGCGGATCCCCTCGGGCCATCGGCCTGGGAGGCGCTGCTGGCCTGCTGGCTGGCCCAGCTGCAGCCCGAGCTGCCGCCGACCCTGCAGGCGCCCACCTACAGCCTGGGGCTGCAGCTGTGCGATGACGCCACCATCGCCGGCCTCAACAGCCAGTGGCGCCAGCACGACGGCCCCACCGATGTGCTGGCCTTCGCCGCCCTCGAAGACGACGGTGGCGAAGGCCTGCCGCCGTTGCCGGTGAGCGCCGGTGATGCCCCCCTCGAGCTGGGGGACATCGTCATCTCCCTCGAGACCGCCGGCCGCCAGGCCGCCGACCATGGCCACGAGCTGCGCGAAGAGCTGCTGTTTCTGGCCAGCCACGGCCTGCTGCACCTGCTGGGCTGGGATCACCCCGACGAGGCGAGCCTTGAGGTGATGCTGCAGCGACAACAGCGTCTGATGGCGCAGACTGCCGCCGGAATCGGCGGTAGTGTTTCGGCACCGTGATGGGGTCCTGTGGCCCCGTGGGATGTTGCAGCGGGTGACCAGCGAGCTCGAACCCAGTGACGGCTCCCGCAGCAGCCTCCGGGACCAGCAGCTGCCGGCCTTGACCGGTCTGCGCCGGGGGCGCCTGCTGCGGGCCAGCGCCTGGCAGGTGGCCCGCGACCTGCCGGCCAGCTTCCGCTATGCCGCCCAGGGGCTGGTGTATGCCTTCGGCAGCCAGCGCAACTTCCGCATCCATGTGTTCACCGGTGCGGCGGTGCTGGCCCTGGCGCTGTGGCTGCAGCTGAGCCTGCTGCAGCTGGCGGTGCTGGTGCTCACCATCGCGGCGGTGCTGGTGCTCGAGCTGCTCAACACCGCCGTCGAAGCGGTGGTCGACCTGGCCGTGGGGCGGCGGTTCCACACCCTGGCCCGCATCGCCAAGGACTGTGCCGCCGCCGCCGTGCTCACCGCTGCCCTGGCGTCGCTGCTCATCGCCGTGCTGCTGTTGCTGCCGCCCCTCGTGGCACGGCTGGGAGGGGGTTGATGCTGCTGGTGCTCGACAACTACGACAGCTTCACCTTCAACCTGGTGCAGTACCTGGGCGAACTGGCGGCCGACTATCCGCTGGCGGCCGATCTGCAGGTCGTGCGCAACGACGCCCTCGACCTGGCCGCCATCGAGGCCCTGGCCCCCGACGCGATCCTGATCTCGCCCGGCCCCGGCACCCCCGACGATGCGGGGGTGTGCCCGGCGGTGCTGCGCCAGCTGGGGCCGCGGCTGCCGATCCTGGGGGTGTGCCTGGGCCACCAGTGCCTGGCGCAGGTGTATGGCGGCCGGGTGGTGCGGGCCCATGAGCTGATGCATGGCAAGACCTCGCCCGTGCGCCACGGCGGCCAGGGGGTCTTCGCCGGCCTGCCCGATCCCCTCACCGCCACCCGCTACCACTCGCTGATCGCCGAACGCGAGAGCCTGCCCGACTGCCTCGAGATCACCGCCTGGCTTGAAGACGGCACGATCATGGGCCTGCGCCACCGCGACCA
>JBMOIF010000060.1:0-14299 GCA_049317465.1 Prochlorococcaceae cyanobacterium | reverse complement strand
CCAGAATCACCCTTTGGCGATGCTGAACCATGGCCTCCGGGGACTCAGAGGCCCAGACCGGGGTTGCGCCCCCCCGGTCCCTGGTCGTGATCGTCGCCTCGGCCGGCAGCCTGGAGACCCTGCGCCTGGTGGTGTCCCGCCTGGCCCCTGACCACGACGCCGCCTATCTGGTGGTCCGTCATTCCTGCGGGACTCCGTCGACCGACGACCTGCGGCTCACCCTGGCCGCCAGCAGCTCCCTGGCCATCCATCCGCTCAACGATGGCGACCGGCCAGTGGCCGGCACCCTGCAGCTGCTGCCCGAGGGACTGGACATGGAGGCCACCGGCTGGAGTCTGCGCCTGAGGAAACCCAAGGATGGTTTCCGGCCAGCCCCCTGCGTGGATTCGATGCTGAAGAGCCTGGCGGCGGCCTGGGGTCCAAGGCTTATCGTAATTGTGCTCTCGGGCCTGGGGGCGGATGGAGCCCTGGGCCTGCGTCGTGTGCGGGAGGCCGGTGGGCTTGCCGCCGCCCAGAACCCGGCCAGTGCCATCTTCACAGGCATGGCGTCGGCGGCCGTTCAGCTCGGTGGCCTCGCTGCGGTGCTCGATCCGTCTGCCATCAGCGCCTGGCTCAACCAACAGCTGTGCGAGCGGGGAACCCTGGATGGCCAGAACGATCTGTCTCCATCAGCAGAAATGATGCAACAGATTCTAAAGGTGCTGCACGAGCGCACAGGCATCGATTTCAGTCGCTACAAATCATCTACGGTCTGCCGCCGGGTGCAGCGCCGCCTGACACTGCTGAAACTCGGTGACTTCAACAACTATCTGTCGATGCTTGAAAACGATCATCAGGAGCCGGAGCAACTCAAAAGCAACCTGCTGGTGGGTGTGACGCGTTTCTTCCGCGACGCGGCGACCTTCGCGGCCCTTGGCAGTGAGCTGGAGACCCTGATGGCCAACCGTCTGCCCGGGCAGCCGCTGCGGGTGTGGGTGCCGGGCTGTGCCAGCGGCGAGGAGGCCTACTCGATCGCGATGGTGCTCAGCGCCGTGCTCAGACACCCCGCCGATCTCAATGACCGGATCAAGATTTTCGCCACCGACCTGAACGACAGCGCCCTGGTGGTGGCCCGCCGGGGGCTCTACCCAGTCGGCAGTGCCGAGACGGTGCCGAACGAGCTGCGCCGGCGTTTCTTCAACGCCTACGAAGGTCAGATTGAAATCAGCCGCGATCTGCGGCGCTGCATTGTGTTCTGCCGTCACAACCTCGGCAACGACCCACCCTTTCCAAGGCTGGATCTGATCTCGTGCCGCAACACACTGATCTACTTCAACCCCTCGCTCCAGGATCAGGCGCTGCGCAGCTTCCGCTTCGCGCTGACCCCCGGTGGGCTGCTGCTGCTGGGGCAATCCGAGACCCTGCCCCCGGGCATCTCCGGATTCTCGACCATCAATGCCCAGCAGCGGCTCTACCGCCTCAGCCGCCATCTGCAGCGGGACGACCTGGTCGCCATGGGCCCAAGGCCCTTCGGCTCCGGCGCCGTCGGCACGCGGCGACAACCGCTGCAACGCCGCGATCAACCCCCCAGGCAGCACGTGGCCCTGCTCGAGGCGATGGTGCAGCAGCGGCAGCCTCCCACCCTGGTGCTCGATGGCAACCTCGATCTCGTGGCCGTTCTGGGCGATGTGAGCCCGTTCTGCACGCTGCCCCAGGGCCAGCTCAGCTCGTCGGTGGTGGGCTTTCTGCGGGAGGAAGTGCGACAGGAGGCGACGGCGTTGCTGCTGCTCAGCCGCAACAATCCGGCCGTTCAGCTCAGTCGGCAGCTGCGGCTGGGTAATGACCAGGACACGGTGCGGCTGGAGGTGGCGGGACTTGTGGTGGAGGGCCGCTCACTGCGCTGCCTCACCTTCCATCGTCTGCCCGCGCCGGTGTCAGGGCCGGAACCGGCGCTGTCGCTGGGACTGACCCAGGAGATGGCACGACTCGAAAGCGAGCTGCTCAACAGCCAGAACAGCCTGCGGGAGTCGATGGCCGAACTGGAGCAGGCCAACGAGGAGCTGGAGGCTTCGGCAGAAGAGCTGCAGGCCTCGTCGGAAGAGCTGCAGTCGTCCAACGAGGAACTGGAAGCCTCCATCGAAGAGCTGCAGGCCAGCAATGCCGAACTGGTGGCGCTCAACCACGAGCTGCGGCAGCGGGGGGAGGAGCTGGAGCAGGCGAACATGGACCTGCAGAACATCCAGGGCTCCCTGAGCCAGGGCATGGTGATCGTCGATCGCCAGCTGCGGATCCTGCGCTTCTCACCCCTGGCGGTGCGTGTGTTCGGCCTGCTGGAGAGCGACCGGGGGCTGCCCCTGCTCGAGGTGCCCACCACCCTGCCCCTGCAGGGCCTGGCCGAAGCTCTGGAGACCGTGGTCAACGGTGGCGCCCTGCAGCAGCTCGAGGCCAGCAGTGAAGAGGTCGCCTACCTGCTGCGGGTGCTGCCCTACCTGGGCCGCGACCAGGATCTGCTTGGGGCCATCGTCGCCCTCACCGACGTCTCGGAACTGGTGGCCATGCGGCGGGTAGCCGAGGCCTCCCTGGGGGAATTCATCTCCCTGACCGATGCCCTGGATGAGGTGGTTTGGAAGCGTGATGCGCTGCTCAACCGCCTGCTCTACGTGAGCCGCCGGGCCGATCTCATTCTGGGCCGCACCGCCGCCGAACTGCTGCAGGAACCTAGGTGGCTCGACGAGCGCATCGCGCCGGAGGACCGGGAGAGGGTGCTGGCGGAACGGCAACAGCCGGGGCCGCGCTGGCGGCTGCAATATCGCTGGCACCATCCCGACGGACGGGTGCTGCTGCTGCAGGAGACGGCGCTGCGGCTGGAAGGCGAGCTGGAGACCAGCGTTGTGGGAACCCTGCGGGTGGTGGACGCGGAACAGAGACCACGGCCTTGATTTTTGCTTGACAGGACCAAAAAATCTCATAAGATATTTATGGACTGTTATTGCGTCGAAGCTCGCACACAAGTTTCAAGATAGATCTTGTCCTTACGCCAACCTTATTTAACCTCTCCGCTCCCATCCCCATAATGCCCAAGATCGCAGGAACGACCGGCGCTGACGTGCTGATCGGAACCGCCTTGAGTGACGCTTACACCATCAACAACCTGGGGGACACGATCAGTCCCGATCCCGGGGGTTACGACACGGTGTTCGCCTTCCTCAGCTTCACCCTCAGCGACGGTCTCGAGAACCTTGTGCTGCTCGGCACCGGCAACATCAACGCCACGGGCAACAACCTCAGCAATGCCCTCCAGGGCAACAGCGGCAACAACATCCTTGCTGGGGGTGGCGGCATGGACGTGCTGCAGGGTGGAGCGGGAGCCGACAAGTTCCGCTTCAATGAACTCGGCTGGATGCATGCCGACCAGATTGACGACTTCAATGCCCTCGAGGGGGATCAGATCGTGCTCACGTCGGCGATCACAGGCCTGCCGGCCGGCACACCGCTGGCCTACTACGTGAACCGTCCCACGAAGGACCGCACCCCAGGGGTGGTTCGCCAGCCGGGTGGGGTTGGCCTCGCCTTCGATTCCGATGGCATCGGCCCCGCCAAGGCCTTTCTTTTCGCCACCGTGAGTCCGTTCGCCGTGCTGGATGCCCGCAGCTTCGCTGTGGTCTGAGCCATGAGAGCGCTGCTGCAGCGCTGGGGGTTCACCCCCGCTGGGCTGGTCAGCAACCGCCATGGGGAATGGTGGCTGCTGGCCCAGCTGGTCTTGATCGGTGCCCTGGCCCTGCCACCGGTCACTGGCGCAGCCCTGCCCCACTGGCCCGGCCCCCTGCGGCTGCTGGGTGCCATCACCCTGATGGCCGGTCTTGCGCTGGTGCTGCAGGCCTTCCGCGACCTCGGCTCCAGCCTCACCCCCCTGCCGGATCCCATGCCCGGCGCCGCCCTTAAGACCGACGGGGCCTACGGCCGCTGCCGACATCCCCTGTACCAGGCGCTGTTGCTGGCGGGTCTCGGCTGGACGCTGCTGCTTGGCAGCCTGCAGCATCTGCTGCTGTTGTGTGTGCTGGCGGCCGTGCTGGCCGGCAAGGCCCGCCGCGAAGAAGCCCGGCTGACGCAGCAGCATCCTGCCTACGCTGCCTATGCCGCCACCACCCCGGCCATCGTGGCCGGAGTGCCTGGCCTCAACTGGCGGTGCCCAGGCCCCCCATGAACACGACCACACTCCCCACAGGCCTGCGACTGCGCGCTGCTGACGACAGGTTCCACAGCCGCCTGGACTGGCTGGACAGCCGCCACAGCTTCAGCTTCGCGGGCCACGATGATCCCGCCTGGCGTGGCTTCGGACCCCTGCGCGTCATCAACGACGACCGCATCGCCCCGGGGCAGGGCTTCGGGCTGCATCCCCACCGCGACATGGAGATCGTCACGGTCATGGTCGACGGGCAGCTGGAGCACCGCGACTCCATGGGCCACGGGGCCATCCTCAGCAGTGGCGAGGTGCAGCGGATGACGGCCGGCTCCGGCCTGCTGCACAGCGAGCACAACCCCGGACCGGCCCCCTGCCGCCTGCTGCAGATCTGGATCGAGCCATCCCAGACCGGCCTCCCGCCCAGCTACGAGCAGACGGCCCTGGACTGTGCGCCGGGCAGGGGCTGGACCCGCCTGATCGATCCCCAGCGCCGCGAAGGATCCATGGCCATCGCCCGCGGGGTGCAGATCTGGAGGGCGCGGCCCAACACCGACGACGCCCTCGTCCTGCCGACAGCGGGCTGGGGCTTGGCCTGGCTGCAGATGATCGAGGGCACCCTGGAGCTGACCCTGGACCCAGCGCCGGGGGCCGATCGACCGGCCATGACCATCCCCCTGGGCCCCGGTGACGGCCTCGGTCTTCCGGCCGGGTCCGGCGTCGGCCGCCTGCAGGCCTGCAGCGGCGACGTCGATCTGCTGTTCTTTGACCTGGGCTGAGGTCACCCCCCTGGAATCTCTCAGAAAATCGCGGCGCGAGGGGGTTCGCCGGCCCGCTGCCACGCCCGGTAGAGACTCGGTGAGTTGTGGGCCAGCACCAGCTCACCGGCGGGGGTGACGGCGATCAGACCGCCCTCCCCGCCCAGGGTCGGCAGTTGCTCCATCACCACCGTCTGCACAGCCGCCCCGAGGGACTGGCCGCTGTAGCGCAGGCGGGCGGCGATGTCGTGGGCCACCACCTGCCGCAGGAACACCTCACCGATGCCTGTGCACGACACGGCACAGCTGTCATCGCTGGCATAGGTTCCGGCGCCGATCACCGGTGAATCGCCGATGCGACCGGGGGTCTTGTTGGTGAGCCCGCCGGTGGAGGTGGCCGCAGCCAGTCGTCCCTCACGGTCACAGGCGACGGCTCCGACCGTGCCGAAGCGTTCCGCCGTGTCGAGCGACACGGTGCCCCGCTGCCGCGCCTGGACCAGTTCCTCCTGGCGCTGGGGGGTGATGAAGTAACTCTCGGGAACGGGTTCGAACCCCTCACGCCGGGCGTAGGCCTCGGCACCGGTCCCCGCCAGGAACACCAGCCCAGGCTCATCCAGGAGCCGGCGGGCCAGGTGAACCGGCTGGCGAACGCTGCGGATGCCGGCAACGGCGCCACAGCGGCCATCGCCGGCCATGACGGCCGCATCACACTCCACCCGGCCGTCGGCGTTGAGCACCGCCCCGTGGCCGGCGTTGAACCAGGGAATGCTCTCGAGGGCGGCCACGCAGGCGCAGACCGCGTCAAGGGCCGGCCCGCCGGCATCCAGCACCGCCCAACCCTCCGCCAGACAGCGGTGCAGCTCGGCCTGCAGCGATTCGGCCAGGTCGATGGGGAACCGTTCCTGGGGAAGCACGCCGGCGCCCCCATGCAGGGCCAGGGCAGGTCGATAGCTCATGGAGGGAGCGGTGGTATGGACCACGACGATCTTCACCGACGGTCGCCGGGGCCGGCCCACAACCAGCCGGCAAGAGGCGACGACAGCCCTGGACCCAGGAGACACCCCCATCGCAACCTATGAGACGACCTGGACATGTTCAGCAACACTGATGGGACCCGACGGGGGGCTGTCGCATCCCGGCAACCCTTGCCCACCGATCTGCGTCCATCGCACAGACGGTGCCTCCGGGGCGGCCGCCCCCGGCAATGGAGGGCCCAGGCGGTGCATAACCTCACGGGAGTCCTGCGGAACGTGCCGATGTCGGCCACGCTGTCCACCCTGCCGCTCGCCCAGCGGAATCCAAGACGCCTTTCGATCACCGTCCCGTTCCATGTGTTCGCCTCCCTGGAGGAGCGGGCCACGGCAGAGGGGCGATCACTGTCCAACCTCTGTGCGTACCTGATCGAAGCGCATCTGCAACAGCAGCCGGCGCCCGTGGCCCGCCGGCAGGGCCTGATCCAACCGGTCTCGCCACACTGGTGACGACCCCCCAGCGGCGCCGTGAACAGCTTCTCCACACCCCCGATCGCCCACGCCTTCGCGGCCCTGCATCACCTCGAAGCCCTCGAGGACTGGCACAGCCGCCAGCCGGATGACGAGGGTGCCGATCTGCCCAGCCTCGACATCGCCATCGGCCTGGTGCGCCGTTACGTGGAAGAGCACCAGGCGTTGGAACAGCGGCAGTGCAACCAGTGGCACTACCGCTGACGCCCCCATCGACCCTGGAACTGCTGCGGCTCTGGTGTGCCGAACGTCGGGCCGAGGGCCGTCGCCTGCTGGGGCTGAGCGCCCCCCCCGGCAGCGGCAAGACCTGGCTTGCCCGCCAGTTGCCCGGGGTCGCACCCCTCTCCCTCGACGACCTGTACTGGCCGCAGCCCCGGCTGGGGCGCGGCAGGCGTGGCCTGCCCGGCAGCCATGACCTGCCCCGGCTGATGGCGGTGCTGGATGGCTTCCGCCGCGACGGCGACGTGCAGGTGCCGCGGTTCGACAAGACCCTGGCCGATGGCGCCGGCGATCGGGCCGGGGAGCAACGGCTGCGCGGCGACCAGCTGCTGCTCGAAGGGTGGTGCCTCGGGGCCGAAGGCAGCGAAGCCCTGGAGGCCTACATCCCCATCTGGGACCGCCTCGATGCCCTGCTGGTGCTGCTGGCCCCATCGCCCGGTCGGGTGCTGCGCTGGCGCCTGCAGGCCGAGGCCCGCCAGCGCCGCCGAGGTGGCGCCGTGCTGTCCGCTGCCGAAGTGACGGCCATGCTCATGGCCTTCGCCGCCGCCGTCCCACCGGAGCCGTGCCTGGAGCGGCTGCGACGGACACCGCGGAGACCCACCTGGCTGCTGCCTCTGGATGGTCTGCGACGCCCGGCCGGCCCGATGATCTGTGTACGGTCATGACGCCCTGGCGTCATGACTGCCCGTGGACCTGCTCGATTCCGCCCAGCTGTCGGAGCTGCTGGTGCGCTGGGGCTACCCGGTGATCGTGCTGGCCATGCTGCTCGAGAACATGGGGGTGCCGGTGCCCGGCGAGACGGTCACCCTCATCGGTGGCTACGCCGCCGGCAACGGACAGCTCAACGGGGTGCTGGTGATGGCTGCCGCCGCCGGTGGGGCGATCGTGGGCGACAACATCGGCTACTGGATCGGCCGCCGGGCCGGCTGGCCCCTGGTGCTGCGCATCGGCCGCCTGCTGCGGCTGACGCCGGAACGCCTCGAACCCCTGCGGCAATCCTTCTCCGCCCAGGCGGGCCGCGCCGTGCTGCTGGGTCGGTTCGTCGCCGTGCTGCGGGTGCTGGCGGGCCCCCTGGCCGGAGCGGTGGGAATGCCCTGGCCTCGTTTTCTGATCTGCAACAGCCTTGGCGCGGTGCTCTGGGCCACGACGATGGTGAGCATCGCCTGGTTGGGGGGCCGCTGGCTGCCGATTGAACGGCTCCTGCAGAGCGTCGTGCGGGTGGGCATCGCCGCCCTCGTGCTGGTGCTGATCACCCTGGTGGTGCCGAGGCTGCTGGACCGGCGCTTCGAGCGTCAGGTCCAGTTGTCGCCGAAGTCTTCGTCGAAACCCTCGTAGGGCTGAAACTCGTTCCAGCCCGGACTCGCCTCATCCATCAGCCCGAAACGGGCATCGACGTCGTCGTCGAGGGTGTTGCCGGTCGGTCGTGTGTCGCAGGTGACAGACCCATCGCTCTCGGTGCGGCAGTCGTCAAAACGCACACCGGCATCGACCGCGGTGCCGCATGCCAGCAGCAGCACCAGTATCGTCAGGCCGTTTGAGATTCTCATCCACCCATGTACACCGACTGGACCGCCGTTGTGCTGCTGCTTCTCTCGGCTGTGCCGCTGGCCGTGGTGGTGGCTGTCGCCGGGTTCTTCATCTGGCAGCAGAAGCGGAAATCGGTGGGGTGAAGCGGAGGTTGTCGTCCTGGGAGGGCTCCACACCCCGCCCCAGGCAATCCAGGCAGGTGCTGTAGAGATCACTGCCCTGCCGCAGAATGCCACGACCGCCGCAGGTGGTGCAGGTCGGGCTGGGAGGGCGGCTGGAGCTGGATGGCATGTCGAGCGCTGTCTTGTCCGTCCAGTGTGCAGAGGGAACCCCCCGTTGATCCCGAAGCCTTCCTTAAGAACGAATGGCGGTTGATGACAAGGTCTGACCGGGGCCAGCCATCCCCCGGCCCTGCAGGTGTTTCAGCAGCTCAGCGGCACTCAGCGCTTCAGGCTGTGGGATCCAGCCCAGCTCGGCGGCCCAGTGGCCGATGAGCTGCTCCGGCCGGTGCCCCTGCTCACACCAGCCCTGCAGACCGGCATCCCCCCTGCGCTTGGCCAGGCGCTGCCCAGCCGGATCCAGCACCAGGGGCACGTGCCGGTACCGGGGTGGCACCTGCCCGAGCAGAGCCATCACAGCCACCTGGGGGCCGGTCGACCGGTGCAGATCGTCACCCCGCACAATCCGGTCGATGCCCAGCCACAGCTCATCGACCGCCGTGGCCAGGTGGTAGGCGATCTGGCCATCGGCCCGCCGCAGCACCACATCGCCGACATCGTCGCCAGCATCCAGCCGTCCGGGCCGTAGCCCATCCTCGGGCCATTCCAGCCGCTCGGCCTCGAGGCGCAGACGCCAGCTGGGGAGTCGGGCCTGGGGTCCGGCCGGCCCCCAGGCCTTCCCGGTGGTCGCGACCGGACGGCGGCAGGTTCCGGGGTAGAGCGGCCATCCCCCATGGGGGGCCGAGCCCACGGCCAGCAATCGTCGACTGCAGCGACAGGGGTACAGGGCGCCGCTGCGGCGCAGGGCCTGCAGCACGCCGGCATAGAGGCCTCGACGGTCGCTCTGACGGACCACCGGACCATCCCAGGCGAGGCCGAGAACCTGCAGGTCTTGGAGGATCGCTTCGGACGCCCCGGGCCTCACCCGCGGCGTGTCGAGGTCATCGAGCCTGAGCAGCCATTCCGCACCGGCCAGACGGGCATCCAGCCACGACCACAGGGCCGTGCGCAGGTTGCCCAGATGCAAAGGGCCACTGGGGGTGGGGGCGAAGCGGCCGCGGGCATGAACCCGGCGGCCTTCGACCCCAGCGGTGAGGGAGCGGCGCAGATGGCGGGGGAGTGCCGCCAGCGCCGGGGCTTCGCCGTGGATGACGTGCCGCTTGATCAGCCCTGGACCCGGTCCTTGAACAGCTTGCCGGCGGTGAAGGCGGGCACCTTCTTGGCGGGGATCTTGATCTTCTCGCCGGTCTTGGGGTTCAGGCCCTGGCGGGCGGAACGCTCGCGGGATTCAAACGAACCGAAACCGAGGATCGACACCTTCTTGCCTTCGACCACCGAATCGATGATGGTCTCGATGGCGGCATCGACCACCTGAGACACGTCGGTCTTGGTGAGCTCGGTGCGGGCGGCCACCAGATTGACGAGATCAGCTTTGTTCATGTCGTTAGGGGATCGCGGACGCGGGCCAGACGGTTGTTTCGGGCCAATGGTATGGACCGGCCCAGGGGAGCGCAACCACAACAACCCAGCGGCGGCAATGCCTTTCAGCCATCGGGGGCTGCCAGGTCGGGGTTCGCGGCGGCCACCGCCGCCGCCAGAGCCACCTGGCCCGACGGCACCAGCGGCTGGGCCTGAAGCGAAGCAAGTCCTGCGCCGCAGGCGATCTCGGCGGGCGAACCCGGCGGCAGCCAGGCCAGCAGCCGACCGAGGCTGCGGCACTGCCGCCGCCAGTGAAACGTGCCAGGACCCTGACGGGCCCGCACCCCCCCAGAGCCGTTCGGGAGCAGAAGCCGGCCGCAGAAGAGCACATCACGCTCCCCCTGACGCCAGTGCAGCACGCACGACCCCGGGGTGGGGCCCGGGGTCCAGAGCAGCCGCAGCCCCGGCTCCAGTTCATGCACATCGCGGAAGCTGCGGCGGGGCTGCACCTGGGGCAACAGGTACGCCTCCTGCTCATGCACCACCACGGGCCAGCCGAGCAGCCGCTGCAGCTGGCGGCAGTCGCCGTGGTTGCGGCGGTGGGTCAGCACCACCACCCCCTGGGGTTCGGCCTGCAACCGCTCCAGATGAGCCGCGCTGAGCTCGGGCACATCCACCAGCACCGCCAGACCGCCGGCACTGCGCAGCAACCAGGCGCTGCCACCGTCACCCCGGCGGTTGGGAGGGAACACCTCCAGATCGGGATGGACGCTGCGGCTGGTCATCAGAGCATTTCAGCCCATCCCCTGGTTACGGTCGGGGAAGCGACGCGACCGACCGCCATGGTTCTGGGCATCGGCAGACCGTGGCCCCTCGGCAGCAGTCGCACCGCCAGTGGGGTCAACTTCTCGGTGGCGGCGCCGCAGGCCACCGCCGTCGAATTGCTGATCTTCACCGACGGGGATGCCCGCGAACCCAACCGTGTGCTGCGGCTGGACCCGCACCTGCACCGCAGCGGCGATTACTGGCACACCGAGGTGGAAGGCCTGGAACTGGGCTGCTGCTACGGCTACCGCGTCTTCGGTCCGCTGGCCCCCGGAGGCCACGGCTTCCAGCCCGCCAAGGTGCTGCTCGACCCCTGCGCCCGTGCCATCAGCGGCTGGGGTGTCTACGACCGGCTGGGGGGACTGGGGGATCAACCCAACACCCACTGCTGCCTGAAGGCAGTCGTCACCGAGCGGGACCCGTTCGACCTGGACCGGCATCCCCGACCACGGCACCCCTGGTCCCAGACGGTGATCTACGAGCTGCACCCAGGGGGCTTCAGCCGTGGGGCCGCCAGTCCGGTGGCACCCGAGCTGCAGGGCAGCTTCCTCGGGGTGATCCCGCTGCTGCCCTATCTGCGGCAGCTGGGCATCACCACCCTCGAGCTGCTGCCGTCGATGGCCTTCGATCCCCACGACGCGCCCGCCGGCCGCAGCAACTACTGGGGCTACAGCCCCCTCAGCTGGTTCGCCCCCCACAACGGCTACGGCGCCGGCAACGATCCCCTGGCCCTGCGCCATGAACTGCGCACCCTGGTGGCGGCCTGCCACGACGCCGACCTGGAGGTGCTCGTGGACGTGGTCTACAACCACACCACCGAGGGCAGTCCCCAGGGACCCACCCTGAGCTGGCGGGGCTTCGCCGACCAGGCCTACTACCTGCAGGATGCACGCGGCAACTACCTCGACGTCTCCGGCTGCGGCAACACGATCGCAGCCAACACCCCCCTCAGCCGACGGCTGATCCTCGAATCGATGCGCTGCTGGGCGCTCGAGCTGGGCGTCGACGGTTTCCGTTTCGACCTGGGGGTGGCCCTCACCCGCGGCGAAGGCCTGCAACCCCTCGACCACCCGCCCCTGTTCGAGGCCCTCGAGGCCGACCCGGCCCTGGCCGATCTCAAGATCGTGAGCGAACCGTGGGACTGCGGCGGCCTTTACCGACTGGGGGATTTCCCCGCCCGGCGGGTCGGGACCTGGAACGGTCGCTTCCGCGACGACCTGCGGCGCTTCTGGAAGGGTGACGACGACCTGGCCTGGTCCCTCGCCAACCGCTTCAGCGGCAGCCCAGACCTCTTCGGCGGGCGACCGGCCGCCAGCGGCCGCAGCATCACCTTCGTGACGGCCCACGACGGATTCAGCCTGCACGACCTCGTCAGTTACAACGACAAGCACAACCTCGCCAACGGCGAAAACAACCGCGACGGCGATTCACACAACAACAGCTGGAACCACGGCGTCGAGGGACCGACCACCGATCGGGCCGTGCTGCAGCTGCGGGAACGGCAGATGCGCAACCTGCTGGCCACCCTGCTGCTGGCCCCAGGCGTTCCGATGCTGCTGATGGGCGATGAGGTGCGCCGCAGCCAGGGCGGCAACAACAACACCTGGTGTCAGGACAATGCCCTGGGCTGGATGCACTGGGACCATGACGACGGCGATCGCCAGCTGCAGCGGTTCGTGGCCCGGCTGCTGCGGCTGCGCTCGCAGCTGAGCCCCCTGATCCAGCCCGACCGACCGCTGCCCGAAGGGCCGGGCAAGGGGGTTCCCTGGCGGGCCTGGCACGGGGTCGAGCTGGGCAAGCCCGACTGGGCCAGCTGGTCCCACTGCCTGGCCTGCAGCATCCATGGCAGCGAAGACCGGCCGCTGCTGTGGCTTGGGCTCAACGCTTATTTCAAGGCGTTGCACTTCGACATCCCCGCCTCCCCCACCGGCTGGCGACGGGTCATCGACACCGGTCTGCCGCCCGAGGAAGACCTGCCGGCCCATCCCCCCCTCTGGAGGCCTCCCTCGGCGCCGATGGAAAGCCGCAGCCTGATGCTGCTGGTGGCCGACGGGCTGCTGCCTGATGGGGGCCTCGACGGCGACGGCCGCTGACTCAGCGCAGGCGCAGCCGCCGCCCCTGCGACTGGCGGGGTCTCACCTCGCCGATGGCGGCGGCGGCGGCGAATCCCCGGTCGTGGAACACCTGCAGCACCGCCTCCAGGGCCTCGGGGCGGCAGCTCACCAGCAGGCCACCACTGGTCTGGGGATCGCTGAGCAGGGCCTGATCCACGGAGCCGAAGCCCTCGGGCAGGGCCACGTCGCCGCCGTAGGCGGCCCAGTTGCGCCCCGAGGCGCCGGTCACGATGCCGGCGGCGGCCAGCTCGGCGGCGCCGTCGAGCAGGGGCACCGCCGACCAGTGCAGATCGATGTCGAGTTCCGAGCCACGGGCGATCTCAAGCGCATGGCCCGCCAGCCCGAAACCGGTCACGTCGGTGAGGGCATGAACGCCGTCGAGGGCGGCCAGAGCCGGGCCTGGGGTGTTGAGCAGGGTGGTGGTGGCCACCAGGCTGTCGTAACGCTCGGCAGACAGCCGCTGCTGCCGCAGAGCGGCCGACAGCACCCCCACCCCCAGGGGCTTGCCCAGCACCAGCACATCACCGGGGCGGGCGTCGGCGTTGCGCCGCAGGCGCGCCGGCTCCACCAGCCCCAGGGCCACCAGGCCGTAGATGGGCTCGGCACTGTCGATGGTGTGACCGCCGGCCAGGGGGATGCCCGCCTCGCGGCAGACGCTCTGTCCCCCTTCGAGGATGGCGGCAATGCGCTCGGGTCCCAGGGTCGCCACGGGCATTCCCACCACCGCCAGGGCCAGGATCGGCGTGCCCCCCATGGCGTACACGTCGCTGAGGGCATTGGTGGCGGCGATGCGGCCGAAGGTGTGGGGGTCGTCGACGATCGGCAGAAAGAAGTCGGTGGTGGCCACCAGGGCCTGCCGCTCGTTGAGCAGGTACACCGCCGCGTCATCACTGGTGGAGGCGTCCACCAGCAGCTCCGGAGGGGCAGGCAGCACGCTGGTGCGCCGCAGGATGTCCTGCAGCAGTCCAGGGGCGATCTTGCAGCCGCAGCCGCCGCCGTGGCCAAGGCTGGTCAGGGGCACCGGGTCAGGGGGCGGGCTGGACACGGCCCTGCTGCAGTGGCCCTCATCTTCGCGGCTCGCCGGGTCTGACCGAGACGGCCGCCGCAACAGTGGAGAGGCCCGGCTCCGCATCCGCCATGCCCGCCGTGACCGCCGCCGAGGCTCTGGTGCTGCCGTTCGCAGCCGTGGGGATGGCGGACCAGGCCCTTGTGGGGGGCAAGAGTGCGTCGCTGGGGGAACTGATCCGGGCCCTCGGCCCCCGGGGGGTGGCGGTGCCCGATGGCTTTGCCATCACCGCTGCTGCCTACCGGCACCTCCTGGCCTGCGCTGGCCTCGAGGGGCCCCTGCGGCGTCTTCTCACCGACCTGGATGTGGAGGACCTGGGGGCCCTGCAGCGGGCCGGAGCCGCCGCCCGGCAGCTGGTGGCCGCCGCGCCTCTGCCACCCGATCTGGAACGGGCGATCCTGACCGCCGCCCTGGGCCTGGGGGCCGGCAGCCTCGCCGTGCGCTCCAGCGCCACGGCCGAGGACCTGCCCGAGGCCAGCTTCGCCGGCCAGC
>JBMOIF010000059.1:0-14301 GCA_049317465.1 Prochlorococcaceae cyanobacterium | reverse complement strand
AGGTGGGCGCTGCCACCGAGACCGAGATGAAGGACAAGAAGCTGCGCCTCGAGGACGCCATCAACGCCACCAAGGCGGCGGTGGAGGAGGGCATCGTGCCCGGCGGCGGCACCACCCTGGCCCACCTGGCTCCTGCCCTTGAGGAGTGGGCGGCCCAGACCCTGGCCGGCGAAGAGCTGATCGGCGCTCGCATCGTGGCCCAGGCCCTCAACGCTCCGCTCAAGCGGATCGCTGAGAACGCCGGTGCCAACGGTTCCGTCGTGGCCGAGAACGTGCGTCAGAAGCCCTTCAACGAAGGCTTCAACGCCGCCTCCGGTGAATATGTCGACATGCTGGCTGCCGGCATCATCGACCCCGCCAAGGTCACCCGCTCCGGCCTGCAGAACGCCGCCTCGATTGCCGGGATGGTGCTCACCACCGAGTGCATCGTGGTTGATCTGCCCGAGAAGAAGGAAGCCGCTCCCGCTGGCGGCGGCCCTGGCGGCATGGGTGGCGATTTCGACTACTGATCGCCGTCAAAACGACGGACTCTTTGATCCGTGTTGTGTGGGAGGGCTTCGGCCCTCCCTTTTTTGTTGGGTTTTTGCTCAGGGGTAGCCGTTGGGCACAAAGAACTGCTCGTTGATGGGTGGGCGCACGTAACGTTTGCCGCTCTTGCGGGGCGGCAGCTTCAAGGCCGGTGGCGTCATGTCTTCGTAGGGCACCTTGCTGAGCAGGTGGCGGATGCAGTTGAGCCGGGCCCGGCGTTTGTCATCGGCATCAACGGTGAACCAGGGGGCTTCGGGGATGTTGGTGTGGGCGAACATCTCGTCCTTGGCCTGGGAGAACTCCACCCACCGATCCCGCGACTCGAGGTCCATCGGGCTCAGTTTCCAGCGTCTGGTGGGATCGTCGATGCGGGCCCGGAAGCGGGTTTCCTGTTCCTCGTCGCTGACCGAGAACCAGTACTTCAGCAGCAGAATTCCTGAACGCACCAGCATCCGTTCGAACTCGGGACACGATTGCTCAAACTCCCGCAGCTGCTCGGGAGTGCAGAAGTTCATCACCCGTTCGACACCGGCGCGGTTGTACCAGCTGCGGTCGAACAGCACCATCTCACCGGCGGATGGGAAATGTTCGACATAGCGCTGGAAGTACCACTGGCTGCGTTGTTGGTCGCTGGGGGTGCCCAGGGCCACCACCCGGCAGCCGCGGGGGTTGAGGGGTTCGGTGATGCGTTTGATCGTGCCACCCTTGCCGGCTGCATCGCGGCCTTCGAACAGCACGATGAGCCGGAAGCCCGTGGCCTTGATCCAGTACTGCATCTTGACCAGTTCCACCTGCAGCCGCACCAGTTCCTTCTCGTAGAACCTGCGGTCCAGTCGGCTGCCGGATGCGCCGTTCTCGCCGGCCAGGTCATCCATCAGCCGCGAGGGTCCCTCGCTGTCGAACGCTCCGCTCTTTTCCTTGCAGGTGTTCTCTCCTTTGCCTTTGTTCTTTTTGCCCATCCCCCCGCCCTCGTGCCGCATCGGTATCCCGGAGGCTAGGAACGGGGGCTGTTGGCGTCAGTGCATCAGAGGTAGAACCCCACCGAGGTGATGACGCGGGTGCCCTGTTCCCGCAGGGCACTGCGCAGGAAGTAGGTCGACTGGTTGTGCAGCAGGTTCTCCCAGCGGTGACGGGTCACGAACACCGGCAGCACCACCGTGCAGAAGCGGTTGGCCCCCTTGCGGTGGGTGCGTTCGAACTCGGCGACGAAGTCGAGCACAGGGGCGACCAGGGACCGGTACGGCGAATGCAGCACCACCAAGGGCACGTCTGGCAGCTGCCGTTGCCATTGCTGCTCGAAACGGTCACTGGCCTGCAGGCCCAGTTCGACATGAACGGCCACCAGCTCGCTGGCGATGCTGTGGGCGTAGCGCACCGCCTCGTAGCTGCCGCGATGCAGCTGACCCACCAGCACGATCGCCGGGGAACCGGTGCCGGGGGGAGGGGCCGGCGGCAGGCTCAGCTGCACGTCGGGCGCCAGCCGCAGCCGTTTGGCCACCAACCGGTAGTGGTTGTGAATGGTGAGAAACAGCGCCACCAGCAGGGGGATGGCCACCACGATCAGCCAGGCGCCTTCACGGAACTTGCTGAACAGCAGAATCCCGGTCACCACAAAGGTGGCACTGGCCCCCACCGCGTTCATGAGGGCCTTGCCCAGCCAGCCGCCGGAGCGCTCGCGCCACCAGTGCATCACCATGCCCGCCTGGGAGAGGGTGAAGCTGGTGAATACCCCCACGGCATACAGGGGAATTAGCCGGCTGACGCTGCCGCCGAAGATCACCAGCAGTGCCGCTGCGGCGATGGACAGGGAGAGAATGCCGTTGCTGAACACCAGCCGATCGCCCAGGGAGGCCAGCTGCCGGGGCATGTAGCCGTCCTGGGCGAGGAAGGCCGCCAGCCTCGGGAAGTCGGCATAGGCGGTGTTGGCCGCCAGCAGCAGAATCAGCAGGGTGCCCAGCTGCAGCAGCAGCAGCAGGGGGCCCTGGCCGTAGACGGCTTCGCCGATCTGATACAGCAGGGTCGGCCCGTCCTCGCGATACACCAGGCCGAGGTGATGGGCCAGGAGGCTGATGCCGAGGAACATGGCCGCCAGCAGCGTCACCATCGTGGCCAGCACCCGTCGGGCGTTGCGCCACTCGACCGGACGGAAGGCCATGACGCTGTCGCTGATGGCCTCGATACCGGTCATGGCGGCGCAGCCGGAACTGAAGGCCCGCATCAGCAGCACCGGACCGATGGCTGAGAAGTGGGGCTGATGGCCATGGGTGTTGACGGCCAGCGCCTCCAGCAGACGGCTCTGCTGCTCGGCCAGCGGGGTCGTGGCCAGGCTGCCCTGCAGCAGCTGCGCCACCCCGGTCACCAGCAGCAGGCCGATGGAGCCGATGAAGAGGTATGTGGGCAGGCTCATCACCTGGGCGCTGGAGCGCACGCCGCGCAGGTTGGCACCCATCAGCAGCAGCACCGCCAGCAGGCACAGGGGCACCCGCACGTTGTCGAGGGTCGGGAAGGTGGAGGTGAGCGCCGCGATGCCGGCGGCCACGCTCACCGCCACCGTGAGCACGTAATCCAGCGAGAGGGAGGCGCCGGCCACCAGACCGGCCAGCGGCGAGAGGTTGTCGTGGGAGACGCGGTAGGAGCCGCCGCCGTGGGGATAGGCCTTGATGGTCTGGCGGTAGCTGAGCCCCACCACCACCATCAGCAGGACGATCAGCCCGGTGATCGGGAGGGTGTAACCGAGGGCGGCGGTACCGGCCATGCCCAGCACCAGAACGATCTCCTGGGTGGCGTAGGACACCGACGACAGGGCGTCGGAACTGAGGATCGCCAGCGCTTCGGGGTTGGTGAGCCGCTCCTCGTCGTGGGCGCTGCTGGGAAGGGGGGCTCCGAACAGGCCACGTTTGAGGCCGATCAGAAGGCGGTTGAGGCGGCTTGGCATGGGAGTGATCGGGTGTCAGCCCAGCCAGCGGGCGCTGAGCACCACGGCCAGCCCCAGGAACAGGGCCAGCAGGGTCCAGGTGACGCGGTTGAGGGTGTTCTCAGCGCTGCGGGCGCTGGTGAACATCGAGCTGCCGCTCGAGGCCAGGCCGCCCATGCCGTCGCCCTTGGGGCTGTGCAGCAGCACCGAGATGATCAGCAGGACTCCCGAGATGGACCAGACCCAGCTCAGGGCGTTGGAGATCATGAGAACGTCGCGATCAGACGACTGTAGGTCTGGAGGGTGATGGGGCTTCGGTGGTGCCGACGGGCCGGACCAGGCTGCGGCCTGTCATGGCATCGGGAACCTGCAGCCCCAGGATGTCGAGGATGGTGGGAGCGATGTCGGCCAGGCCGCCCCCCTCGCGCAGGTCGGCCACGCCGCCGTGGCCGGCCAGCTTGCGCTGTTCGCCTTCGATGAGGATGAACGGCACGGGATTGGTGGTGTGGGCTGTCCAGGGGTTGCCGTCGTCCCCCTGCATCACCTCGGCGTTGCCGTGGTCGGCGGTGATCAGCAGCGTGCCGCCCATGCGGCCGGTGGCATCGAGCAGGCGGCCGACGCAGCGGTCGACCGTGGCGATGGCCTCGCGGGTGGCCTCCATGTTGCCGGTGTGGCCCACCATGTCGGGGTTGGCGTAGTTGATCACCACGAGGGCGTAGATGCCCTTGCGGATGGCCGCCACACAGCCGTCGGTGAGGGTCTCGGCAGACATGGCCGGTGCCTGGTCGTAGGTGGCCACCTTCGGCGATGGCACCAGATGCCTGTCTTCGCCGGGGAACGGCTTCTCCATGCCGCCGTTGAGGAAGTAGGTGACGTGGGGATACTTCTCGGTCTCGGCGGTGCGGAACTGACGCAGGCCCGCCCGGGACACCACTTCGCCGAGCAGGTCGTCGAGGGATTCGGGGGGAAAGGCCACGGCCACCGGCAGGCTGCGTTCGAACTGGGTGAAGGTGACCACGTCGAGCGGGGTCACGGCTTCACGGGCAAAGGCCTCGAAGGTGGGTGTCACCAGGGCAGCGGTGAGCTGCCGCATGCGGTCGGGGCGGAAGTTGAAGATCACCAGGCCATCGCCCGGGCGCAGCACGGCGTCGTCGAAGCGCAGCGGCTCGAGGAATTCGTCGCTGGTGCCTTCCTGAAGCTGGGCCAGCACCGCCGCCTCCGGCGTGAGGGGGCTGATGGTGCCCACCTCGGTGAGCAGCCGGTAGGCCTTCTCGACCCGTTCCCAGCGGTTGTCGCGGTCCATGGCCCAGTAGCGGCCGCAGAGGCTGCTCAGGTGACCGGTACCGGCGGCGGCGATCAGGCCACGCAGGCGCTCGAGGTACTGGAGGGCACTGCTGGGGGGGGTGTCGCGGCCGTCGGTGATGCCGTGGATGGCCACATCGGTGATGCCGCGACCTCTGGCCCACTGCAGCAGGCCGCCGAGGTGGTCGATGTGGCTGTGCACACCGCCGTCGGAGAGCAGGCCGAGCAGGTGCAGTCGCCCGCCACGGGCCTGCAGACGGTCGGCCAGGTCGTTGAGGGCGGGGTTGGCGAGCAGGCTGCCGTCCTCGACGGCCTGGGTGATGCGCACCAGTTCCTGGCGGATGACACGGCCGGAACCGATGGTGAGATGGCCCACCTCCGAATTGCCCATCTGCCCCCGGGGCAGCCCCACATGGGCGCCGCTGGCTTCGATCAGGGTGTGGGGGTAGGCCGTCCAGAGGGCATCCATGACGGGAGTGCCGGCCTGGAGGATGGCGTTGTGGGCGGCCTCGGGTCGATGACCCCATCCATCGAGGATGGCCAGCACCACCGGGGCCACCGGTGGGAGGCTGCGACCGCGCAGCCCCGGATCAGCACTGGGTGGTGTGGCAGCTGTCACCCGCTGGATCTCTGGGACTCACCCGAAATTACATCCATGCCAGAGGTTGCTCAGTTCGGGGCGTTCGGGGGTCAGCTTTTGCCCACCGGTCGGTGCCGCCCCGGCTACGATCGGCCAGCTGCCCCGGGACCCATGGGACGCGCCTCGTTGCCGGATCAGCCCTGCGAACGGGTGGTGATCCTCGATGGTCCCGAGCTGCACCGCACCGTGCTGCGGTTGTGTTCGCAGCTGCTGGAGGCGGTGGCCGAGCCCCGCGAGCTGCTGCTGCTGGGCATTCCCACCCGTGGCGTGGCCCTCACCCGGGTGCTGGTGGCTGAGCTGGAGCGTCAGACCGGGCATCCCGTGGCGGCGGGGGTGCTCGACCCCACCTTCCACCGTGATGACCTCGATCGGGTCGGCACCCGGGTGCCCGCGGCGGCCACCGAGCTGCCGATCCCCCTGGATGGCCGCACCGTGGTGCTGGTTGATGACGTGGTGTTCACCGGGCGCACGGTGCGGGCCGCCCTCGATGCCCTGCACACCTGGGGGCGTCCCGCGTGTGTGCGGCTGCTGGCGATGGTCGACCGGGGACATCGGGAACTGCCGATCCAGCCCGACTGGGTGGGGCGGCTGGTCCCCACCAGCCGTCAGGAGTTCATCCACCTGATGCTGCAGGACGTGGACGGGGTCGACGGCGTGGAGCTGCTGCGACCCGTGCCGCCTTCAGGCCAGTGATTCGAGCTCGTCGTTGCGGAAATGGGCCCGGAAGCGGCCGAAGGCCACCACCACCGGCAGGGTCGGGCTGATCGGCCGTCCCTTCCACTCGCTCAGGACCGACACCACTTCCCCTTCCTGGCCCTGCAGGTCGAAGGGCCTGCCGCGGTGTTCGGGGTGGGTGAACACCACCACCGACTGGCTGACGCGAACCCGTTGCCCAGGCGTCATGCGCTTTCCGATCTCGCCGTCATCCTGTCATGGGGTCAGGGTTGCAGCCGCAGGCAGGCGCTTTCGGGGCCGTCCTCGACGATGCGCCCCCCCAGGTCGTCGCAGGCCCGCTGAAAGGCGGCCCAGTCGGATAGCCCCTGGCCGATGAGGGTGCGGATGCGGCCGTCGAGCTGCTGCGGATCGACGGCCTCGCCGGTGCTGTGCCCACCGCGGTGGCTGTCCTCGTCCTGCTGTCGCTGGCGCAGGTCGGTGATGGCCGCCTGAACGCGATGGCGCAGGGTCGCCGCCTGCAGCTGCCACCAGGGGTGGTCGATGTGGTTCAGCTGGTTGAGGGCATCCCACCAGTGGCTGTCGGCGGCGGCGCTGCGGGCCGCGGCCAGGGCGTAGCGGTTGGCGGCCCAGTGCTCCCGCAGGCTGTCCCGCAGCTCCTGTCCATCGGGAAAGCGGCTCTCGCCGCTGGCCAGCAGCAGGCCCTGGGCCGCGTCGAGACCGCGCCGCCGGTAGAGCTCAAGCACCTGCTGGCGCAGCTGATGGCGCCAGCGCTGCAGCTGCTGACCTTCGACCACCGGGTCGGCACTGCGGGCGATGAGCCGCCGCTGCAGGTCAAGGGCGGCCCACCACTGGCCCTGCTCCCAGCGTCGCCTTGCCTGCCGCCGCAGGCAGCCCTCCACCAGCGACTGCTGGGCGGGCTGCAGGGTCTGGAGGGCCCCAAGCTGGCGTCCGAGGCGCACGCAGTCTTCGAGTCGACCGTTCGAGGCGGCCTTCTGCAGGCGTGCCGGCAGCTGCCGCTGCCACCAGCCCAGCAGGCCCGCCAGCAGCAGAAAACCGCCCAGGCTGCCGAGCAACCAGAGGCGGGCAAAGGTGCTGGGCGTCTTCTTCGGGCGGGGCATGGTCAGTCCAGAATGCCGAGTCGGTGGACCCCGATGGCCTGCCCCTCCGGCAGCTCTTCGCCCTCGACCCACAGCTGACGCCGGTCGTCGATGCGGAACCGCAGCCGCAGGCGATCGTCGCCGTCCTGGCCGGCGGTGCCCAGGGGCAGGCGCAACGGCGGGCCGGGCCAGGGGGTCACCGGGCTACCGCCCTCTCCCCCGGCCCGCAGCACCGGCCGGTCGTCGATCATCACCACTTCCCCCCGGGCCCCGGCCACGATGGTGCCCAGCTGCAGCTCCAGGGCGGTTTCGGCCTCTCCGGCCCGCAGCACCAGCTCGAGGGGATCGGGGGTCGGCCAGGCCTGGCCCGCCAGGTAGAGCGGATGCCAGCGGCGCCGGCCCTGGCGCCGGTCCCAGATGCGCAGGCTCACACCACGGCTGAGCACATCCTTCACCTGCAGGGCCGGGGTCATCGCCAGGGCGCCGCGCACCACGGCCTCGAGGGGGCGGTCGCCCGGCAGCAGACGGCCGGGCAGGCGCTGCTCGAGCCAGCGGCGCAACCAGGGCAGCTGGCTGCCGCCCCCCACCGCCAGCACGGCATCGATGCCGCTGTCGCCAAGGCCGGCCCGGCGGGCGGCGGCTTCGACGGATGCCATCAGCCCCTCGAGCTGCTCTGGCAGACCGCACCGTTCGAGCACCTGCTCGAGGTCGCCACGGCGGCCGCGCAGCAGCCGTGCCGAGGGTCCCAGCAGGGTCACGGCGGCGCTGTCGGCGCTGCTGAGGGCGCACTTGAGCTGTTCGGCGGCCTGCAGCCAGTCGGGCGGCGGTGGCTGGGGGGCACCGAGGGCCTCGGCCCACCAACGGTCGATGTCCTGGCCACCGAGACCGAGACCGGCCTTGCCCAGCACCCGCGCACAGCGGGGGTTGCGGTCAGGGCGCAGCAGCGGCCGACCGCCGAAGCGCAGCAGCTCGGCCATGGGAGCCGCGCGGCCCTGGCCCCCCTCCAGCCGCACCAGCGACAGGTCGGTGGTGCCTGCCCCCATGTCGAGCACCAGCACGACGCTGCCTGGGGCCAGGCCGGCGCCGAGGGCCGCGGCGGTGGATTCGTCGACCAGGGCCACCTCGTCGACGGGCAGGGCCTCGGCCCAGGCGGCGAGCCAGCGCCGGTAGGGCTGGTAACCCTCGACCGGGGCCGTGAGCACCAGCCGGTGCGGCTGAACGCCGGCGGGCAGGCTGTTCCAGATGGCGTCGAGCAGCCGTTCGGCGGCCCAGCGGGCCCCGTCGTCGTCGGCTGTGCCGGCCAGGCGGGTCTTGAAGCCCGCGAGGGTGCCCGGGGGGCGACCGGCGTCGACCACCTGCTGGCCCACCAGCAGCTGCAGGGCGGTGGGCAGCACCAGGGAGGGAATCAGCGGTGCGGCGGCCGATGGCGCACTCAGGGGCGGCAGGCTCAGCAGCTGCAGGGGGGAGCCGGCGCTGCTCTGCCAGCCCACCAGGGTGGTGCTGGTGCCCAGATCGATGGCGAGGGTGCCCTGGGACGGCGGCGGCACGGGGAGGGGGCGGGGCGAATTCTGAAACCTTTGCAGAGAGCCCCGCAGAAGCGCGAACCCAGGCTCAGATTGAGAGCAATGGGTCCACATTCAAGAAGATGGCGGGTGATCGTCTGCTGCGCATGGTGCTGTCGTTCTACCGGGAGGACCCGGCCGAGCTCGCACGGCTTGAGCCCCTGCTCGACTGCCGCCTCAGCCGCGGTTGGTCGGCCCTGCGCATCGACTGCTGCGACCGGCACCACCTCGAGGTGGTGAACGGTCTGATCCATCTCCTGCGGGACCCCCTCGACGCCCTGCAGCTGGTGCGACAGATCCGCCTCACGGCCCCGGGCATGCCCGAGCGGGTCTACCCGGTGCGCCTGCCGCTGCACCGCGACGGCCAGGCCTCGGCGGCCGAGTGAGGCCGTCGGGTCTAAGGTGGAGGGCTGACGCCGCGCCGGTGCCGCCATGCAACTGACCCAGCAACCCGACGCGAAGGACCTGGCCCGCCGGTCCGAGAGCCTGATCCGCAAGGCCAGCAACCGTTATCTGACCACCGTGCGCATCGCCTTCCGGGCGAAGCAGCGTCGCTTCGACGACTTCGAGGGTCTGCTCGACGACAGCATGATCAAGCCGGTGCAGCGGGCGATCATCGAGCTCAGCGACGAGCAGGACCAGCCTGATCTGCTGGCGGTGTGACGGCTCGCCAGCGGCTGCTGCGCGAAGGCAGGGGCTGGCGTTATGGGCTTGATCCCGATCGGCAGCCCCACAGTGTGCTGATTGCCGGGGCGACCTGGGCCACCGAGCTGCTCCCGTCGGAAGCCGAGGGTCTCACCCGTCTGCTGCACCGCCTGGTCGATCAGCATGGAGCCCTGGCCGAGCAGCTGATGGCCGAAGAATCGATCGTGATCAGCGCAGAAGACGGTGACTGGTGGCTGGAACTGGAGGGTGACCGGGAAGCCTGGTCGCTGCGGTTCGTGCTCACGGGCGCCGGCCGCGGGGTCGAGGGGCAATGGCCGGCGCCGGCGGCGATGGCCGTGGCCCAGGCCCTGCTCAGCGACGGGGGCTGGTGACCCTCAGCCGGCGAGGAAGCCGGTGCGGTCTTCATCGCCGAAGAGCGAGTGGTAGGCGGCCACCAGAGAGCAGACCACCACCGGGCCGGCGATGAGGATGCCCACCCCGAACAGCGCCAGGCCAAGCACGGTGATGGCGAACATCAGCAGGGCGAAGGCCAGCAGGCGCCAGAACTGGGGCTGCACCACCTCGCGGCCGTGCTGGAAGGCGCTCCAGGGCTGATCGCCGCGGGCGACCACCAGGGGCAGATGGAACATCTGGGTGACCGCAAGCCATCCCGTCACCAGGGCACCGGCCGCCAGGGGCAGGATGCTGAGTTCGAGCCTGATCATGCTGAGCAGGCCCCCGGAAAGAACACTGATCAGGGCAACGCCGCCGAAGACCACAAGCAGCAGCAGCCCCATCAGAAACAACCGCACCATCGCCACCGAGTCCCAGCGGATGAAGTCGCGCAGCACGGGCACCTGGCCCCCGACGGCCTTCCAGGCCCCGCGGAACAGGCCGATGTTGGTCCACAGGCTCACCAGCACGCTGAGCACCAGGCCGATCAGGAACAGGATCAGGGGCCCGATGGCCACGCCGCTGGCGGCTTCCATCGCTTCGTTGGCCTTGTTCTGAATGGCGGAGGTGAGCCAGTTCAGCACTCCGGCCACAAGGGTGAAGCCCACGAACAGCCATGGCGCCCGCTGGAAGCCCAGCCAGCCCTTCTGCACCATGCTGATCACCGCAAGGGGGGCGGGCTCGGTCGTGGAGAGAGCCATGGGACGTCAGAAAGTACAAAGGCTGGTCGGACCGTAGCCATGGCAAGTCATTTCGACCACAACGGTTTGGGCCCGATTCCCCAAAGGGAGCGAATGTGAGAGAGTCGCGCCGCCTCCAGCGGTCTGCCACCAGGGGACATTGCGATGCTGATTCTGGTGACCGGCGGGGCCGGTTACATCGGTTCCCACACCGTCAAGGCGCTGCGCCAGGCGGGCCATGCGCCCCTTGTGCTTGACGATTTCTCGACCGGCCGCCGGGCCGTGGTCGAGGCGGTGCTGCAGGTGCCGTTCGTGGAGGGGGGCGTCGGCGATGCCGCCCTCGTGCGGGCGATCCTCAGCGGCGACCATCCGGCCTGCGGTGGTCAGCGTCCGGAAGCCGTGATCCATTTCGCCGGCCGCAGCATCGTCGGCGAGTCGTGGCAGCGGCCGGCCGATTACTACGGCAGCAACGTCGCCGATGCCCTCACCCTGCTGCAGGCGGTGGTGGAGGTGGGGGCGGAAAGCCCCGCCGGGCCGGTGCCCTTCATCTTCTCGTCAAGCTGCGCCGTGTATGGCCTGCCGCGCACACCGACCCTCACCGAAGACCATCCGCTGGAGCCGATCAACCCCTATGGCCGCTCGAAGCGGATGGTCGAGGAGCTGATCCGCGACCTGGCCCTGGCCCACGGTCTGCCCAGCATCATCCTGCGCTACTTCAATGCCGCCGGCGCCGACCCCGAGGGCGAGCTGGGTGAGGTGCACGATCCCGAGACGCACCTGATCCCGCGGGTGCTGGATGCCATGGCGGGCCGCTCGCCCTATCTGCAGATCTTCGGCGACGACTTCGACACCCCGGATGGCACGGGCATCCGCGACTACACCCACGTCTGCGATCTGGCCGATGCCCACCTGCTGGCGGTGAACCGGCTGCTGCTGCGGCGGGCCGCCCCGGCGGCGGGCAGCGGCGCGGTGCCGTTCCGCACCCTCGTGTACAACCTCGGCACCGGCCAGGGCGCCTCGGTGCAGGAGGTGATCGAGGCGGCGAAGGCCGTGACCGGCTGCGGTCTGCTGGCCCATGTGGCCCCCCGACGCGGTGGCGATCCCGCCCGTCTGGTGGCCTGCGCTGACCGGGTGCGCAGCGAACTGGGCTGGACCCCGCGGCGGTCTGACCTGGCCACGATCCTGGCGGACGCCTGGCGCTGGCACCAGACCCTCCCCGGCCGCTGAATTCCGTCCACGCATCCCCTTCTGCTTCGGTCTGTCATGTCTTTGCGTCATCTGGTCACCGGAGGGGCCGGCTTCGTCGGCTCCCACCTCGTCGATCGCCTCATGGCCGCCGGGGAGGAGGTGATCTGTCTCGACAATTACTTCACCGGTCGCAAGGCCAACATCGCCCGCTGGATCGGGCATCCCCGCTTCGAACTGATCCGCCACGACGTCACCGAACCGATCCGGCTGGAGGTGGACCGGATCTGGCACCTGGCCTGCCCCGCCTCGCCGGTGCACTACCAGTTCAATCCGATCAAGACCGCTAAGACCAGCTTTCTCGGCACCTACAACATGCTGGGTCTGGCCCGGCGGGTGGGGGCCCGGCTGCTGCTGGCGAGCACCAGCGAGGTGTACGGCGACCCCGAGGTGCATCCGCAACCCGAGAGCTACCGCGGCTGTGTCAACACCATCGGCATCCGCTCGTGTTACGACGAGGGCAAACGCATCGCTGAGACCCTCTGCTTTGACTATCGCCGCATGCACGGCACCGAGGTGCGGGTGGCGCGCATCTTCAACACCTACGGCCCGCGGATGTTGCCCAATGATGGGCGTGTGGTCAGCAACTTCATCGTGCAGGCGTTGCGGGGTGAGTCGCTGACGCTCTATGGCGACGGATCTCAGACCCGCAGTTTCTGCTACGTTGATGATCTTGTGGAGGGGCTGATTCGCCTGATGAATTGTGATCAGACGGGCCCCATTAATCTCGGTAATCCAGGTGAGTTCACCATCCGGGAACTGGCTGAACTGATCCGTGGGCAGATCAATCCCGGTCTTGAGCTGGTGCAGCGCCCCCTGCCGCAGGACGATCCGCTGCAGCGCCAGCCGGTGATTGACCTGGCCCGCTCGGTGCTGGGGTGGGAACCGCAGATCCCCCTGGCCCAGGGGCTGCAACCCACGATCGCCCACTTCCGCGATGAGCTGGCCGTCTGACGACGCCCCCGGCCGCTTCTGTTCTCTCTGATTTTTGCTGCTGCCATGACCACAATCCGCACCATCTGCTGCCTCGGGGCCGGCTACGTCGGAGGGCCGACGATGAGCGTGATCGCCGACCGTTGCCCCGACATTCAGGTGCATGTGGTCGACATCAACGAGCGGCGCATCGCCGCCTGGAACGATGCCGACCTGGCGAAACTGCCGGTGTACGAGCCGGGGCTCGCCGAGGTGGTGGGCCGGGCCCGGGGCCGCAACCTGCACTTCTCGACCGACGTGAACGCCGCCATCGCAGCGGCCGACATGATCTTTCTGTCGGTGAACACCCCCACGAAGACCCGCGGCATCGGCGCCGGCCAGGCCAGCGACCTGCGCTGGATCGAACTCTGCGCCCGCCAGGTGGCTGAGCACGCCCAGGGGCACACGATCGTTGTTGAAAAGAGCACCCTGCCGGTGCGCACTGCCGAGACCGTGCAGGCGATTCTCGGCTCGAACACCCAGGGGCGCTCGTTCGTGGTGCTGTCGAATCCTGAATTCCTGGCCGAAGGCACCGCCATCGCCGATCTTGAGCAGCCCGACCGGGTGCTGATCGGTGGTGAGGATCACGAGGCCCGCGAAGCCCTGGCGTCGGTGTATGGCCGCTGGGTGCCACGGGAGCGGATCCTGTTCACCAACCTCTGGAGCAGTGAGCTGAGCAAGCTCACGGCCAATGCCTACCTGGCCCAGCGCATCTCGTCGATCAATTCGATCGCCGCCCTCTGCGAAGCCACCGGCGCCGATGTGAATGAGGTGGCCCGGGCGATCGGCAGCGACAGCCGCATCGGCGCCAAGTTTCTGAAGAGCGGCCCCGGCTACGGCGGCAGCTGCTTCCAGAAGGACATCCTCAACCTTGTGTACCTGTGCCGCCACTACCGGCTCGAGACCGTGGCCCGTTACTGGGAGAGTGTGGTTGAGATCAACACCTGGCAGCAGGAGCGCATCGCCCAGCTGGTGGTGTCGCGCCTGTTCGGCACCGTCACCGGCAAACGGCTGGCGGTGCTGGGCTTTGCCTTCAAGGCCGACACCAACGACACCCGCGAAGCGCCGGCGATCCGCATCTGTCAGGCGCTGCTGGAGGAGGGGGCGCGGCTGGCGATCCATGATCCCAAGGTCGATGCCGAGACGATCGCCAGCGATCTGGGTTGCGCCAGCAGCGATGCCGACGGCGGCTGGCTGTTCTGCCACGACGTGGCCGCCGCCGCCGCCGGGGCCGATGCCCTGATCATCCTCACGGAATGGGAGCAGTACGCCAGCCTCGACTGGGCCGCCCTGGCGGCCGTGATGCGCCATCCGGCCTGGCTGTTTGATGCCCGTGGCCTGGCTGACCTTGATGTGGCACGGGCTGCCGGGCTGCGGGTGTGGCGTGTGGGCCTCGGCGATCCGTCGCTGGTGCTGGCGCCCTGATCCGGCGGCCGCATCGGCCATAAAAAACCCCCGCCTAGGCGGGGGTTTTGTTGTATGAAGGAGACGAAACAATCTGTCTGACGAATCGATTGGTTCGTCTGGCTGGGTTCAGCCGATGGCAGGAGCGGTCAGAGCCACGGGGGTGGACTCGGCAGCAGCCAGG
>JBMOIF010000058.1:0-14372 GCA_049317465.1 Prochlorococcaceae cyanobacterium | reverse complement strand
AATGGGCGATACTGGAATCGAACCAGTGACTCCTACCGTGTCAAGGTAGTGCTCTACCTCTGAGCTAATCGCCCCTGAGAAGACCTGCTCCTGCTGGACAGGCGTGGGCGTATCACCAGACGTTCCAGTGATCACCGGCTTCAGAACCTAGCACCTCCCCCAGACCGCTCAGCTGCGCCGACGCAGCTGCAGCCGCCAGCGGTCGCGCCGGGTGAGGTCGGCGGCCAGCAGCTCCAGCTCTCCGCGCCCCTCGAGCTGGACCCGCTGGCCCAGCCTCAGCTCCCGGCTCGGGCTGGTCACCGGCTGCCAGTCGATGCGCACCCGACCCTGCCGGATCAGGTCTGCCAGGCGGCTGCGGGAGAGGCCGAAGCCCGCCGAGGCCACGGCATCCAGCCGCAGGGAGGCTTCCACGGTGGAGATGATCCGCTCCTGCAGCGGCTGGGGATTCAGCCGCTCCCAGGGGGCGGCCGCCAGGCGGGCCACCACGCTGCCCACCTGCACGGTCTGCCCATCCAGCCGGGCCTGCAGCTCGGGCGTCACGATCAGCAGGCCGCCACGGTCCCCCCGCAGCAGCACATCCCCCAGGTCCTGCTCTTCGGCGCCCAGCTGCTGCAGCGCGTGGGCCACGGCGTTGGCGCTGGCGGGGTCGAAGAGAAAATCCCCGGTCAGGTCGAGCAGGCCCAGGGGGGGCAACGCCTCGGCCGTGTCCGCGGCGGCGTCAGGGGTGGGGCGCAGGCTGAACCCCAGCCGACGGCGTTCGGCGCGGGGGTGTCCGCCTTCGGCCCGCAGCTGCAGGTCCTCAAGGCCTGCCAGCCGTCGCAGGGCGTCTTCCCAGGCCTGCGGAGCCAGGAAGCCTGTCCAGAGAGGCTGGCGGCTGCGCAGGCAACGGTCGGCCAGATCCTGCAGCGTCCGGGGCGACAGCACCTCAGTCCTCCCGCAGCCGCACCACGGCCCGGGGGCGGGCCGCCTGCAGTCGGGTCCAGGGAATGGTGGCGCCGGCTGGGGCCTCCACCAGCAGCACCATCGCCCCCTCCTCCAGCCGGTTGCGGACGCTGCGAACACGATCGTCGCCATCACCGCTCACACTGGCCGCCGCCGCGAAGCTGCCCATCCAGCCCGATCCCATTCCCAGCAGACCCCCCAGCAGCGGTTCGCCCAGGGGCCCGGCGAAACGGAAGGTGTCGAGATCGGTGATGAAGGTGAACATGGCACCGGCGGCGAAGCCGAAGGGCAGCAGCCACACGGCCATGCGCCGCTGGCGACGACTCCGCTGCAGGGCGGGGTTGAGGTCCATGACCTCCAGGGGGGGCGTCGCCCCGGCACCCACGGCCGTGAGCCGGAGCGGCGGGCTCACCGCGGCCAGTTCCTCCTGCAGGCGATCGAGGCGGGCCCGATCGTCCAGCACCACCGCAACACACAGTCCCATGGTCGTCTCTGCCTCCTGAGCGTGTCCGAAGCGGTCCCTACACTGAATCGCCGCACGACCCGCGGCCGATGACCAAAGTTCTGGTGTCCGATCCCATTGACCAGGTGGGGATCGACATCCTCTCCCAGGTTGCCCAGGTTGATGTCCGCACGGGGCTGCCCGCCGATCAGCTGATCGGCATCATCGGCGACTACGACGCCCTCATGATCCGTTCCGGCACCCAGGTGACCGCCGCCATGATCGAGGCGGCTCCGCGCCTGCGCATCATCGGCCGGGCCGGCGTCGGCGTTGACAATGTGGATGTGCCCGCCGCCACCCGTCACGGGGTGCTGGTGGTCAACTCCCCCGAGGGCAACACCATCGCCGCCGCCGAGCACGCCCTGGCGCTGATGCTGTCGCTCTCCAGGCACGTGCCGGCGGCCCACGCCAGCACCGCCGCCGGTGGCTGGGACCGCAAGACCTACGTCGGCAACGAGCTTTACAAGAAGACCCTCGGTGTGGTGGGTCTGGGCAAGATCGGCTCCCATGTGGCCCGGGTGGCCCAGGCCATGGGCATGGAGGTGATCGCCTACGACCCGTTCATCTCGGCCGAACGGGCCCAGCAGCTGCGGGTGCGGCTGAGCCCCCTGGAACCGCTGTTCCGGGACGCTGACTACGTGACGCTGCACCTGCCGCGCACGCCCGAGACCGAGAACCTGGTCAACCGGGCCCTGCTCGAGACGATGAAGCCCACGGCCCGGCTGGTGAACTGCGCCCGCGGCGGCATCATCGACGAGGCCGATCTGGCGGCGGTGCTGCGGGAAGGACGCATCGCCGGTGCGGCCCTCGACGTTTACGCCCAGGAACCCCTGGCCACCGATTCCCCCCTGCGCGGCGGCGTGCCCAACCTGATCCTGACCCCCCACCTGGGGGCCTCCACCGAGGAGGCCCAGGTGAACGTCGCCATCGATGTGGCCGAACAGATCCGCGATGTGCTGCTGGGGCTGCCGGCCCGGAGTGCGGTCAACATCCCGGGACTCACACCCGAGGTGATGGAGCGGCTCAAGCCCCATCTGCAGCTGGCCGAGACCCTCGGCCACCTGCTCAGCCAGCTGTCCGGCGGGTCGTTGCAGGAACTGGAGGTGCGGCTGCAGGGTGACTTCGCCGCCCAGCCCAGCCAGCCCCTGGTGGTGGCGGCCCTCAAGGGGCTTCTCAGCGACGCCCTCGGCGACCGCATCAACTACGTCAATGCCTCCCTGGAGGCCCGCGAGCGGGGTGTGCACGTGCTCGAGATCAAGGACGAGGCCAGTCGCGACTTCGCCGGTGGCTCCCTGCGCCTGGCCTGCCGCAACTCCCAGGGCAGCCACGCCGTGACCGGAGCGGTCTTTGCCGATGGCGATCTGCGGATCACCAACCTCGACGAGTTCCCAGTGAACGTGCCCCCCAGCCGGCACATGCTGTTCACCCGTCACCGCGACATGCCGGGAATCATTGGTCACCTCGGATCGCTGCTGGGCGAGCACAACGTCAACATCGCGTCGATGCAGGTGGGCCGCCGCATCGTGCGCGGTGATGCCGTGATGGTGCTCAGCCTCGATGACCCCATTCCCCCCGGCCTGCTGGGCCACATCCTTGGGATCCAGGGCATCCAGGAAGCCCACGCCGTCACCCTCTGACCCCCCGCCCCTGACCCCCGTGGAACCCCCTGCAGACGGCTGGTGGCACCTGGATCTCGAGGTGCCACCCGAGCTTGAGGAATCGCTGCTCTGGCGGCTCGAGACCCTGGGCATCCCTCGGGTGGCGATCGGCTTCCGGCCCGAGCAGCCCGACCGCCGCTGGCTGGAGGCCTGGTTGCCGGCGGCCGACTGGCCGACCGGCGAGCATGCCCAGCTGGAAGCGGCCCTGCAGGCCCTCGGGGCCCCGTTCGGCATCAGCTTGCCTCCCCTGCGCTGGCAGACCCAGGCCGAGGAAGACTGGTCCCTGAGCTGGAAACGCCACTGGCAGCCCGATCCGGTGGCCGAGGGGCTGCTGATCCTGCCCGCCTGGCTGGAGGTGCCGGCGGAGCACAGCCGGCGCCAGGTGATCCGCATCGACCCCGGCAGCGCCTTCGGCACCGGCAGCCATCCCACCACCCGGCTCTGCCTCGAAGCCCTCGACCAACGGCCCCCCCGCGGGCGCGCCGTGGCCGATCTGGGCTGCGGCAGCGGGATCCTGGCCATCGCGGCCCTGCTGCTGGGGGGCCGTTGCGCCTGGGCCTGCGACACCGATCCGCCGGCCGTGCGCGCCACCGGGGCCAACGCCGCTCTCAATGGCTGTGACGATCGCCTGCAGGTCACCGTGGGCTCCGCAGAGGCCCTGGTGGCGCTGCAGGGGGGTGAACGGGCCGACCTGCTGCTCGCCAACATCCTGGCGCCGGTGCTGACCGACCTGGCCCCCCGCTTCGGGGACCTGCTGGCCGACGACGGCGTCGGCCTGCTCAGCGGAGTGCTGGAGGACCAGGCCGGTCCGCTGCTGGAGGTCCTGTCCCCCCTGGGCTGGGCAGGCCGGGTGCGGGCGGTGCTGGCGCCGTGGGTGGTGATCGAGATCGGCAGGCACCGATAACTCGGTCTTATCGGTCTTGGCTGTCCGATTGGCCTTCGTCCTGCAACAGCGGGGACCTCACGCGTCAGGTGTAGAAAGGTCCCGCCCGCAGGCCCGGCTTGCCGAGGACCTGAGCCACCATCACTGCCATGGCGTCCTACAAGGTCACCCTCATCAACGAGAGCGAGGGCCTGAACAAGACCATCGAGGTCCCCGACGATCAGTACATCCTCGATGCCGCCGAAGAGCAAGGCATCGACCTGCCCTACTCCTGCCGTGCCGGTGCCTGCAGCACCTGCGCCGGCAAGATCACCGCTGGCACCGTCGACCAGAGCGACCAGAGCTTCCTCGACGACGACCAGATCGAAGCCGGTTTCGTGCTCACCTGCGTCGCCTATCCCACCAGCGACGTCACCATCAAGACCCACGCCGAGGAAGAGCTCTACTGAGCCCCTGGCCGTGCCCCCGGTTCACCGGGGGCGCCACCACCCCTGCGGGGGTGGCTTTTTTTTGCCCCGCCCCCCCAATCGGTCCCCGGCTGTGACGCACCACGACCGCCTGCTCCCCAGCGGCAGCGAACGGCCCAGCCCCGGGGGCATGTACAGCTTCCGCGTGCTCGGCCCCTGCTGCCGCCTGTTCGACCGCGAAGAGCTCCCCTGGCCCTGCTGCCGGCTGCAATGGCGCAGCAAGGAGCCCAGCTGGCGCCGGGTGGGCCGCCGCTTCGTCCCCGACCTGGCCGCCCGTCGCTGCCCCACCTACGTCGTCGAACTGCTGCAACCCGGCCTGCGCCCGACGATCACCACCATCACCCTGTTCGCCGAACGTCTCAGCCCCGGGCTGCAGGAGTGGTGGTACAGCAAAAAGCCGACGACCCTGGAGGCGATGCCTCCCGAGCCGTCGGCCGAGGATTCCGGTCTGGATCCGCTGGATCCGGTCTGACGGGGCCGATCAGAAGTAGATCTTGCCGCCGCCCCACTGGGGGCCCTGGACCTTGGGCGCCACAAGGATGTAACCGGCGATGCGTCGCAGGTCCTCGTCGTCGAGGTCGCGCATCTTCACGAAGACATCGGCACTGCGCAGGCTCGGGTGCACATCGGCGATGGACACTTCGCCGTCATAGGAGGTCGGATCCTTGAAGTAGTCGACCAGGGCCTCGACGTTGTTGCGGGGCGGGGTGGCCAGGGCGAGCGTCTCGGGGTCGAGGCCCACGTTCTGGTTGGTCTTGGTGATGCCACCGGCGTGACAGGTGCCGCAGGACGAGTTGAAGATCTTCCGTCCCGACTTGATCTCGGTCTCGCTGAAGGTGACCGTGGTGCCGCTGGGATCGGCAGGAACGGTGAGGGTCTCGGCATCCCACTGCAGCGCCTCGGCCGCGGTTGGCAGCAGCAGCAGGGCCAGGGGCAGCAGCAGCAGTACGACGGCACGCCGCAGACCCTGAAGGACGGTGGACATGGAGGAAACGTGCAGAGGGGGACGGACGCCAGAGCCCTTGTATCACGCAGAACAGGCGCTCCGGACTGGATCGGGCCGGCGACTCACGAACTGTTGCAGGCCCCCGGGACCAGGTCGATGGCCAGCAGGTCGCGGGCCAGATCGGTGGTCGGGAAGATGGCCCGGGCCTCCGCCAGCAGATCCTCGGGAGTTGTGCCGTTGCCGGGGGCGTAGCGGGGGCTGAGGTGGGTGAGCAGCAGCCGGGCGGCACCGGCTTCGGCGGCGGTCTGGGCCGCCATCGTGCTGGTGGAGTGCTGCCGCTGGAAGGCCAGCTCGGCATCGCCGTGGCTGAAGGTGGCCTCGTGGATCAGCAGGTCGACACCGCGCGCGAGGGTCACCGCGTTTTCGCTGAAGACGGTGTCGGTGCAGTAAGCCATCGACAGCCCGGGCTGCGGGGCGCCGCACAGCCGGCGGCCGTCGATCCGGCGACCGTCCTCGAGCTCCACGGTCTCACCGGCCTTGAGCCGGGCGAAGAGGGGCCCGGGGGTGAGGCCGAGGGCCCGGGCCGCCCCGGGATCGAAGCGCCCCGGCCGTTCGGCCTGCTGCACCCGGTAGCCGAAGGCCGGGATCCGATGGCGCAAAGGGGCAGTGGTCACCGTCAGATCTCCGTCCTGCAGCACCGGGGTGCCGCGGCGGGCGGCCTCTTCCACCGGGTGAAAGCGCAGGGGGTAGCCGATCCGCGTGGACGAGTGTTCAAGGGCCCCCAGCACGAACGCCTCCAGGGGCCGGGGTCCGTGGAGATCGAGGCCGCTGCAGGTGCCGGCCATGCCCAGGCTGGCCAGCAGCCCCGGCAGGCCGAACACATGGTCGCCGTGCATGTGGGTGATGAAGATGCGCCGCAGCTGCGACACCCGCAGATCGCTGCGCAGAAACTGATGTTGGGTGCCCTCGCCACAGTCGAACAGCCACAGCTCCGCCCGCTGGGGCGGTCGCACCGCGACCGCGGAGACGTTGCGACTGCGGGTGGGCACGCCGGAACTCGTGCCCAGAAAGGTGACCTGCACGCGCTCAGATGGGGTTCCCGATGCTGCCACGGGCTCGACGGCCACCCCACAATGGCGCCGACTTCCTCGCGTCATGGCGCCCCTTCGGCACACCTTCGCCCTCTCGGCCCTGCTGGCCCTGCTGCCGTTGCTTGGCGCCGGTCCGGCCATGGCGGGGCGGGAACCGCAGCTGCGGGTGCTGCTCGCCGAGGAGGATGCCCTGCGGGTGGTTCCGGCCGATGGGCCCCTGCTGCTGCGCAGCGTCAGCGGCGAACGGCTGGGGCTGCTTGAGCAGGGCGTCACCCTGCGGGCAGACGATGACCGCATCGTGGGCCTGCCGCAGCCCCTTGCTGAGGTGTGGCTCGAACCCCAGGGACCCGAGGGCAGCTTCTGGCTGCAGCAGCGTCGCTACTCAGGCAGCCTCCGGCTGCGGGCCAGGGCCGGTCGGCTGCAGGCGGTGAACCGGCTGGGGGTCGAGCGTTACCTGGCCAGCGTCGTGGGCAGCGAGATGCCGGCCCGCTGGCCCCTTGAGGCCCTGAGGGTCCAGGCGGTGGCGGCCCGCACCTACGCCCTGCGGCTGTGGCGTCCGGGGGCGGATGTCGACCTGGGATCGACCGTGAGCCATCAGGTCTATCGCGGCCTCGAGGCCGAGACCGAGAGCACCCGTGCCGCCGTGGCCACCACCCGCAGCCTGGTGCTCACCCACCGCGGCCAGCTGATCGATTCGGTGTTCTTCAGCAGCAGCGGCGGCATGACCGAGAACAGCGGCGAAGTCTGGCCCCGGCAGCTGCCCTACCTGCGCAGCGTCGTCGACTACGACCAGGACAGCCCCGTGTACCGCTGGACCGTGGCCTTCGATGACGGGCAGCTGCAGTCCGCCTTCCCCGAAACCGGCGGAGCCAGCAGCATCGAGCCCATCAGCCAGACCAGCACCGGCCGGCTGCGGCAGGTGCTGGTGCGGGGGCCCGGCGGCGAACTGAGCCTCAGCGGCGGCCAGCTGCGCCAGCGCCTGGGCCTGCGCAGCAGCTTCGTGCGCTTCCGGCCCCCCGAAGACCCCGACACGGTGCTGGAACGCCTGGGCAGCTGGCTGGGATTGCGGCCAGCGTTGGTGGCCGAGGGCCGTGGTTACGGCCATGGGGTCGGCATGAGCCAGTGGGGGACCTACGGCATGGCCCTCAAGGGTGTGTCCTTCGACCGGATCCTGGCTCACTACTACAGCAACGTGAACGTGCAGCCCTACCGACCCCTGGCACTGGTGACCGCCGCTGGGCCAGCCTGGCCCCAACCCCCGCCGCCGCCCTAGGACAGGGCCGCCGCCCATGCCCCCCTGCCTGGCCCCCGCCATTGAGGTGCTGTCCGATGCCGCTGCCGTCGCCCGGCGGGCGGCGGCTCTGCTGGCCGAGCCCCTCTGCGACCCCGACGCCCCCCCCACCGGCCTGGCCACGGGCAGGACGATGGAGCCCGTCTACGCGGCGCTCTGCGAGAGGCTCAGGGGTGACGGGCGCTTCGACCCCCAGGGCTGGTGCAGCTTCAATCTTGATGAGTACGTGGGCCTGACACCCCAGGATCCGCGGTCGTTCAGGGCCTACATGGGGCGCCACCTGGGCGATCCCCTCGCTCTGCCGCCCCAGGCCCTGCAGCTCCCCGACGGGGCCGCCGCCGACCCGGCCGTCGAGGCCTGCCGCTACGGCGAGGCGGTGCGGCGGCAAGGCCTGGGGCTGCAGCTGCTGGGGCTCGGCAGCAACGGCCACGTGGGCTTCAACGAACCCCCCTGCGAGGTGGCGGCCCCCTGCCGGGTGGTGCAGCTCAGCGACAGCACCCGGCGTCAGAACGCCGAGTCCTTCGGCGGCGACCCGGGGAACGTGCCGGCCCTCGCCATCACCCTGGGCCTGGCCGAGATCCTGGCTGCCCGGGAGCTGCTGCTGGTGGTGCTGGGCGCCGGCAAGGCCGGGATCCTGCGCCGCGCTCTGCAGGACCCCGCCGATGCGCAGCTGCCCGCCAGCTGGCTGCAGGGCCATCCGCAGGTGCGGGTGCTGTGCGATCGGGAGGCGGCGGCCCTGCTGGGCTGAGAAGCCACCTCAGGCGGCCAGATTGCAGTTGACGCTGCGCACATCGTCGAGCCCATCGAGGCTGTCGAGCAGCCGTTCCAGCTGCTGCAGGCTGTCGGGATCCCCGAGTTCCACAAGGGTCTGGGGCCGCCAGCGCAGTTCTGCCTCCTGCACCGGCCAGCCCGCTGCCAGCAGCTGCCGGTGCAGCCCTTCCAGAGATGGGATCGGACACCAGATCTCCCCCTGGCGATCGTCGAGGCGGTAGCTGTGCACATCCAGCTCCAGCAGCAGCTCCAGCAGCGGATCTTCGGCCAGCGGTTCGCCCCCCTCCAGCCAGACGACCCCCAGCTGGTCGAAGAGGTAGGCCACGCAGCCGCTCTCGCCGAGGTTGCCGCCGTTCTTGCTGAAGGCGAGCCGCACATCGGCGGCCGTGCGGTTGCGGTTGTCGGTGAGGGCCTCCACGAGCACCGCCACGCCCCCGGGGCCGTAGCCCTCGTAGCGCACCACCTCGAAACTGTCGCCCTGGCCGGCCCCCTGCCCTGACCCCTTGGCAATGGCCCGCTCGATGTTGGCGTTGGGCACGCCGGCCGCCCGTGCCTTCTCGACGGCGGTGCGCAGCTGGAAGTTGCCGGCGGGGTCCGCACCCTGGCGGGCGGCGACGGTGATCTCCCGGGCAAGACGGGTGAACACCACGCCCCGGCGCGCATCCACCACGGCCTTCTGCCGTTTGATCTGTGCCCACTTGCTGTGGCCGGCCATCGGAGTCGGAACGGGTCGGAACGGGTCGGAGGCCCGCCGTCAGCCGCTGGCGTCGAACACCAGCCGGGGCTGCAGCTGACCATCGTCGCTGCGGCGGGCCATGCCCGCCAGACTGCCATCCGGCCGCAGCACCACCACCGGTTCTCCCCCGGGGTCGTCGGCGGCCGCCAGAGACGATGGCCCCAGGGGAAGCCGCTGACCGCGGGTCCAGGCGAGCCATTCGTGGTCGTCCAGCCGTCGGCGGGGCAGATGCCCGAGGGGGATCAGGGGATCCTGCAGGGCCGTCCCGGGCTGCAGCTGCTCCAGGCGCAGGGCCTGGTCGAGGCCGAAGCCAAGGGCATGGGTGCGCCGCAGGGTGGCCAGGGCGCCGCCGCAGCCCAGTCGTTCCCCCAGGTCCCGCGCCAGGGACCGCACGTAGGTGCCGGCCGAGCATCGCAGCCACAGGCCCAGCACGCCGGCTTCCGGGTCCCAGTGGGTGAGCCGCAGACCCTCGATGGTCACCGGCCGCTCCGGCAGTTCGAGGGCTTCGCCGCGCCGCACCCGCGCATGGGCCCGCTCGCCGTCGACGTGCACGGCGCTCACCTGCGGTGGCCGCTGGCGCTGGGGACCCAGAAACGACTGCAGCATGGCCTCCAGGCCCGACCGCTCGAGACTCGGCCAGGGCCGCCGCTCCAGCACCTCCCCCTCCAGGTCGTCGCTGACGGTGCGCACCCCCAGCTGGATGGTCCCCTCGTACTCCTTGTCGCCCTCCAGGTACGGCAGCAGCCGGGTCGCGGGGCCCACCGCCAGCGGCAGCACGCCGGTCACCGCCGGATCGAGGGTGCCGCCATGGCCGATGCGCCGGATGCCTAGGCGGCGACGGGCCAGGGCGACGCAGTCGTGGGAGGTGGGCCCGGCGGGCTTGTCCAGCACCAGAAAGCCACAGGCGGAGGTCATGGCGGGGGGAGTGCCGGAAGGCCCATTACGGTGGAGCGGTTGCAGGGGCCGCCATGGTGGCGCTCGATATCGATGCCTTCCTCCATGACGGCTTTGCCCTGAGGGAGCACCTGTCGGCTTTTCTGAAGATGCCTCAGGACGCCCTGGAGGCCCGCATGGCGGCGGCCACCGAGGCGCTGGCCCAGCTGCAGCCCACGGCCCTTGATGCGTCCGGCTGCGAGCGCTTCTACGAGTCCGACGTCGGCACCGGCCACCTCTACGAGCTGGCCGGCTGGCACCTGCAGAGCGCCGACTACATCGCCGACACCCTCAGGGTGCAGATGACCGCCGCCCACGGCGACCACCTCGATTTCGGCGGCGGCATCGGCAGCCATGCCCTCGCCGCCGCCGCCCTGCCCCGGGTCCGTCGGGTCTGGATGGTGGATCTCAACGGCAGCAACCGGGAGTTCGTCGCCTGGCGTGCCCAGCGACTTGGTCTGCAGGATCGGATCGTCTGCTGCCGTGACCTGAGTGATGCTCAGCTGCCCCGGTGCTTCGACAGCCTCACCTGCCTCGATGTGCTGGAGCATGTGCCCGACCCAGCGGCTCTGCTGGCGCAACTGGCCGATCGGCTCTCGGCGGAGGGAGGGGTGGCCCTGCTGAACTGGTATTTCTTCAAGGGATTCCAGGGGGAATACCCGTTTCACATCGACGACCCGACCCTGGTGCAGCACTTCTTTGAAGTGCTGCAGGAACGGTTTCTGGAACGCTTCCATCCCTATCTGATCACGGCACGCACCTACACCCTGCGGACCAGGGTGTAGGTGCGTGCGGGTGCGGTCGGAGTCTGGCTGGACCGTCAGAGGGGGGCCACCGAGATCCGCTTGCGCTCGCGGGTCTGGCGACGGATGGTCTCGAACACCACCACCCCATCGACCAGGGCGAAGAGGGTGTCGTCGGACCCCTGCCCCACGTGGGTGCCAGGGAGCACGCTGGTGCCGCGCTGGCGCACCAGGATCGAACCAGCGGTCACCTTCTCGCCGCCGTAACGCTTCACACCCAGGCGTTTGGAGTTGGAATCGCGGCCGTTACGGGTGGAGCCTGTGCCTTTCTTGTGGGCCATCGGGGGTTCGGAGGGGAGGAGGAGGGGAAGGCGGTGAGGAGGACTGAGGCAGGACCCTGGATCAGGCCAGGGCCTTGCCGGCCACGGTGATGGATTCGACCATCACCCGGGTGAGCTCCTGGCGGTGGCCGTTCTTGCGCCGGGTCTTCTTCTTTTTGCGCATCTTGTAGACGATGATCTTCGGTCCGCGGCGATGGCCGAGAACCCTCAGGGTCACCTGTCCGCCCTTGACGTAGGGCTGGCCGACCGTGACTCCGCCGGCACCGGAGACCAGCAACACCTCGTCCAGGGTGAGGGTGGCGTCAACGTCAGCGGCCAGACGGTCGAAGTCGTAATAGCGGTTGGGCTGCAGCCAGAACTGCTGCCCGCAGGCCTCGACGATGGCGTAGGGGGCTGGGCCTGTGGTGGCGGAAGGCGTCGCAGCCTTGTCAGCAGACACGGCCTTGTCCGGAGACACAGCCTTGTCGGCTGGAGCCGCCTTCTCGTTCGAGGCGGTCTCGGCGGCGGGGGCGTCATCGGACGCCGGTGAGGAAGGGGCCTTGGTCATGGGACGGCATCGGCATGGCCAGGCAGCGCAGCGTCGCGGAGTTGTCTCGGCGGTGCTGTTCTTTAAGCCTGGCGCACGACCAATCGAAAGACAAACAATGATCTTCCCTCAAGCCGATGCCTCCCGTCAACACTGAGGCAACCGCAGCGATGGCCCAGAGGCGCCATGACGGAACCTGACCTGGTCATCGGCTCGCTGATCGCCACACCGCAGGTGCGGCAGGCCTGCGGCCAGTGGCTTCAGGACGGTCGTTACGCCCTTCAGCCCCTGCCCCTGGGGGGCGAGGGCTGGCACGAGCGCATTGTGGCCGCCTGGGATGGCCTCGACGGACTGCTGATCGAGCAGAACGCCCTGGACCCCGAGCTGCTGGACCAGCTGCGTCGGGAGGGGCTGCTGCCGACGGTGGTGATCGGCGCGGTCACTGGCGCAGTCACCTGTCATGAGGCCGAGGTTCACCTGCAGGCCGATCAGCTCGAGCAGCTGCCCTACGTGCTCGATGCCGCCGTCTCGCGCTTTCTCGAGCGCCGCGTGCTGCGGGGAGACGCCCGGGAGGGCACCGCCCCCGAGCAGTGGCGCCTGTCGCGGCGGCTGGAGGACCGGCTCGGGTACCTGGGGGTCTTCTACAAGCGGGACCCCGCCCTGTTCCTCCGCCATCTGCCGGCAGCCGAGCAGGCGGATCTGCTCCACTCGCTCGAGCGCAGCTACCGGGATGTGCTGCTGAGCTACTTCCGCGATCCGCCGGCCGCGAACCAGGCCATCGAGAGCTACGTCAACACCGCCTTTTTCAGTGACCTGCCCATCACCAGGACCGTTGAGATCCATATGAATCTCATCGACGGCTGGTCCAAGCAGCTGCGGCTGGAGGGCCACAAGAGTGACTTTCTCCAGGATTACCGCCTTGCCCTCCTGGACGTGATGGCCCACCTTTGTGAGATGTACCGCCGCTCGATCCCCCCCGAGGTCGGTGCTGGTCCATCCCGTCTGCCGGCCCGGCACCGGCGCCAGGAGGAAACCCCATGAGTCCACGCAAGACCTACATCCTGAAGCTCTACGTCGCAGGGAACACACCCAACTCGATGCGAGCGCTCAAGACCCTGCGGAACATCCTGGAGACCGAATTCCGTGGGGTCTATGCCCTCAAGGTCATCGACGTCCTCAAGAACCCCCAGCTGGCGGAGGAGGACAAGATCCTCGCCACCCCCACGCTCGCCAAGATCCTGCCGCCGCCGGTGCGGCGGATCATCGGCGACCTGTCTGACCGTGAGCGGGTGCTGATCGGCCTGGACCTTCTGTATGAGGAGCTGAGCGACGATGCCTTCAGCGTCATGCCCGATGAGCCGGATTCTGAATAACCTGAAGCCATGACCAGTGCTGCGATGACGGACGACCAGCGACCCGATCCCCTCCATCTGTCCCAGGTGCAGAAGCTGCCGACTGGCATCGAGGGATTCGATGACGTGTGCCATGGGGGGCTGCCGATCGGTCGGTCGACCCTGATCAGCGGCACTTCGGGGACGGGCAAAACCGTCTTTTCGTTGCATTTTCTTTATAATGGCATTTGCCATTTCGATGAGCCCGGCATCTTTGTCACCTTTGAGGAGTCGCCCCTCGACATTCTTCGCAACGCGGCCAGCTTTGGCTGGGACCTGCAGTCGATGGTCAGCCAGGACAAGCTCTTCATTCTTGATGCCTCGCCCGATCCCGAAGGACAGGACGTGGCTGGCAGCTTTGATCTCTCTGGTCTGATCGAACGAATCAACTACGCCATCCGCAAGTACAAGGCCAAGCGCGTTGCCATTGATTCGATCACTGCCGTCTTTCAGCAGTACGATGCTGTGTCGGTGGTGCGGCGTGAGATTTTCCGTCTGATTGCCCGTCTGAAGGAGATTGGCGTCACCACGGTGATGACCACCGAACGCATCGATGAGTACGGTCCGATCGCCCGTTACGGGGTCGAGGAATTTGTCTCTGACAACGTGGTGATTCTGCGCAACGTCCTCGAGGGTGAGCGCCGTCGCCGCACGGTTGAGATTCTCAAACTGCGCGGCACCACCCACATGAAGGGCGAATTCCCCTTCACCATGGGCGGTCATGGCATCAGCATCTTTCCTCTTGGCGCCATGCGTCTCACCCAGCGCTCCAGCAATGTGCGCGTCAGCTCTGGTGTGCCGAAGCTTGACGAGATGTGCGGGGGCGGCTTCTTCAAGGATTCGATCATTCTTGCCACCGGCGCCACGGGTACCGGCAAGACGTTGCTGGTCAGCAAATTCCTGGAGAACGCCTGCGCGAATCGCGAGAGGGCCATCCTCTTTGCCTATGAGGAGTCGCGGGCCCAGCTGCTGCGGAATGCCACCAGCTGGGGGATGGACTTTGAGCAGATGGAGTCTGATGGGCTGCTCAAGATCGTCTGCGCTTATCCCGAATCCACGGGCCTCGAAGACCACCTGCAGATCATCAAGACGGAGATCAGCCAGTTCAAACCCTCACGCATGGCCATCGACTCCCTCTCCGCCCTGGCGCG
>JBMOIF010000057.1:0-14732 GCA_049317465.1 Prochlorococcaceae cyanobacterium | reverse complement strand
CCCTGTTCGCCAACCCCTGCTTCACCCAGATCCATCCCACCTGCATTCCCAGCGGTGATCCCCACCAGAGCAAGCTGACGCTGATGAGCGAAAGCCTGCGCAATGACGGTCGGGTGTGGCTGCCGGCCCGTGCCGGTGATGACCGACCCCCTGGAGAGATTCCTGAACAGGAGCGGGATTACTTTCTCGAACGGCAGTATCCCGCCTACGGGAACATGGTGCCCCGGGATGTGGCCTCGCGGCGGGCACGGGAGCTCTGCCTGGCCGGCCATGGCGTCGGGCCCGGTCAGCAGTCGGTGTACCTCGATCTGCGGGATGCCATCGCCCGGGAAGGTCGGGATCGGATCGCGGCTCGCTACGGCAACCTGCTGGACATGTATGAACGCATCAGCGGCGACGATCCCTATACGACGCCCCTGCGGATCTACCCGGCGCCCCACTACACGATGGGAGGGCTCTGGGTCGACTACCGGTTGATGAGTTCCATCCCCGGGTTGTTTGTGCTGGGGGAGGCCAACTTTTCGGAACACGGGGCCAACCGGCTCGGTGCCAGTGCGCTGATGCAGGGGCTGGCCGATGGCTATTTCATCGCTCCGGCCACGGTGCCCGCCTGGCTGGCCGGCCATGGTGCCCCGGCCCTCAGCCCCGACCACCCGGCCTGCCGCGAGGCCGTGGCGCGGGTGCGATCACGCCTCGACGGGCTTCTGGGCAGAGGCGGTGGCCGGCCGGTGGATGGTTTCCATCGCCGCCTCGGCCGCCTGATGATCGACAGCTGCGGCATCAGCCGCCAGGCCAGCGGACTCCGGCATGGCCTGGCGGCGGTGACGGAGCTCGAGCAGGAGTTCCTGGCCGAGGTGCGGGTGCCCGGGGGGGCCAGCGGTCCCAATCCTGAGCTGGAGAAGGCCCTGCGGGTGGCCGACTTCTTTGGTCTGGCACAGCTGATGCTGCGGGATGCCCTGGCGCGGGAGGAATCGTGCGGAGCCCATTTCCGCGAGGAGCACCAGACCCCGGAGGGGGAGGCCCGTCGCGATGATGAGCGCTTTTCCCACATCGCCGCCTGGGAGCACGGCGGCGCTGCCGCCGAACCGATCCTGCACCGCGAACAACTGCAGTTCACCGACCTGCAGCCCTCCACCCGCAGCTACCGATGAGCCGACTGCTGACGCTGAACCTGCGCATCTGGCGCCAGGAGACGCCCGGTGCCTCCGGTGCGTTCGAGAGCCACCGACTGGAGGAGGTGTCGGCCGATCTGTCGCTGCTCGAGGCCCTCGATGTGCTTAACGAGAGGTTGATCGAGGCCGGCGAGCGCCCGGTCCATTTCGACCATGACTGCCGCGAGGGAATCTGCGGCAGCTGCGGGTTTCTGGTGAACGGCCAGGCTCACGGTCCCCGGCCGGCCACGACGGTGTGCCAGCTCTACCTGCGCAGTTTCGAGGATGGGGCCACCCTCACCCTGGAGCCCTGGCGGGCCCGGGCCTTCCCCCTGATCCAGGATCTGGTGGTCGACCGCTCCGCCTTCGACCGGCTGATCGCCGCCGGCGGTTACTGCTCGGTCAACACCGGTCAGGCGCCCGATGGCAACGCCATGCTGGTGGGGCAGGACCAGGCGGCAGCGGCCTTCGCCACCGCCACCTGCATCGGCTGCGGCGCCTGTGTGGCCAGCTGCCGCAATGCCTCGGCCTCGCTGTTCGTGGGTGCCAAGCTGGCCCACCTGGCCCAGCTGCCCCAGGGACAGCCCGAGCGCGGCCGGCGCACCCTGGCGATGCAGGAGCGGATGCTGCAGGAGGGGTTCGGCAGCTGCAGCAGCAACCTGGAGTGCGAAGCGGCCTGCCCCAAGGAAGTGTCGGCCGACTGGATCAGCTGGCTTCAGAGGGAACGCAGACGGGCCCGCCAGTCCTGAAGGACGCTGCGGCGGCGCAGGGTCCAGAGTTCCCAGGTGAGCCACAGTCGCGTGCGCCAGCGGGGACGCCGCTGACGCAGCAACAGATCGTGGAGGGTCCAGGCAAAAAGGTTGTCCCGCGGCTTCATGGACAGAAACGCCGCGTGGGTGGCGAAGGTCAGAGTGAGGAACTGCAGGCGCTTGTCGGGGTGAAGCCGCGATCGCAGCCTGCCCCGCCAGTCACGGAAGAGGTTGCGGGAGTTCTGGTGGGAGGGGTGGGTTCCGGAGCGGCTCTCCCAGGCTGAATAGGAGTTGATGCTGTTGCGATCCACATCCTTCCCCAGCACGTGCATGGGAAAATCACGGGGCAGAAAGTGATAGACGAAGTTGAGAGCACCCTGCTCGGCGTAGACCAGGTTTTCACGATGCTCTTCAACGCAGCGGCTGGCCGCAGCTTGAATGGTGGCGTCAAGCTTGAAAACGCTGCCGTTGAGGTAGTCACAGGCGGCAACATCGTAATCATTCGTGCCCTTGATAACGGATCGGATGTTGCCGTCGGCATCACCCCCCTTGCAGACAAAGAAGTTGGGCAGGGAGTCCAGGTGATCGAGGTTGTTGAGAGCAATCGTGTCGAGGTCAATCCAGACCGGAGAGACACCGAACTCCTCGCGAAGCAAGCTGTTGTAGGTGAACTTGTTGAGGTTCAGATTGGCCCAACCATCGCCTTGGTGGATGCCCACCTGCAGAGGCTCATAGGGGCGGATGCTGACTGGAAAAGGGACTTTTGGGAGGACCAGGTCGTAGTTGGTATAGATGATCAGCTGCCTGATCCGGGTTCGCGTGGCGGCCAGGGCATTGATGAAAATGATTGCTGCGTCGGTCAATTGCTGCGGCGAGAATTTGCCGATGTCAACACAAAAGGTGTAGATGATCATGGCGCAGGGTGCTGAGGGTGCGAGCGATGCAGGACCTGGCCGACCCTGGCTTGGTGGGGGTACTATACAGCGATTCTGAGAGCCTTTCGCGCTCTCGATCCCAACATCAAGTTCCTCCGTCCTGCTGGCGTCATGCGCACCCTCGTCACGTTGCAGGTCGCCGACCTGATTCGCCGTTATGACTCCCTGGGCGCCGACATTCGTCGGCTGGTGGGCGATACGAAAGAGGTCTCGCTGGTGGAGGATCAGACGGGCCTGCGAATGTGGAGGCCCTTGATTTTGGGCGATGGCGAATTCTATCGCCAGCTCTCTGCGCACAACCCCTGGTACTACGCAACGGAGAAGCGCGAATACGATGTTGCCGCCCGTTTTCTGGGCGGTGATGATCTTCTGGAGGTGGGCTGCGGTGAAGGGTATTTTGCTGCCTGGGTGAAGGGGGCTCGCTACACAGGCCTCGAGCTCAGTGAACATGCGGTGGCTGCGGCCCAGCGCCGCGGGCTGCAGGTGGTGCGTCAAGACTTTGCCGCGTTTGCCGAAGAGCACCCTGGCAGTTTTGACCGGGTTTGTTCCTTTCAGGTGCTGGAGCATCTGCCTGCACCGGACACTTACTTCCAGGCTGCTCACCGTGCACTGCGCGATGGAGGCCTGCTGATCACCGCTGTACCGGCCGAGGATTCGTATCTGGGCTGTCAGCATGACGACTGTCTCAACGCGCCGCCCCATCACGTCAGCCGCTGGACCGATGACTGTCTCAAGCGTTATCCCGAGTCCTTCGGATTTCAGCTGCACGATCTGGTGCATCTGCCCGTCGAGCAGGGCCACGCCCAGCGGCTGATCCACGCGTTTGTCTCACGCACCCTGCTGCGGCCATCACCTCGACCACCCGGGCTGCTGGAGCGACTGCAACGGCGGGCCGTGGTGAGCCTGTTGCGTTCCTTGCCGGCGGACACCTCAATCCCTGCTGAGTTCTTCATCCCGGGACATACCGTTCTGGCGGTGCATCGTCGGGTCAGGGTCGAGGATCAGTGATACCGAATCTGAAGCAGCAACCGCATGCGGTCCAGTGGGGGCAGAGCCTTGTGGTAGCAGGAGGTGTCTTCCAGGAAGCCCGTGCCGGCCGGACCCTCGATCGTGAGCACGTCGTCACTGGCGTAGCGGCTGGCGATCTGAGCATCGCTCTTGCGGGCTGAACCGATCAGCCAGGCCAGCGGCTTGTGGGTGTGCGATCCTCGCACCATCACATGAGCTCCGGAGCGGGCATCGGTGTCGGTGAGATAGAAGTGCGCATAGCAGAAGTTGAAGTCGTGAATATCAACGTGGTAATCAATGGTTTGAAACTGTTGGCGACGCTCGTTCTCGCTGAGGTTGGAGACAAAGCTCCAGAAGAGGCGGATGTCGGCCTTGGGAGGTTGATAGCCCAGGTATCGCATGCAGGTCTGTCTGAGGACCTGGCTTTCGACAATCCTGCGGATCGCGTCACACTCCAGAGGATTGATCACCTCAGCCATGGCCAGCCGCTGACCTTCGCTGGTCTGTCCTGACGCAATGGCCGGGAAGGGCCGATGTCCCTGGAAACCGCTGGACTTGCACTGGCCGCGGCGGGCAAAGTCGTGGATCTCTTCGACAATCGGTGTCGGCAGGTCAAACTGGAACGCGACAGCGTCCCGGCGCAGCTCCTGCACCGCCCGGCTCACATCAACCTGAGGGAAGATCGGATCTTGCAGGGCGGCAAGACTCTCGCGTCTGTCAAGAGGATGCCGCAGGCCGTTGAGGCGTGAATACAACCTCCTGACCGTGGCGAACCGGCCGAGGGCGTAGGGCAGCAGGGCGCCGGATTGAGCGAGGCTGAGGATCCGACGGAGGTTCATGGACTCGGGGCAATCCTGCTGGCGCGGCGCAGAGTCTAGGTGCCGCCGCCGCCGTCAGCCGGCATCGGCATGGAATGTGTCACTCCCACTCAATTGTGCCCGGGGGTTTGCTGGTGATGTCGTACACGACACGGTTGACCCCTGAGACCTCATTGACGATCCGATTCGAGATCTTTTCCATCAGGGGGTAGGGCAGGCGCGACCAGTCTGCAGTCATGCCGTCTTCGCTGCCGACACATCGCAGCACGATCGGGTAGGCGTAGGTGCGTTTGTCTCCCATCACACCGACGCTGCGTACGGGCAGCAGCACGGCGAATGCCTGCCAGATCTCGTGATAGAGACCTGCATCGCGAACCTCTTCGCGAACGATCAGATCAGCGTCCCTGAGGATGTCGAGCTTTTCTTCCGTCACTTCGCCAAGAATGCGGATGGCCAGGCCAGGGCCAGGGAAGGGATGACGTCTGACGATCTCATCGGGAAGTCCGAGGTTGCGGCCAACCTTGCGAACCTCGTCTTTGAACAGTCTGCGCAGCGGCTCCACAAGCTTGAACTGCAGATCCTTCGGCAAGCCGCCCACGTTGTGATGACTCTTGATCTTTACCGCCACCCGTTCACCGGTCTTGGGATCGACGTTGGTGCCGGCACTTTCGATCACATCGGGGTACAGGGTTCCCTGGGCCAGATAGTCGAAGGGGCCCAGTCGGCGGCTTTCTTCTTCGAACACACGGATGAACTCTGCCCCGATGATCTTGCGTTTCTCTTCCGGGTCGGTCACGCCCGTGAGCCGCGATAGAAAACGCTCGCGCGCGTTGATGTATTCGACGTGGATGTGAAACCGTTTGTCAAAGAACTCCATCAGGAATTCGGGCTCACCCTTGCGCATGAAGCCCTGGTCGATGAACATGCAGGTCAGGCGATCGCCGATGGCCTGGTGCAGCAGAAAGGCCAGCGTGGAGGAGTCGACACCTCCCGAGAGGGCCAGCAACACCCGCCGATCCCCCACCTGGCGACGCACGTCGGCGGTCGCTTCCTCAATGAAGGTGGCGGTCGTCCAGTCGGGTTCGCAGCCGCAGATGTGATACACAAAGTTCCGCAGCATGGCCATGCCGCCTGCGGAATGCACCACCTCCGGATGAAACTGGACGCCGTAGAGCCGGCGCTGATGGTCGGCCACGGCGGCGGCTGTGGTGTTGTCGGTGTGGGCGAGTCGACTGAAGCCGGGCGGCAGCTCCATCACCGAATCGCCGTGGCTCATCCACATCGTCGAGCCGTCCTCGACATTCGTGAGCAGGTCGGTGGGGTCATCGACCCACAGCGGGGCCTTGCCGTATTCCCCCCGTCCGGCGGCCTCGACCCGTCCGCCCAGCTGCTGGACCATCAGCTGCATGCCGTAGCAGACCCCCAGAACCGGCAGGCCCAGCTCCCACAGGCCCGGATCACAGACGGGGGCCCCAGGGTCGTACACCGAAGCCGGTCCGCCGCTGAGGATCAGCCCGCGGGGGCTGAGGGCGCGGATCTCCTCCAGGGAGGTGGTGTGGCTCAGCACCAGCGAAAAGACCTCGGTTTCGCGCACCCGTCGGGCGATCAGCTCGGAGTACTGGGAGCCGAAGTCGAGGATGACGATGGCCGGCCGACGCGCCTCGGCCCCCGGCAGGTCTGACTGCGTGACGGACATCGGCGGCGACGCAATGGGTTCACCCTACGGGTCGACCCCTGGGAACCAGGTGACTCCCTGCGGTCCCACCGCCCAGAGTCGTCGCGAGCGGTCGAACAGGGCCACGCCGGGATCCAGGCGCCGGCCGGTGCAGCGCTGGATGTAGGCCGCACTGCGGGCTTCGATGGCGGCGACGATGCGTTGCCGCAGACGCCCCTCCAGGGCGGGGTCGGCGACGGAGAGGTCGCGCAGGGCTTCATCCACGGTCGGGGCGGAGAAGAGCCGTTCCAAAGCCCCGTTCTGGAGGCCCTCGAGGGCGGCGAGGGCGGTGAGAACCTCGGCGCGGCAATCGGCCAGGTGGTGGTGGGTGTGGAAGATCCCGCCGGCCAGCTTGAGCAGCTTTCCGTGGTAGCCCCACAGCAGAAGCCGCTCGACCCCGGCTTCGGCGGCGGCCGCCAGGAGCGGTCCGATCCAGTTGCCCGCCTTGAGCAGATGGCCGGTGGCCAGGCCGAACGTCGGTGCCAGATCGAGGCCGTTCTCACCCACCACCAGCACCAGCTCACGGCAGCCACCGGGTGCGGCGGCCCGCCGCTGCAGCTCGTCCAGAGCCAGGCCGAGGCGGTCGGGTGAGGCGCTGGCCTGCACCCGGGCGCCGGTGCCGATCAGGGCCAGGCCGTCGACGACCCCGAAGGCGGCCAGGCTCGTGCGCTGGGCCAGGGCCTGCCCGTCAGGCAGGGTCACCTCCAGGTCGATCCCGCGGTCGGCCGGCAGCAGCGGCAGCAGGTTGGCCTCCAGCAGTTCACGGGCGTAGGCCGAGATGCAGATCTCCCCGTCCTGGGCCCGCCGGCCGACACCGGCGCCGGCCTGCAGCCGGATGGGACCGCCCCCGGCGCTGTGCAGGGGCCCCCAGCTGGCCCGCACCCAGACCGCCAGCCCGCGGGTCAGGTCAAGGCCGGGGCCGGGATCGCAGCGGCTGATGGCCAGGGCCTCGCCGTTGCCCAGGGGGGCAGCCTGCTCCACGGGCAACGGTCGGCGGCCGGACGGCCGCAGCAGCTCGAGGGTCTCCTCCGATTGGAAGGGTTCACCGCGCAGCTGCCGCAGGGCAGCCACGGCGGCGGCCGTCACCCAGACAGGGAGGGTGTGACCACTGGATCCGCCCAGGTCGCCGTCGGTCAAGGGGGGTGCTGTCGGGTGGACTTTTAAGGTGAATGATCCACCAGCCGGGGGCGACCCGATTGCGGGCATGAAGGACAAGTTGCAGCTGATGATCCCCGGACCCACGCCCGTGCCGGAGTCGGCCCTGGTGGCCCTGGGCCGTCATCCCATCGGCCACCGCAGCGCCGAGTTCCAGAACATCGTTGCCCGCACCACTGAGCAGCTGCAATGGCTGCACCAGACGCGGGGATCGGTGCTGGTGCTGGCCGGCAGCGGCACGGCCGCCATGGAGGCCGGCATCATCAACGTGCTCAGCCGCGGCGATCGGGTGCTGTGCGGTGATAACGGTAAGTTCGGCGAGCGCTGGGTGAAGGTGGCGAAGGCCTACGGCCTCGACGTCCAGACCATCCGCGCGGACTGGGGCCAGCCGCTGGATCCGGAGGCGTTCCGCGAGGCCATGGAGGCCGACAGCGAGAAAGCGATCAAGGCGGTGATCATCACCCATTCGGAGACATCCACCGGGGTGATCAATGACCTCGAGACCATCAACCGCCACGTCAAGGCCCATGGCGAGGCGCTGATCATCGTTGATGCGGTCACCAGCCTGGGGGCCACCTCGGTGCCCGTCGACGCCTGGGGACTCGATGTGGTCGGTTCAGGCAGTCAGAAGGGGTACATGATTCCCCCCGGCCTGGGCTTCGTGGCCATGGGCGAACGGGCCTGGGCCGCCCGCGAGCGATCGGACCTGCCCAAGTTCTATCTGGATCTCGCCAGGTACCGGAAGGCCGCCGAGGACAACAGCAACCCCTTCACGCCGGCGGTGAATCTCTACTTCGCCCTTGAGGCCTCGATGGCGATCATGCAGAAGGAAGGTCTTGAGGCGATCTTCGCTCGCCATGACCGCCATCGCCGGGCCACCCGTGCAGCCATGGAGGCCATCGGTCTGCCGCTTTACGCCCCTGCGACCTGCAGCAGCCCGGCCATCACTGCTGTGGCCCCCGACGGACTGGATGCCGAGGCCGTGCGCAAGGTGGTGAAGAGCCGCTACGACATCCTGCTGGCGGGTGGCCAGGACCATCTCAAGGGCAAGGTGTTCCGCATCGGTCACCTGGGCTTTGTGGCGGATCGCGACGTGCTTGTGGCCGTGGCCGCCATCGAGGGGGCCCTGGTGGAACTCGGTCGGCCGCCGGCCCAGCCGGGGGCTGGCGTGGCGGCGGCGGCGGCGGTGCTGCAGCAGGGCTGAGGCAGGGGCCGTGGGCCCCCGGCGCCACCGGGGGCCCCTTGCTAGGGTTGAACCATGCGGGTGTAATTCTGTGGTAGAATGTCAGCTTCCCAAGCTGAACGTCGCCGGTTCGAGTCCGGTCACCCGCTTGATGATCGCAGCGACAATTTCACAGCGATGGTGACGAAATGGCATTGCGAAGTTGGCGTCCGTGAGTGGTGAATCTGTCTTGGTCGGCCTTGGTCGGGTGACCCTGATTCCGGTGAATCTGATCCGTGGGTCTGCCGACAACGGGTGCCTGGTCTGAGGCTGGGCGCTGCACGTTTCCGGAGTCTGCTCGCAAAGCCGACACCTGAACGGATTGCCGTTGCCGCCGCTGATCGGCGGCGGGCCCCCTTAAGGTGCCAGCGCTCTGAGGCGCCACGGTTCCGTGTTTCGGCCTGTGCTGCCGTCCCCCCTGCGGCATTCCCCGTCCCGGCGGCTGATCCTGGCCACAGCCCGTGGGCAGAGGGTCGGCCTGGCCCTGCATCTGGCCACGGGGTTGCTGCTTGCCCTGGCCGAGGGCGTGACCCTGGCATTGGTGTTTCTGGCCATCCGCCAGCTGGCCGGAGCGGCCGCCCCCCCGTGGTGGGCACGGCTGCCACTGCCACCGTTGCCGCCCACCGGTGTGTTTTTCACCCTGCTGGCGGCTGCCGTGCTGGTCCAGGCCCTGCAGGGTCTCGCCCAGTACATCAACCAGGTCACCCTGGTGGACCTGGCCGCCCGCTGCCGCCGGCACCTGACCCAGCAGCTGCAGCAGTGCATCTTTGACCTCAGCTTCGCCAGCGTCAGCCGTTACCGCGCCGGTGATCTGATCGATCACCTCAGCCAGGGACCCGAGGCGGTGCGGCTGCAGATCCAGCACAGCGGGCAGGCCCTGTTGTCGGGTCTGCTGGGCTTCACCTATCTGCTGATCCTGCTGCGGCTCTCCCCCTGGCTGCTGCTGCTGGCCCTGGGGCCGGCCCTGGCGGCCGCCCTGCTGCAGCGGCGGCTGGTGCCCGCCCTGGGGGCCGGTGCAGCCCGGGTCAGCGAGGCCCAGGTGCAGGTCACCTCCTGCCTGACCGAGCAGATCCACACTCTGCGGTTGCTGCACACCAGCGCCAGCTACGCGATGGCGGAACGGACCCTGGCGGAGCCGTTGCAGAGGCTCGAGCATTGCCAGCGGCGCCAGGGGAGGCTGCTGGAGCTGAGCGGACCCCTCGGCAGCTTCGTGCCGGTGCTGGTCGTGGCCCTGATCGCCGCTCTGGCCCTGCTGGTGTTCGGTCCCCGCCCCGCCGCGGTGCTGCCCGGCCTCGCGACGGTGGTGATTGCCCTGCAGCGTCTCAATGTGCGACTGGGGGGTCTCGTTTATCACCTGCAGCAGCTGGCCGACAACCGCGGCCGTCTTGACCGCCTCGATCTCCTCCTGGCGGCCGACGGTGTCGAGCGGCGCCGCCAGGGGGGACTGCCCTTCAGCGGTCTGCGCCGGGGCCTTGTGCTCGAGGCGGTGGAGCTGCGTTATGACCCGCATCAGCCCCCTGCCCTGCAGCAGGTGAGCTTCTCCATCGACTGCGGCAGCGTCACGGCCCTGGTGGGTCCCAGCGGGTCGGGGAAGAGTTCGATCGCCGATCTGCTCGTGGGGCTGCGGGACCCCAGCGGCGGCCGCATCCTCGTTGACGGGATCGACCTCACCCGTCTGGATCCGCTGAGCTGGCGGGCCCGGCTCGGTGTCGTCAGCCAGGACATCCAGCTGCCCCATGGCACCGTCGCCGAGGTCATCGCCCATGGCCTGGCGGTCGATTCCGCCGCCATCGCCGCCGCCGCCGCCCGGGCCCAGGCCGCCGGTTTCATCGAGGCCCTGCCCCGGGGCTACGCCACCCCGCTCGGGGAGGGGGGGCATCGCCTCAGCGGCGGCCAGCGCCAGCGGCTCTGCCTGGCGAGGGCCCTGCTGCGTCGGCCGGAGCTGCTCATCCTCGACGAAGCCACCAGCGCCCTCGACCGCGACAGCGAGCGCCTGGTGCAGGACGCCATCACCGTCGCGGCCGGCGAGATGACGGTGCTGGTGATCGCCCACCGGCTGAGCACCGTGCGCCAGGCCGACCGGATCGTGGTGCTGGATGCCGGCCGGGTGGTGGAGCAGGGCTGTCACGACGTTCTCCTGCAACGGGGGGGGGCCTATGCCCGGCTCTGGCGTCAGTAACTGGCCCGCGCCCCCCACGCCGGTGGTGGTGATCCCCATCCCCTCACCGCAGCTGCGCCCGCCCGAGCAGCTGAGCCTGCAGCGGGCCTTCCGCCTGCTGGCGGCCCATCCACTGGTGCTGCTCTGCCCCGCAGGCCGCGCCGCCGCCATCGCCGAGGCCGTGGCTGCCCAGGTGGGCCGTGGGGCCCGGTTCACGCTGCATGCGGTGCCCGACCCCTGGATGGCCTCGGTGCGTGCCTACAACCAGCTGATGCTGCGACCTGCGTTCTATGCCCATTACCGGGCCCACAGCCATCTGCTGATCCATCAGCTGGATGCCACCGTCTTCGCCGACGAGCTGCTCACCTGGTGCTCCCGACCCTGGGACTACATCGGACCGCCCTGCTACGGCCCCGGTGACCGGTTCGACCCGTTGCAGCCCGCCTTCATCGGTGTCGGCGGCTTTTCGCTGCGGCGCATCGCCGCCTTCGAGGCGGCCCTGGCGGCGGCCCCGCTGGTGTTCCGCCATCGCGATCTGCGTCGCCACCTGCAGGGCTGGAGCCGCCGGGGCCGACTGGTGATGCATGCCCGCTGGCTCGCCTGCCGTCTCAGCGGCGGTTGCCGTCTGCCGGCGCCGGCCAACGGCCTGGCCCACTGGCTGGGCATCAACGAAGACGTGATCTTCGGACGCCAGCTGCCTGCCGTGCTCTCCTGGTTCCGCGTCGCCCCCTACGACGAGGCCGTGCGTTTCGGCATTGACCGCCACGCGGGCGAGCAGCTGCAGCGGCTGGGACGGCTGCCCTTCGGCGCCCACGCCTGGTGGACCCTGCCCGGCCACCGCCAGTTGTGGGATCCATGGCTGGCCCAGACCTGAACCGGCGGTCGATGCGGATCCTGCACCTCTCCGATGCCCTGCATCCGCCCGTCACCGGCGGGACGGAGGTCTTCATCGACCGGCTGCTGGCGGCCCAGGCCCGGCTGCCGCAGCCCGTGCAGGCGCTCTGGGCCGCCCACGCCGATCCCGGCAGCGACCCCCCGGCCGCCGACCCAGGGGCCGACCGGCTGTTGCTGCCGCCGGTGCAGCCTGCCGACCGGTGTCGGCGCCTGGCCATGGAGGCCGGTGGCCTGCCGGGGTTCGCCGCCCTGCTCGATGGCTTCCGGCCGCAGGTGCTGCATCTGCATTCCTGGAGCGACCGCTGCGGCCTCTCGCACGTGCTGGCGGCCCGGGCCCGCGGCATCCGGGTGGTGATGACGGTGCATGCCCCCGGCTTCACCTGCCTGCAGGGCAGCCTTCGCTTCCGCCGCCGTCAGGTGTGCGACGGCCGCATCGATGACCGCCGCTGCACCGACTGTCGCCTGGTGAACGGCGGTGTGCCGGCCCCCCTGGCGGTGCTGGTGGCCTGTCAGAACGGCTGGCCCCTTGGTCCCGACAGCCCCGGTCGGCTCGCCCATCTGCTCACCGCCCGACCGCTGACCGCCGCCTTCCGCCGCGGTTGGCAGCGGCTGCTACCCGAGGTGGCGGCGTTCCACGTGCTGGCCCGCTGGAGCGCCGAGGTGCTGCAACGCAACGGCGTTCCCATGGAGCGTGTGCATCTGGTGCGCAGCGCCGGACCCGTGCCGCTGCCGCAGCGGCCGCGACCCCCCCGGGGGGCCGCCCCCCTGCGGCTGGTGTGGTGGGGCCGCTGCGCTGAGGTCAAGGGGGTGCATCTGCTGGTGGAGGCGATCCGGCGGCTGCCGCCGGAGCTGCCCCTGCAGCTCGACCTGTGGGGTCCCGGTTGGGACAGCCCCTACGGCCGGCGGCTGCAGCGGCGCCTGGATGGCGACCCCCGCATCCGCCACCGGGGTTGCCTGCCGCCGGCGGACCTGCTGCCGCGACTGGCCGGTTACGACCTGGGGCTGCTGCCGTCCCTCTGGCCCGAGACCGGCCCCCTCACCCTGCTGGAGGCCTTCGCTGCCGGACTGCCCGTGGCCGGCAGCGACCTAGGGGGCATTGCCGAACTGATCGGCGACCACGGCGGGGGGGTGCTGCTGCCGCCCACACCGCAGGCCTGGCGCGCCTTCCTTGCCGCCATCGCCCGGGGGGAGCGGCCGCTGCCGGCCCCCGCCGGTGTGGTGGGCCGCACGGTCGACACCCTGGCCCTGGAGCTGCAGCCCCTCTACGCCCCATGACCCGCCGCCTTGCTGCCCCCTGCCTGATCGTGCTGGCCTCCCTAGCCCGGGAGGGCTGTCCGGTGCTGGCGCTGCAGCTGGCCCGCCACTGGCGCGCCGAGGGGCTGCCGGTGCGGGTGCTCACCTTGTTCAGCGGCCCCGATGATCTGGCGCCGGCCTTCGCCGATGCCGGGGTTCCCGTGCGCCATCTGCAGCTGGAGCGGGGTCCTGTCCGCCTGCTGCGGCTGTTCTGGGCCGGGCTGAGCCTGGTGGGGCCCGACCGACCCCGGGCGGTGCTCAGCTTTCCGCTGGGCTGGCATGCCCCCTTCGCCTGGGGGGCGCGGCTGGCGGGGGTGCGGCGGCTCGCGGTCCATGCCGGCAACCTGCCGCCGGTCGATGCCGGCCGCTCCTTCCGTCGCTTCCGGGCCCTGGTGCAGCTGGGCCGGCCCGTGACCCATCGGCTCGTCTGCTGCAGTGAGGCGGTGCGGCAGGCCAGCCTGCGGGATTTCGGGTTGCGGCCCGCCGAGGCCATCACGGTCGCCAATGCCTGCGACCCCGAACGCTTCCGGCGGCCCCGCCGCCCGGACCCGGCGGAGGCAGGGCCGCTGCTGATCAGCGTCGGCCGCCTCGACGGCAGCCGGGACCTGCCCACCCTGCTGCGGGCCCTGGCGCTGCTGCGGCGGCGGCACCCCCGGGCCCGGCTGCAGCTGGTGGGGGAAGGCCGTGCCCGGCCTGTCCTTGAGGACCTGGCCAGGCAGCTGGGGGTGGAGGACGCGGTGGCCTTCCTGGGGGGGCGCGATGATGTGCCCGAGCTGCTGGCCGCGGCAGATGTCTTTGCCTGGCCGGCGCTGGCGCTGGAAGGGTTCGGGATTGCCCTGGCCGAGGCGATGGCGGCGGGGGTGCCGGTGGTTGCCACGGCGGTGCCCGCCTGCCGGGAGGTGCTGCAGGAGGGGCGTTGCGGCCTGCTGGTGACCCCTGGCGATCCGGCGGCCCTGGCCGCCGGCCTGGCGGAGGTGCTGGCGGCGCCGGCTGCCGCCGCCGGCCGGGTGGATGCCGCCCGAGAACGGGCCTGCCGCGACTACGGCGTGGGGGCCATGGCCGAGGCCTATGCCCGCTGCCTCGGCCTGCGGCCGGCGGTGCTGCACGTGCTGCGTGGTCTGCCGGCCGGTGGTCTGGAAACCCTGGCCCTCGAGCTGTTGCGCCGGGCCCCCGCCGGGGTTGAGAGCGTGCTGCTCAACCTCGACGACGGCGAGCGCAGCCAGGCGGCTCCGTTCGAGGCGCTGGCCCGGCAGGGGCGGCTGACGCTCATTGAACGACCCGGTCGTGACGGTCTGCGGCTGCTGCTGCAGCTGCTGCCGCTGCTGCACAGGCTGGGGCCGCGGGCTCTGCTGCTGTACCCCTGCAACCGCCGCAGCCTCTGGGTTGCCCTGGCGGCCCTCCTGATGGGGGTGCCGCGGCGTTGCTGCGCGGTGCAGAACCTTGCGCCGCCGCAGGGGCCGGGGCGCGTGGTGGTGGCCCGGCTGCTGCGCTGGTGCGCCCGTCTGGGTCTGGTGCTGGTGCCCTGCTCGCGGGCCGTGGCCGCAAGCCTGCCGCTGCCGCCGCCGGGGCGTCGCCCGCGCCTGACACCGGTGCTGGCCAACGGCGTCTCCACCGCCGAGGTGGCCCGGCGGGCGG
>JBMOIF010000056.1:0-14771 GCA_049317465.1 Prochlorococcaceae cyanobacterium | reverse complement strand
GATCGCCGAAGAGGAGATCGCCGCCATTGGTCCTGAGTACCTGGAAGGCACCTACGCCGCCTGGAACTTCTTCCAGAGCCTCGACACCCCCGCCTCCAAGAAGTTCACCGCCGACTTCAAGGCCAAGTACGGCGACAAGCGGGTCACCAACGATCCTGCCGAAGCCGCCTACAACATGGTCTACCTCTGGAAGCTGGGTGCTGAGAAGGCCAACAGTGTCGATGACAACAAAGTGCGCGAGGCCCTGGTTGGCGTCAGCTTCGATGCTCCCGAGGGCAAGGTGACCGTGCAGCCGAACCATCACATCGAGAAGCTCGTGCTGATCGGTGAGGTGCAGAAGGACGGCATGTTCAAGATTCTCGAGAACAAGGGCTTCGTGAAGCCTGTGGCCTGGAACCAGTTTGTGCCCGAAACCAAGGGTTACACCTGCGACTGGACCCAGAAGCGTCCCGACGCCGGCAAGTTCAAGATGTGATCTGCGGCTCGGCCCGCTGCAGGGGGGGGGGAGACTGCTCCCCCCTTTTCTGTTGCCGGCCGCTGGTCCGTTCCTTTCGTTCCCTCGCTCAGTCGCCGCCCGCGGAGGCGGACTTCATGACTCTTTTTCTGGACACCCTGTTCAACGGCCTGGCCATCGGCTCGGTGCTGATGCTGGCGGCCCTCGGTCTCGCCGTCGTCTTCGGCCTCATGGGCGTCATCAACATGGCCCATGGCGAGCTGATGATGGTGGGGGCCTACACCACTTATGTGGTGCAGAACCTGCTCAAGGAGGGCCCCCTGGAGGCAGTTTTCCCCGTTTACATCCTGCTGGCGATACCCAGCGCCTTTCTCGTCAGTGGCCTGGCGGGACTGTTGCTCGAGAAGACGGTCATCCGCCGTCTCTATGGACGTCCCCTCGAAACCCTGCTGGCCACCTGGGGCGTGAGCCTGATCCTGCAGCAGTTCGTGCGCTCGGTCTCCAGCGCTTTCTTCCTCGGGCTGCTGCTGGCGGTGGCGGTGGGTCTGCTGGCCCCCCGTTTCACGCCGGCCGCCTGGTGGCGGCAGACCTGGACGCCGCTGCTGCGGGCCGGCAGCTGGGTGGTGGCCGTGGCGGCCGGCGTCATCGTCGGCGGCGGCCTGGGTTCTGTGCGTCTGCTGCACCAGCCCTGGTTCAGCGCCCGCAACATCGACGTCACCGCCCCCCAGTGGTTGCGCGGATCCGTCGACCTGGCTGGGGTGACGATGCCCAGCGCCCGGTTGTTCATCCTTGCCCTCACCGTCCTGGCCCTGGTGGCGGTCAACTGGTTCCTGCAGAAGAGCGCCTGGGGCATCCGCATCCGTGCCGTCACCCAGAACCGTTCCATGAGCAGTTGCCTCGGCATCCCCACCGAGACCGTGGATGCCCTCACCTTCTTCGTGGGTTCGGGGCTGGCCGGCATCGCCGGCGTCGCCGTCACCCTGCTCGGATCGGTGGGACCCAACCTGGGCGGCAACTACATCGTGCTTGCCTTCATGGTCGTGGTGCTCGGAGGGCTGGGCAAGCTCTGGGGCACCGTGGTCGCCGCCTTCCTTCTGGGCATCGTCGATTATGTGATCGGCTCAGGATCGCTGTTGCTGATCTGGCCCACCATGCCGGCGGCACTCAATTCCACCATCGCCTTCTTTGCCACCACATCGATGGCGAAGGTGCTGGTTTTCATCCTCATCATGGTGTTCCTGCAATTCCGTCCCGCGGGTCTGTTCCCGCAGAAGGGCCGCATGGTGGAGGCCTGAGGCATGGCGTCCTCCTCTTCATCCGGCAGATCCCTGCGGCGCTGGGCCCCCTGGGCCCTGATCGTCGCCGCCAGCCTCATCCTGCCGGCCGTGCTGCCGCCGTTCAGGCTCAACCTGCTCGGGCGCTTTCTTTCCCTCGGCATCGTGGCCCTGGGGGTTGATCTGATCTGGGGTTACACAGGACTGCTCAGCCTGGGCCAGGGCATCTTCTTCGCCCTCGGTGGTTATGCCATCGGCATGCACCTGTCGCTCAATTCCCTGGAGCCCGGGCAGCTGCCCGAATTCTTCGGGCTCTACGGCGTCAAGGAGCTGCCGGCCTTCTGGCAGCCCTTCGCGTCGCCGCTGTTCACCCTGATCGCCCTCTGGACCATCCCGGCGCTCGTCGCGGGGCTGCTGGGCTATCTGGTGTTCCGCAACCGCATCAAGGGGGTCTATTTCTCGATCCTCACCCAGGCGGCGCTGTTGGTGTTCTTCAACTTCTTCAACGGCCAGCAGCGGCTGATCAACGGCACCAATGGCCTCAAGACCGACACCGCCCGCTTCTTCGGTGAGCTGGTCGGTTCCGATGCCATGCAGCGCAACCTCTTCTGGCTCACGGTGCTGCTGGTGGTGGCGGCCTGGCTGCTCTGCCGCTGGCTCACCCGGGGCCGGTTCGGTGATGCGCTGGTGGCCATCCGTGATGACGAGCCCCGCATGCGCTTCACCGGCTACAACCCCACCGCCTACAAGACCCTGGTGTTCACCGTCGCCGGTGCCCTCGCCGGCATCAGTGGGGCGCTCTACACCGTGCAGTCGGGCATCGTCAGCCCTCAGTACATGGCTGTCCCCTTCTCCATCGAGATGGTGATCTGGGTGGCGGTGGGTGGCCGCGGCACCCTCATCGGTGCGGTGCTCGGTGCGGTGCTGATCAACTACGCCAAGAGCCTGATCAGCGAACAGCTGCCCGAGACCTGGCTGTTCGTGCAGGGGGCGCTCTTCCTGCTGGTCGTCACGGGCCTGCCCGACGGACTGGTGGGCTGGTGGCGCCAGGGCGGGCTGCAGCAGCTGCTGGCGATGCTGGGCCGGGCGCCGCGGGCCAGCACCTATCCGGGTCTTGATCTCGATCCGGCGGTGCAGGCCGAGAAGTCCAGCCTCCTGTCCCACCGTCCTGGAGGTGAGCCATGACCGCCCTGCTTGAACTGCGGGGGGTGACCGTCAGCTTCGACGGTTTCCGCGCCCTCAACGATCTCAACCTCAGCCTCCAGCCCGGAGAACTGAGGGCGGTGATCGGACCCAACGGTGCCGGCAAGACCACCTTCCTCGATGTCATCACCGGCAAGGTGCGTCCCACAGCCGGCGAGGTGTTGTTCCGGGGCAGCTCCCTGGTGGGCACCAGCGAACATCGCATCGCCCGCCTCGGCATCGGCCGCAAGTTCCAGACACCGCGGGTGTACGAGAACCTGAGCGTGCGTCGCAACCTTGAGCTGGCGGTGAGCCGCCGTTCACCCTTTGCCCTCCTCTTTGGCCGACTCGACGGTTCGGCCCAGGACCGGGTGCAGCACCTGCTGCGGGTGGTGGGGCTCGACCCCCAGGCGCAGCAGCTGGCCGGCGGCCTGGCCCACGGCCAGAAGCAATGGCTCGAGATCGCCATGCTGCTGGCCCAGGATCCCGACCTGCTGCTGGTGGATGAACCCGTCGCCGGCCTGTCGGACGAGGAGACCGACCGCACCGGTCAGCTGCTGCGCAGCCTCGCCGGTGACCACACCGTGATCGTGATCGAGCACGACATGGAGTTCATCCGCAATCTCGACAGCCCCGTCACCGTGCTGCACGAGGGCCATGTGCTCTGCGAGGGCAGCATGGACACGGTCCAGAAGGATCAGCGGGTGATCGAGGTGTATCTCGGCGTCGACGACGACCACCAGACCCAGCCATGACCATGACGCCCATCGACGACCAGGAGCTTCTCGCCGTTCGTGGTCTCAACGTGTACTACGGCGAGAGTCACATCCTCCGGGATGTGGACATCAGCGTGAGACCCGGCCAGATGGCCTGCCTGATCGGGCTCAACGGCGTCGGCAAGACGACGCTGCTCAAGACGATCATCGGTCTGCTGCGCCAGCGCAGCGGCAGCATTCATCTCGACGGCCGCGATCTGTCGGCCCAGGCCCCCCACGAGCGGGCCCGGGGTGGCATCGGCTATGTGCCCCAGGGCCGCGAGATCATCCCCCAGTTGACGGTGCGCGAAAACCTGCTGCTGGGACTGGAGGCCCGCGAGGGTGGCATCCGCCGCCACCGGCACATCGATCCGCTGGTCTTCGAACTGTTCCCGATTCTCGAGCGCTTCCTCAACCGTCGCGGGGGGGATCTTTCAGGCGGCCAGCAGCAGCAGCTGGCCATCGCCCGGGCGCTGCTGGGTCAGCCCCGACTGCTGCTGCTCGATGAACCCACCGAAGGCATCCAGCCGTCGGTGGTGCTCGACATCCAGAGGGCCGTGGCCCGCATCCTGCGCGAGACCGGCATCGGAGTGCTGCTGGTGGAACACCATGCCAGCTTCGTGCGCCAGTCCGACTGGTACTACGCCATGCAGAAGGGGGGTGTGGTGGCCAGTGGGGCCACCACGCAGCTCAGTCAGGAGACCCTGCACCGGTTCCTGAGCGTGTGACCCTCAGGCCGGCACCGCCACCCGGTCCAGCTCCTGCCCCTCGCTGGTCAGCTCGCTGACCGGCAGGGTCTCGAGCAGTTCAGGCCCGCCCAGGCCATGGGTCCAGATCTCGATCTCGGCGTCCGCGGGGGCGCTGAAACTGAGAATCTCGAAGGGAAACACCACCCGCTCGAGATAGAACTGCTCGGCGCCGAAGCAGCGCATGATCACCATGCGGTCCTGGCTGTTGCGGTAAGTGCAGGGATTGGAAGCCATCGGACGCCAGCGAAGGACAAGGGGGTAAAGCCATGAAGCCACGGGGGCGCCAGGGCGTTGGTGGCGAAGGTCACGAAATCAGGATCGAACCTGGAACTTTCGTTTTTCTTTCGCTAGGCCTTCGCGGGCCGTCAGGGCCCGGCGGCCAGCAGCTGCTCGAACAGCTCCCGGGCCTGTTCACTGCCGCTTGGCTGCAACGGCCGGCAGTCGAGGCTGTTCAGCAGCAGGGCCGGCCTGTCGGCGGGCAGCTCGGACGGCAGCACGGCCTCGCGGGCCAGCCCCAGGGCCAGGCTCCGGCCGCGCATGATGCCGGGCAGGCAGCCGCTCGCCAGGGCTGGCGTCAGCCAGCCGCCGGCTGGATCGGCCAGCAGCAGGTTGGCGCTGCTGCCGCAGCAGAGGCTGCCGTCGCTGCTGCGCAGCAGGGCGTCGTCGGCGCCGCGCTGGCGGGCTTCCAGTCGCGCCAGCACGGCGTGGGTGTAGGCGAGGGTCTTGCAGCCGCCCAGGGGATCGCCGGCCAGCCGCCGCAGCTGCCGACTCACCACCACCCGCAGCGGTCGGTGCGTGGGGAGGTGGGGATGCAGGCTGAACCAGAAGCGTCCTCCACAGGGGGCCGGCCGGTCGAGGCCCCGGCCGCCGCCGCCGGCACTCCAGTTGAGGCGCAGGGCCCCTGCCGTCAGCCCGCTGCGGTCCACGGCCTCCCCGATCAGGGGCAGCAGCTCCCGGCCGCTCGGCGGCGGTGGCAGCAGCAGAAGCCGGGCTCCGGCCTGCCAGCGCTGCAGATGGTCGGCGAGGGCGCGGGGGGAGCCGTCGCGCAGCAGCACCGTTTCGAAGACCCCGTCCCCCAGGCTGAGCCCCCGGTCATCCAGGGGCAGGGTGAGGGCGTCGGGGGCCCCCCACTGACCGTCGATCCAGGCGATGGCTCCGCCCATGGCCTCAGGCCAGAGCCTCCAGGATCGGTCGCACCTTCCAGCCCAGCTCGGCGGCCTCCAGGGCCGGGTCGGAGTCGGCGACGATGCCGCCTCCACCATGCAGGCGCAGGCGTCGGCCCCGCTGCAGCACGCTGCGGATGAGGATGCTGCTGTCGAAGCTCCCGTCGGCCCCCAGCCGGAACAGCGAGCCGCAGTAGGGCCCGCGGGGCACCGGTTCGAGGGAGGCCAGCCGCTGACAGGCCCGGACCTTGGGGGCGCCGCTGATCGATCCCCCCGGCCAGCAGGCCCGCAGCAGGTCCACCACCCCCAGCCCCGGGCGCAGCCGGCCGGTCACCACCGAGGTGAGGTGGTGCACCTGCGCGTAGCTCTCCAGCCCCAGCAGCTGCGGCACATCGATCGAGCCGGGTCGGCAGACGCGGCCCAGGTCATTGCGCAGCAGGTCGACGATCATCACGTTCTCGGCACGGTCCTTGGGGTCGCAGACCAGGGCGGCGGCGCTGGCGGCGTCTCTGTCGGGGTCGCGGTGGCGCGGCCGGGTGCCCTTGATCGGCCGGGTCTCGATGCCACCGTCCGGCTGCAGCCTGAGGAACCGCTCCGGCGAGGCCGACAGCACCGCCTCTCCCTCCGGGCCCAGGGCCAGGCCGGCGAAGGGCGCCGGGCAGTGGCGCCGCAGGCGTCCGTAGAGGGCCAGCGGGTCGGCGGGCGCTGGCAGCAGGGCCTCGCAGCAGGCGGTGAGGTTGGCCTGGAAGAGATCGCCGGCGGCGATCCACTCCTGCAGGGTGCGCACCTGCTCGGCGTAGCGCTCCGGTGGGGTGTGCCAGTGCCAGCGCCCGACGGCCAGGCCCGGCCAGGGCGGGGCCTTCACCGGGTCGGGCAGCAGCCGTTCGATGCGCGAGGCCAGCCGCCGCAGCCGGTCGCCGTCGTGGCCCTCGAGCCACAGCTGTCGCGATGAGCGGCGGAAGTGCAGCAGCGGGTCGTGGCGCACGGCCCAGAGCACGGCCATGTCGCTGGCGGGCCAGTGGTCACCGGGTTCCACCCAGGCTCCGGCCTCGTAGCCCAGCCAGCCCAGCCAGTGGCCCCCCACCGCTGCCGCCCGGGCCACCGCCTGGTCCAGTGCCGCGAAGGGGTCGCCGGCGTCGGCGTCCTGGGGCCGGCCGCGGCAGCACAGCACCTCCAGGGGCGCCACCGCCAGCACGCCGCCATCCCCCAGGGGACTGTCGTCGCCCTCGAGCAGCACCAGCCCTTCGCGGCCCTGGTCTTCGGCCAGGGCCAGGGCCAGGGTCCAGGGGTCCCGCCAGGCCAGGGGCAGCCGTTCCATGTCAGGCCGGACCGGCACCGGCCAGGTCAGGATGCCCGGCGGCCACCAGGGCCGCGTCGCGGATGCGGCAGCTGTCGCAGACACCGCAGGGGTGCTCGCCGCCGCCATAGCAGCTCCAGGTGTCGCCGATCGGCACCCCCAGCCGCAGGGCCTCGCGCACGATCCGCACCTTGTCCCACGCCACCAGCGGTGCCCACAGCTGCGTCCCGTGGCCCTCGCGACCGCTGCGGCTGGCCAGGTCGGCAAGGGTCTGGAAGGCGTCGAGGTAGTCGGGTCGGCAGTCGGGATAACCCGAGTAATCGATGGCGTTCACCCCCAGCACCAGCCGGCCGGCCCCGCGGGCCTCCGCCAGGCTCAGGCCCAGGGCGATGAAGACCGTGTTGCGGCCGGGCACGTAGGTGCTGGGGATCACCCCGGGCTGGACGCCGTCCCGGGGCAGGTCGAGGCCCCGGTCGGTGAGGGAGGAACCGCCCCATGCCGCCAGGTTCACCGCGATCACATGGTGTTCGGCCAGGCCAAGGGCAGTGGCCAGCCGCCCGGCCGCCGCCAGTTCGCGCCGGTGGCGCTGGCCGTAGTCGAACGAGAGGCCGATCACCCGGTGACCGTTTTCGATCGCCAGGGCCGCCGCCGTGGCCGAGTCGAGGCCACCGGACAGCAGGGCAACCGCCAGCGGTTGACTGTGGCGCACGTCCTCCACGCAGACCGACGGGGCTGATGGTCACTCTGGCCGATGGCGGTGGCTGACGGCGGCGGCCGACGTCACCAGGATGCAGTCAGTCCGCCCTGGTTGCCGCATGGGCCATCCCGCTGCCACCGTCGCCGTTGCCGTTCTGCTGGGGGCCGCCCTGCCGGCGGCTGCCGTGCCCTACCTCGATCTGAAGCCCTATCCGCCGGCACCGACCGGGCAGCAGCGCTGGGTGTTTCAGCTCAATCCGCTGCTGCGGCCCTCCCCCGACCCTGGCATCAGCGGCAATCCGGCCGACTGGCGGGTGCAGCTGATCGTCGGTCGCGAGGTCGAGGTCGACTGCAACTCCCATCACTACGGCGGGCAGCTGCGGCGCGGCAGTGTGCCGGGCTGGGGCTATCCGGTGGTGCGGCTCGACAACGCCGGTCCGCTGGTGTCCACCCGCCGGGCCTGCCCGGACCAGGCCCCCGAGCGCCGCTTCGTGAGCCTGGCCGGTGAGCCCTTCCTGCTGCCCTACAACGTCAGCCTGCCGGTGGTGGTGTACGTGCCGGACGGTTTCCAGGTGCGCTGGCGCCTCTGGAAGGCCGAGGGCGAGAGCCGCGAGGCCGCGGTGCGCTGAAGCCCGCAGCAGTCCAGAGGCTCAGGGCAGCGAGCGGATCAGCCCTTCACTCCAGGTGCCGAGGCTGCCGCCGGTGAGCTGCAGTTCCTGGCGCGCACCCGACGCGACACCGACGGTCAGCAGGTTGGTGCCGATCCCCGACAGCACCTGGATGCCATCGGCGAGCACCAGCCGATCCTCGTTGCTGAAATCCAGCAGCAGATCACGACCCGCCAGCTGGTCACGGGTGATCAGCAGTTGATCGGCGCCGGCCCCGAGGGCCACCCGGTCGCTGCCGCTGCCGCTGCGCACCACGTCGTCACCGGCCCTGGCATCAATGAGGTCATCGCCGGCGCCGGCACGGATGAAATCGCTGCCGGCCGAACCGATGATCGTGTCGTTGCCGCCGCGGGTGTGGATGTAGTTGTCGATCTCCCCGGGGAGGCAGTCACGGGCGGCCCTGTCGATGCTCTCGCTGGCGCCGTCAGCATCCTCCACGGTCTGGGAACGGTCGACCCGGCTGCGGCCGGGACCGGAGGCCACCCCCAGCATCACCACATCGCTGGATTCAGAGCTGCTGGGGAAGTCGGCACTGAAGCCGCCCTCGTCGTTCCGGCAGGTGAACGCCCCCGACTGCGGCAGGCGCGACTGCTCCACCAGCTGGCCAGGGCGTGCCTCCAGGGTCTGGGCCGTGACGATGGCAGGGGCTTCGTAGCCCCAGCGGAACTGGTCCGAGTCGAGGCTCAGGCCACTGGCACGGGGCCCTTGGACCACGGCCACCAGGTCATCGTCGCTACCGACGCCGGGCTCACCGTCGCGGTTGGCATAGATGCAGGTGGCATCGGCCAGACCGACCGTGCAGGCCTGGAGGGCATAGTCGCCCCTGGCACCGGCGAGGGCGATGGCATCGCCGGTGTCGAAATCCTGAATGGCGGCATAGCCCTTGCCGCCTGCCGTTCCGAAGTCAAGGTAGTAGTCCTTGAGGCGGCTGCCGAGCACGAAGGTGTCGGCACCAGGAGCTCCGATGAGCACATCGGTCTCCCCCTGGCCGGGCAGGGCAGCATCGGGATCCACGCCGATCAGGGTGTCATCGCCAGGACCACCAATGAGCACATCGGTTCCCCCGCGGCCGATGAGCCCATCACTGTCTTCGCTGCCCATCAGAATGTCGTTGGCGGGCCCGCCGACGGCATCAATGGCTTCAGGATCGATGACCCACTGGAAGGTGGTGGCATCCATCAGGTCGAGGCTGCGAGCCGCCGGTCCCTGCACCACACTGATCAGGTCGTCGTAGACACTGATGCCCGGTTTGCCATCGCGGTTGTAATAGATGCAGGTGGCAGCTGACAGGCCAACGGTGCACTCAGCGAGCTCATAAATTCCCATCTGATCGCACTCCAGCACGATCTGATCACCCTTTTCAAAGTCCTGAATGGCGGCATAACTGGTGTTGCTGCGGCCGACGACGTCTTTGTAATAGATGCCGTGGTGACCGCCGAGCACAAAGCGATCCTGGCCCAGACCGCCGATCAGCACGTCGATCTCGTCACGGCCCGGCAGGGGCATTTCGGTGTGCACCCCCGAGATCACATCGTCGCCCGCTCCACCGATGACCACATCGCTGCCCATGCAGCCCGACAGCACATCGTTGGCATCGGTGCCGATCACGATGTCATTGGACGGCAGGCCCACGGCGATGGCGACGCCCTCGGGAATCTTCCAGACGAACGTTGAGGCATCCATCAGGTCGAGGCTGCCCGCTGCCGGACCCGACACCTCGGCGATCAGATCGCCGGCATCGCTGCTGCGATGTTCACCCACATAGAAGATGCAGAACCCACCGTTGTCGGCACCGTGGTGGTTGCCGGGAATGAGCTGATAATCGCCCAGCTCATCGCAGTCGAGCTGGATGCGGTCCCCCGCCCGGAAATCGGTGATGACGGCATAGCCATCCTTGGCGTCGAGGCTCACCACGAAGGTGCGCGAAGGGGCATCCTGCGAGACCGGTGGTTCGTAGGAGGTGCGGGTGGCCCCGTCGGCGAGGGGTTTGGTGGTATGGGCGTGGGTGCTGTGGTCAGCCATGGGCTGAGTTGGGTGAGTAGAGTCTTAGACCACCATAACCCTCTCAGGCAGGGGCGCCTAGCGCACCCCCAGCCATTTGTGGGTCTGCAGGCTCAGACGCCAGGCGGGGTGGTGGCGCACATGCCCGATCGCCAGATCCAGGCCCTCAGCCTCCCCCCAGACCGGTTGCAGCAGCAGGGCAGGCGGCGCCATGGACGGGTCGGTCCGATGGCGCAGGGCCTGGGCCCGTTCGGCCATGGCCGCGGCGAAGGCAAGGTCGTCGGCCGTGGCCACCACCACCTTCAGTTCGTGGCAGCGGCCCAGCAGCCCGTCGTCCGGGGGGCGGTGGCGCTTGGGCGACAGGGTGATCCAGTCGAACTGACCGCTGGCGCGGCCCACGCCGCTGGTCTCCAGATGCAGCGGCAGGCCGCCGGCGTTCCGCAGGGCCTGGCAGAGGGGCCCCAGGTCGTGCTGCAGGGGTTCGCCACCGGTCACCACCACGAAGGCGGCTCCGGCGGCAGCGGCTTCGGCGGCCAGTGCATCCAGGGTCCGCAGGGGATGGGCGGCCACCGGCCACGAGGCCTTGGTGTCGCACCAGGCACACCCCACATCGCAGCCCGCCAGGCGGATGAAGAAGGCGCTGCGGCCGCTGTGCAGTCCTTCCCCCTGCAGTGAATGGAACGTCTCGACGACCGGCAGCGCCGTGGTCATGCCCGCAGCCGGGCGGCCTCGATCAGGCCGCGGAACAGCGGGTGGGGACGGCCGGGCCGGGACAGGAACTCGGGGTGGAACTGGCAGGCCACGAAGTACGGATGGTCGCGCAACTCGATCAGCTCCACAAGCCGGCCATCGGGAGACACGCCGCTGATCGCGTAGCCCGACTCAAGAAACAGGCTGCGGTAGGCATTGTTGAACTCGTAGCGGTGCCGGTGGCGCTCGTACACCACCTCTTCGCCGTAGAGATCATGGGCCCGGCTGCCGGCGGTCAGCCGGCAGGGGTAGACCCCCAGCCGCATGGTGCCGCCGAGGTCGACCACGTCCTGCTGCTCGGGCAGCAGGTGGATCACCGGATGGTGGGCGGCCGGCTCCAGTTCGGCGCTGGTGGCCCCCACCAGGCCGGCGATGTTGCGCGCCCACTCGATCACCGCCGTCTGCATGCCCAGGCAGAGCCCCAGGAACGGCACCCGCTGTTCGCGGGCCCAGCGGATCGCCGCCACCTTGCCATCGACGCCGCGGTTGCCGAAGCCCCCCGGCACCACCACCGCATCCATGCCCGCCAGCAGCGCCTCGGCCCCCCGGTCTTCGAGGCTTTCAGCCCCCACCCAGTGCAGGTCAAGGTTGCAACCCGCTTCGAGGCAGGCATGGCGCAGGGCCTCGACCACCGAGAGGTAGGCGTCGTTGAGGGCCACGTATTTGCCCACCAGGGCCACCTTCACCGACGGGTTGGGGCTGCGCAGGCGCTGCACCAGCTCTTCCCAGCGGGCCATGTCGCTGTCGTGGTCCTCGAGGGCCAGCACATCGAGCACCTGACGGCTGAGGCCCTCGCGCTCCAGCTCGATCGGCACGGCGTAGATGCTGTCGGCATCGCGGGCGGGGATGACGGCGTTGGTGGGCACCCCGCAGAAGCCGGAGATCTTCTCGCGCAGATCGAGGCTGATGGGCCGGTCGCAGCGGCAGACGAGCACGTCGGGCTGGATGCCGATCGACCGCAGTTCCTTGACCGAGTGCTGGGTGGGCTTGGTCTTCATCTCGCCCGAGGTGCCGATGAACGGCAGCAGGGTCACGTGCACGTAGGCCAGGTCATGGCGCCCCACGTCCTTGCGGAATTCACGGATCGCCTCCAGAAACGGCAGCGATTCGATGTCACCGACGGTGCCGCCGATCTCGGTGATCACCACATCGGCATGGCTGTTGGCCGCCACCCGGTGGATGCGTTCGCGGATTTCGCCGGTGATGTGGGGAATCACCTGCACAGTGCCGCCGTTGTAATCGCCCCGGCGTTCCTTGTTGATCACCGCCTGGTAGATGGAGCCTGTGGTGACGCTGTTGAGCCGCGTCATCGGCGTGTCGGTGAAGCGTTCGTAGTGGCCCAGGTCGAGGTCGGTCTCGGCACCGTCGTCGGTGACGAACACCTCACCGTGCTGGTACGGACTCATCGTCCCGGGATCCACGTTCAGATAAGGATCGAGCTTGAGGATCGAGACGCTGTACCCCCGCGACTTCAGCAGCCGGCCCAGGCTGGCGGCCACGATCCCCTTGCCGATGCTCGAGACGACACCGCCAGTGACGAAGACGAACTTGGCCATGGGCTCCGCTGGCGACCAACCAATCTACCGAGACCCTCAGGCTTCGAGCAGGCTCCGCAGCATCCAGGCGGTTTTCTCGTGCACCAGCAGCCGGGCGTTGATCAGGTCGGCGCTGGGGCCGTCCTTGGCATCCTCGGCCAGGGGCAGGATCGCCCGGGCCGTGCGCACCAGCGCCTCGTGACCCTGCACCAGTTCGGCCACCATCGCCATGGCTGCGGGGATCTGGGCGCTCTCAGGGATGCTCGACAGCTCAGCGAGGCGGCGGTAGCCGAAGGGTGCCGGATGGCCGAGGGCGCGGATGCGTTCGGCGATCTCGTCGAGGGCGGTCCAGAGTTCGGTGTACTGCTCCATGAACATCAGGTGCAGCGTGTTGAACATCGGCCCGGTCACGTTCCAGTGGAAACCGTGGGTCTTGGCATACAGCACCGTGCTGTCGGCCAGCAGCCGCCCCAGACCTTCGGCGATGCCGGCGCGCTGGTCGGCGGGGATGCCGATGTCGATGCCGGGCGCGGTGCTGGTCATGGTCGATCGATCCGGAGGATGGGAAGGGGACTGACGGCAGGCTAGGAACGGCGGTGGCCGACGACCGTCCCCGGGCGACGGGCGTCAGTCCAGATCTTCGAGGTAGTCGCGCACGCGGCTGCGCCGTTCGGGCAGGCGCAGCTTGTGCAGCGCCCGGGATTCGATCTGACGCACCCGTTCCCGCGAGAGGTCGAGGCAGCGGCCGATCTCGGCCAGGGTCTGGGGCGTGTCGTCGTCGAGGCCGTAGCGCAGGCGGATGACGCTGGCCTCACGGCCGCTCAGTTCCGCCAGCAGCTGTTCCAGGTCGTCGTGCAGCTTCTCGCGGGTGAGCCGCTGCTCCGGTGTCGGCAGGCCGTCCTCCAGCAGGTCCCCCAGTTCGGTGTCCTGGTCCTGGCCCACCCGCGTGTCCAGCGACACCGACCGGGGCACCCGCATCAGCGTCTGTCGCACCACCTCCTCGCTCAGCCCCAGCTCGCTGGCCAGGTCCTGGAGGGTGGCGGTGCGGCCGAGACGGCCGGCGATCTCGCGCTGGGCCTTCTTGATGCGGTTCAGCTTCTCGGTGATGTGCACCGGCAGGCGGATCGTGCGGCTCTGGGTCGCGATGGCCCGGGTGATGCCCTGGCGGATCCACCAGTAGGCGTAGGTGCTGAAGCGGAAGCCCCGGGTGGGATCGAATCGCTCCACCGCCCGCTCCAGCCCCAGGGTGCCCTCCTGCACCAGGTCGAGCAGCTCCATGCCGCGCTGCAGGTATTTCTTGGCCACGGCCACCACCAGCCGCAGGTTGGCCTGGATCATCCGCTCCTTGGCGCGGCGCCCCTGGTGCAGGGCCAGGCGCAGTTCGGCGGGGCTGAGCTGGCAGCGCTCCGCCCAGCGCGGCAGGTCGCCATCGCCTTGCTGCTCCAGCAGCCGTTCGCGCCGCTGCACCAGCCGGGCCAGGGTGAGTTCCTCCTCCGCGGTCAGCAGGTTCACCCGGCCGATCTCTTGGAGGTACTGCCGCACCAGATCGGTGGAGGAGGAGCCAGCCAAGAACGCACGTCAGGATCCATCCACCTTGAGTAGAGCCCCCGCTGAAGAGGCACTTTCATCGGGATAGCTTTCGGATTGGATCGGACTGCAGCGGATCGAATTGCCGCGGATCGGATTGCCGCGGATCGGACTGCAGCGCTGTTCAGCCCTCTTCTTCCACCCAGGTGCTGGCCACGTGGAGTTCCTCGAGCTGTTTGCCGGCTACTCCGGCGGGGGCCTGGGTCATCAGGCAGCGGGCCTGCTGGGTTTTGGGGAAGGCGATCGTGTCGCGGATCGATTCCTCGCCGGCCAGCAGCATCACCATCCGATCCAGGCCGAAGGCCAGGCCGCCGTGGGGTGGGGCGCCCATGTCGAGGGCCTCCATCAGGAAGCCGAACTGCCGCTCCGCCTCCTCCAGGGGCAGGCCGATGGTCTGGAGCACCTGGCGTTGCAGGGCCGAATCGTGGATGCGCAGGGAGCCGCCGCCCAGCTCCAGGCCGTTGAGCACCAGGTCGTAGGCCTGGGCGCGGGCGGTGGGGAGGGTGTCGGCCCAGCGCTCGGGGTCGGTCCCCAGATCCTCGGCGTTGGGGGCGCAGAAGGGGTGGTGCAGGGCTTCGAGGCGGTTTTCGCCGGCGTTGAACTCGAACATCGGGAAATCCACCACCCAGAGGAAGTTCCAGGCGCTGTTGTCGCGGTCGG
>JBMOIF010000055.1:0-15239 GCA_049317465.1 Prochlorococcaceae cyanobacterium | reverse complement strand
CCGGCAAGATCGCCGGCCTCGAGGTGCTGCGCATCATCAACGAGCCCACCGCGGCTGCCCTGGCCTACGGCCTCGACAAGAAGAGCAACGAGCGCATCCTTGTGTTCGACCTGGGCGGTGGCACCTTCGACGTGTCGGTGCTCGAGGTGGGCGACGGTGTGTTCGAGGTGCTGTCCACCTCGGGCGACACCCACCTGGGCGGTGACGACTTCGACAAGGTGATCGTCGATCACCTGGCCGACACCTTCAAGGCCAACGAAGGCATCGACCTGCGCCAGGACAAGCAGGCCCTGCAGCGCCTCACCGAGGCTGCTGAAAAGGCCAAGATCGAGCTCTCGAGCGCCAGCCAGGCCGAGATCAACCTGCCGTTCATCACCGCCACGCCCGAGGGCCCCAAGCACCTCGACGTGAGCCTCACCCGAGCCCGTTTCGAGGAGCTGGCCTCGCGGCTGATCGACCGCTGCAAGGTGCCCGTCGAGCAGGCCCTGCGCGACGCCAAGCTCAGCAGCAGTGAGCTCGACGAGGTGGTGATGGTGGGTGGTTCCACCCGCATTCCCGCCATCCTCGACCTCGTGAAGCGGATCACGGGCAAGGATCCGAACCAGACCGTCAACCCCGATGAGGTGGTGGCCGTCGGCGCCGCCATCCAGGGCGGTGTGCTGGCCGGCGAGGTCAAGGACATCCTGCTGCTCGATGTCACGCCCCTCTCCCTGGGGGTCGAGACCCTCGGCGGGGTGATGACCAAGATGATCAACCGCAACACCACGGTTCCCACCAAGAAGACCGAGACCTATTCGACTGCGGTCGACGGCCAGACCAACGTCGAGATCCACGTGCTCCAGGGTGAGCGCGAGATGGCCGGCGATAACAAGTCGCTGGGCACCTTCCGCCTCGACGGCATCCCCCCCGCCCCCCGCGGCGTTCCGCAGATCGAAGTCACCTTCGACATCGACGCCAACGGCATTCTCAGCGTCACCGCCAAGGACAAGGGCAGCGGCAAGGAGCAGAGCATCTCGATCACCGGGGCCTCGACCCTGAGCGAGACCGAGGTGGAGCGGATGGTCAAGGACGCCGAGGCCAACGCCAGCGCCGACAAGGAGAAGCGCGAGCGCATCGACCTCAAGAACCAGTCGGAAACGCTCGTGTACCAGGCCGAGAAGCAGCTCGCCGAACTGGGTGACAAGATCTCTGCCGCCGACAAGGCCAAGGTGGAGGGCTTCACCACCCAGCTCAAGGAGGCCGTCGAGAAGGACGACTTCGACACCATGAAGAGCGTCCAGGAACAGCTGCAGCAGGCGCTCTACAGCGCCGGCGCCTCGGTGTACCAGCAGGCCGGTGCCGCCGGTGGCGCCGAACCCGCGGGCAACGGTGCCGGTGCGGCTTCGGGGGCTGCCCCCAGTGGTGACGACGTCATCGACGCCGAGTTCACCGAGTCGAAGTGACGTTCCGGCTGATGCGCTCCTGCGCCCATGTGGCGCAGGCCGGCGCCAGCAGCACGCCGTTGCGGTAGGCCCCGCCCAGCAGCAGCAATCCCGGCTCCGGTTCCACCAGAACCGGGGCCGGTTGTTGTGTGGGGCGGCTGCGCAGCCCCTGCCACTGGCGCAGCACCGTCGCCTCGGCCAACCAGGGAGGGGCCGCACCGCCCAGCTGCCGCAGATCCGCGAGGGCAGCCGCGCCGGCCGTCGTGCCCGGCTCGAGGGTGGCCCCCAGCCAGAGGCGTCCGTTTGGCCGTGGCACCAGGTTGATGCCCTGCCAGCAGAGGCTGCCGGGCCAGTGTTCTGCGCTGACGCCCGGGGGCAGCTGCAGCTCCAGGGCCTGGCCCAGCACCGGCTCCTGGGCGAGGCCGCCCGCCCAGCTGGGGCCAAGGCGATGCAGCAGGGCCCCGCTGCCCAGGCCGGCCGCCAGCACCAGCCAGGGGCCGCGTCGGTTTCCGCCACCGGCGAGCTGCAGCCGCCAGCGGTCGGGACCGGCGGCGGCCTCGAGGGCCACGGCCCGGTCGGTCAGCCAGGTGCCGCCCGCGGCCAGGAAGGCCTGCCGCAGGCGCTCGAGCACCAGCGGGGGGTCGATCTGGCCATCGGCGGCGGAATGCAGTGCTCCCCAGGTGCCGCCACCGGGCACCGCCGGGTCGAGGGCCGCCAGCGGTGCCGGTGGCCACCAGCTCAGGGGCAGTCCGAGGGCCTGGCGTTCGGCGACCAGGGACCGCTGGCGTTCAGCCTCGGCGGCCGAGGCGGCCAGCATCAGCAGCCCCGGGCGCCAGGGGAGCGACAGGTCGTGGCGCCACGCCGCCCAGAGGGCCAGGGCCTGCTGCCTCAGTCGCCAGGCACGACCCCGGCTCCGGTGGAACACCTGGGCCATCAGCAGGCCCAGCGCAGCGCTGCTGCCGCTGCCCTCCTCCTGGAGCCCGCCGGGATAGGGGTCGATCAGCGTCACGGCCATGCCGTGACGCTGAAGCTGCCAGGCCGTCGTCAGACCAATGACGCCCGCCCCGACCACCAGGACCGGGTCAGCCGGCGGCAGGGGCCTCGATCGGCAGGGATTCGCCCTCGGCGATGGGCACCTGGCCGCTGGGACCTTCGGCCGCGGCCGCCAGGTTGGCCTGGGCGGTGCTCAGGGCTTCGGCGGGCACGACCTCCAGGTAGGTGCCGAAGGCGCTGGCCACGGCGATGTAGTCCTTGCGCAGGCGGTCGCCGTCCTGCAGCCGGGCCGCTTCATCCAGCTCGGCGAGGGCGTCCTTGAGACGGCTGGCGCGGGCGTTGGCCTCGGCCCGGTCCGCCGGCAGCAGCTGCTGGTTGATGTAGAGCATCTCGCGGCCCACTTCCTGCAGGGGGCCATGGATCAGGTTCCGGGCGAACACCCAGTTGCGGTCGTTCACCAGGGTGGCCAGATCGGCCAGACGGGCCTTGGCGACCAGCAGTCCTTCGGTCTGGCGCTCGATCACGGCCATCGCTTCGGGGCCGATCACCGGGGGTGCCTTGGCCGAACCGCCGTCGCAGGCCACCAGGCCCAGGGAGAGAACGACGGCAAGGACCGCCAGGGCCAGGCGGCGCAGGGTCTGCTGCATCGGACGGAAGGCCTTGGGGCCAGCGGAGGAACCGCGAGTTTACCGGCGCCGTCTGCTGCGTTCAGACAGATTGGGACCCACCAACGCCTGCCACCGTGAGCCGGTCCTTCGACCCCAGCCGCACCTACGACGCCGTGGTGGTGGGCAGCGGTGCCACCGGCGCCGTCGCCGCCCAGACCCTGGCCGGCTGCGGACTGCAGGTGCTGGTGCTCGAGGCCGGACCCGACCGGTCGGCGGCGGCCGCCGTGGGAGGAGAGCCGGGCAACAGCCTGCGGCGCCTGGCCCACCTCAGCGCCGGTCACCATCCGTTGCAGAGCCAGCACCCGGGCTACTGGAAGAACAATCCGGATCTCTATGTCGACGAGGGGCGCCATCCCTACAGCACCCCTGCCGGCCAGCCGTTCCTGTGGACCCGCGGCCGGCAGGTGGGCGGGCGCAGCCTCAGCTGGGGCGGCATCACCCTGCGGCTGTCGGATCGTGAGTTCGCCGCCGGCTGGCCCCTGCGCCATGCCGACCTCGACGCCCACTACAGCGTCCTGGAGCAGCAGCTGGGGGTGTGGGGACGCCGGGACGGCCTGCCGCTGCTGCCCGATGGCGTCTATGCCCCGCCGGCACCGTTCACCCCCGGCGAGCGGCTGCTGGAACGGGCCTGCCGCCGCGACCTGGCCCTGCCCTTCATCCCATCGCGGGGCTTCGCCCGCCATCGTCCGGCCAGCGACGGTCCCTGGCCCCGTTTCAGCGCCCAGGGCGGTGCCCTGGGGCAGGCCCTGGCCAGCGGTCGGGTCTGCCTGCGCAGCGGTGCCGTGGCCTGCCGCGTGCTGCTGGCCCCCGGTGGAGACCGGGCCGAGGGGGTGCTGTTCGTCGATGCCGCCAGCGGTGCCCTTGAGCGGGCCCGGGCGCGGCTGGTGGTGCTCTGCGCCTCCACCATCGAGAGCCTGCGGCTGCTGCTGCTGTCGAGGGACGACCGCCAGGCCGGTGGTCTGGTGGATCCCCACGGGCTGATCGGCGTCGGCCTGATGGACCACGTGTCGATCGCCCGCTTCGTGGCCCTGCCCGACCCGGGGCCGGCGCCCGCCGGCACCGGCCTGTCGGGGGCCGAAAGCACCTTCATCCCCAACACCGGCGAGGGCTATGGCCTCTGGTGCGCCGTGCAGCGGTTCGATCCGCCCGCCCCCCTGCGGCGGCTGCCGGACGCTGCCCTGGGATTCCTGATCGGCCATGGCGAGGTGGCCCGCGATCCAGCCAACCGCGTCAGCCTGGATCCCGGCCTCTGTGATGCCTGGGGTGTGCCGGCCCCCCACATCGCCCTGCGCTGGGGGCAGGGCGAGCGGCGGCTGGTGGCGGCGATGCTGGCCCGCATCGAGGCGGTGGCGACGGCGGCGGGGGGGCAGGTGCGCCCCCTCGAGGACCTGGTGGCGATGCCGCTGATCGAACCCTGGGTGCGGGCCAGTGCCGCCGGTTCCCCGGCGCCGGGTCCGCCGGGGTACTACATCCACGAACTGGGCGGAGCGCCGATGGGCGACGACCCCGCCACTTCGGTGCTCGACCGCTGGAACCGCTGCCACACCTGCTCCAATCTGCTGGTGACCGACGGCGCCAGCTGGCCGGGTTCCGGCTGGCAGAGCCCGACCCTCACCTCGATGGCCCTCACCCGCCGGGCCTGCCTGGCGGCGGTGGCTCCAGGGCCCTGAGCTGCCGCAGGATCTCGCCTTCCTCATCGGCCGGCACGACCTCGAGCCGGGCCGGGCCGGCCGGAGCCAGGCCCAGCCCCTGCAGCCGCTGCTGCAGCCAGTCGCGCAGCGCCCCATCGTGTTCGCCGATGCCGCCGGTGAGTGCCAGCACGTCGAAGCCGCCGAGCAGGGCAATGCCGGCGCCGATGGCCTTGAGCAGCTGGTGCTGGAAGACATCGATGGCCAGGCGGGCGGGACCGTCGCCGGCCGCGGCCCGCTGCCGCAGCAGGCGCATGTCTGCGGTGTGGTCCGACAGGCCCAGCAGGCCGCTGCGGCGGTGCAGGCCCTCCCGCAGCTCGGCGAGGCTGACGCCCTGCTCGAGCAGCTCCAGCAGCAGTCCCGGGTCGAGGGAGCCGCTGCGGGTGCCCATCACCAGGCCGTCGAGGGGAGTGAAGCCCATGGTGGTGTCGCGGCAGCGGCCGTCGGCGATCACTGCCAGGGAGCAGCCGCCGCCCAGGTGGGCGCTGATCAGCCGGTCGCTGGGGTAGCGGCGGGCGATCGCCCCGTGGCTGAGGCCATGGAAACCGAAGCGATGCAGCCCCCGGGCCCGCCAGTCGGCGGGCAGGGCGTAGGTGCTGGCCTCCGGCGGCAGGCTGCGGTGGAAGGCGGTGTCGAAGGCGGCGCCATGCCAGGCGTCCGACAACAGCTGTCGCAGCACCGCCAGGGTGTCGAGGGCGGGGCCGTTGTGCAGCGGCGCCAGCCGCCGCAGGGCCTCGAGCGCCTCGGTGACGCCATCGTCCAGAACGACGGCGCTGCGGAAGCGGTCGCCGCCATGGACGATGCGGTGCCCCACCGCCGTGATCGGCCCGGCGCCGCTGCCGGCCTCCGACAGCAGCGGTGCCAGGGCCTGTGCCAGCTGCCCCTGGGTCTGGGCCAGGGCACCGCCCCGGTCACTCCAGTCGATGGCGCCGCTCCAGCGGCGGCAGCCTCCGTCGTCGAACAGCACCAGCTTGTGGCTGCTGCTGCCGGCATTCACCACCAGGGTGGCAGCCACGGGCGGGTCTCAGCTCGCGAAGCAGGACCCACGGTCGTGGGGCCAGGTCCAGTCGCTCACGGCCGGGTCGTCCATGCCGTGTTCGTAGGCGTAGGCGCGGTTGCGCTGGATCTCGTCCTGCATGCGCTGCTTGAGGTGGGCGGCGCGGGAGCCGAGGCTCGGCACCCGGTCGATGACATCAATGACCAGGTTGAAGCGATCGATCTGGTTGATCATCGCCAGTTCCAGTGGCGTGTTGATGTTGCCATTCTCCTTGTAGCCGCGCACATGGAAATTGTTGTGATTGTGACGGCGATAGGTGAGGCGATGGATGAGCCAGGGATAGCCGTGGAAGTTGAAGATCACCGGCCGGTCAAGGGTGAACAGATCGTCGAAGTCCTGATCACTGAGGCCGTGGGGATGTTCGCTGGCGGGGGTGAGGCTGAAGAGCTTGACCACGTTGATGAACCGGATCTTGAGCTCAGGCAGCTCCTTGCGCAGGATGGCGATCGCGGCCAGGGCCTCCTTGGTGGGAATATCGCCTGCCGACGCCATGATCACGTCGGGTTCGTCCATGGCGGAGTCGCAATCGTCATTGCTGGCCCACGGCCAGATGCTGATGCCCCGGGCCACGTGTCGACGGGCTTCCTCAAGGGTGAGGTACTGCAGATGCTTCTGCTTGTCGGAGACGATCAGATTGGCGACATCGGTTTCGCGCAGAGCCACTTCGGCCACCGCCAGCAGGCTGTTGGCGTCGGCGGGCAGATAGACACGGGTGACGCTTCCTTTCTTGTTGCCGGCGAGGTCGATGAAGCCCGGATCCTGGTGGGTGAAGCCGTTGTGATCCTGTCGCCAGACCGTTGAAGAGATCAGGCAGTTCCAGGAACCGATCGGAGCGCGCCAGGGCACTTCTTCGCAGACATCCAGCCATTTGCAGTGCTGGTTGAACATCGAACTGATCACATGGGCGAATGCTTCGTAGGTGTGGAAGAAGCTGTAGCGCCCGGTGAGCAGGTAGCCCTCCATCATCCCCACCAGGGTGTGTTCGGAGAGCATTTCGACCACGTGGCCGTCCCGGCTCAGTTCGCTGCCGTCGAGATCCTCCGGCAGGAAGGAGCCCATCCACACCTTCTTGGTGGTTTCGTAGACGGCCTGCAGTCGGTTGGAATGGGTCTCGTCGGGACCGAACAGCCTGTAGCGGCCTCGGTTGAGCTGGATCAGATCACGGATCAGCTGGCCGAGGGGGTAGGTGTTCTCGGCCAGGGTCTGACCCGGCACCGCAACGGCGACGGCCAGGGCATCGACGTCGGGCCAGCGCAGATCCGAGCGCAGCAGGCCGCCGTTGGCATGGGGGTTGGAGCCCATGCGCCGCTGGCCCTGGGGCGACAGCTGCCGCAGGTCTGCCCGCAGCCGCCCCTCGGCATCGAAGAGGGCGTCGGGGTTGTAGCTGCGCAGCCAGTCTTCCAGCAGCCGCAGTTCCTCGGGGTCATGGCGAGGGTTGCTCAGCGGCACCTGGTGGGACCGCCAGAACCCCTCGAGCCGATGGCCGTGCGCTGCGGCGGGGCCCGTCCAGCCCTTGGGGGTGCGCATGACGATCATCGGCCAGTGGGGCCGTGTGGCTTCGCCGCTGCTGCGGGCCTGCCGCTGGATCGCGCGGATGCTGGCGACGGCCTGGTCCATGGCCGCGGCCATGGCGCGGTGCATCACCATCGGCTCATGGCCCTCCACCAGGATCGGCTCCCAGCCGTAGCCGCGCATCAGGCTGGTGAGTTCCTCCGCCGGGATCCGCGCCAGGATCGTCGGGTTGGCGATCTTGTAGCCGTTGAGGTGCAGCACCGGCAGCACCGCACCATCGCGGATGGGGTTCAGGAACTTGTTGATGTGCCAGGCGGTGGCCAGGGGGCCGGTCTCGGCCTCGCCGTCGCCGACGCAGGCCAGGGCGATCAGGTCGGGGTTGTCGAACACGGCACCGCAGGCGTGTGAGAGCACGTAGCCGAGTTCGCCGCCCTCATGGATCGATCCGGGGGTCTCGGGGGTGCAGTGGCTGCCGATGTGTCCAGGGAAGGAGAACTGCTTGAAGAAGCGCTGCAGCCCCGCCACGTCCTGGCTCTTGTCGGGGTAGACCTCGCTGTAGGAGCCGTCGAGGTAGACCGGGCCGAGCATGCCCGGGGCGCCATGGCCCGGCCCCGACAGGTAGATCATGTCGAGGTCGTGGTTCCGGATCACCCGGTTGGCATGGGTCCAGAGGAAGCTCTGACCCGGGCTGGAGCCCCAGTGGCCCAGCAGTCGATTCTTGATGTGTTCAGGCCGCAGCGGTTCCCGCAGCAGCGGGTTGTCCTGCAGGTAGATCATGCCCACCGCCAGATAGTTGGCGGCCTGCCACCAGGCGTGCAGGCGTTCCGCTTCGGCGTCGCTGAGCTGGCTGGTGGTGGCCGGAGCCGAAGGGATGGTGGTCATGGAATTCGCTGGGGCTCTTGCCGGAAGGTGTAGCCGGCGCAGGTTGTGAGGTGGTGAAACCGCTCAGATCACGCTGCAGCCCACCTGCCCGCCGCCGCCAGCAGCACTGTCGCCAGGGCCGCCAGCCAGTGCAGTCCCCCCTCCTGGCGCAGCATCCGCCGCAGCAGCACCACACTGCCCAGGGCCCCCGTGATCACCGCCAGGGTCTGGCAGAAGCCGATCACGTGGGGATCGGCGCTCCAGCCTGGCCAGTCCGGGCCGAAACTGACCGTCAGCAGTTGCCCGGCCTCCCCCAGCCCCAGGGGCAGGTGGCGCGCCAGCAGCACCCCCCACAGCAGCGGCAGCAGTCCATAGAGGCCGTCGCGCCAGCGCTGGGCGCCCAGCAGAGGCCGCAGGGGCAGCAGGACCAGGGCCGGCGCCGCCAGGGCCAGGCAGGCGAGGCTGAACCGGGGCAGCGGTGTCAGGCCTTCGAGCAACGGCGTGACGTGGTGCAGGCTGACGCCCCCGGCCAGTACGAGCATCAGGCCGGGTTCTCCCTGGGGCACGGCCATCGTGCGCTGGAGATCGGCGGCAGGGGGGCGCAGCCGCAGCTGCACCGACCGGTGCGGGCAGGCCTGGGCACAGGTGAGGCAGAGCACGCAGTTGCGGTTGTCGGTGAGATGGGCCGGATGGGTGCCGAGGGGGCAGCCCGCCGTGGCCAGGCCCTCGCCATCGGCCGGACCTCCCTTGAAGCAGGCGTAGCTGCTGCAGCTGCCGCTGCAGGTGCCGGCCTCGGCCCGCAGCTCGAGGATCGAGAGCTTGGCGAACAGGCCGTTCATGCCCCCCACCGGGCAGAGGTAGCGGCACCAGAAGCGCTTCTCCACCAGCAGCGACCCGACCACCGCGCCCGCGGTGATCAGCAGCAGCAGGGCACTGCTGCGGCGGGCGTGGGTCTCGAGGCCGGCCAGTTCCTCCCAGAGCAGGATCGCCGCGAAGCCCGCCGCCAGCAGGGGGGAGGCCCAGTCGTCGCTGCTGCCCCGGGGCCAGCGTGGCAGGCTCCGGCCCAGGGCCAGGGCCAGCCGCTGGCTGATCTCGCCCCACACCATGAACGGGCAGAACGCACACCACAGCCGCCCCACCAGGGGATAGGCCAGCAGGATCAGGGGCCACCACCAGGCCCAGAACAGGTTGAGGGCGCCGTTGTGGGCCCGGTCCTGGGGCCCCAGCCACAGCCACAGGTTCACCAGCACGAACAGCCAGCTCACCAGGCCGAAGAGCAGACCGTTCCAGAGCCGCGGCGAGCGCAGGGTCGTGCGCAGCCAGGGGCGCCAGCGCCAGAGCTCGAACCGCAGGGGCTGATCGCGGCCTTCGGTCCAGAACACGTCCTCCGGCAGGAGCCGCGGCCGTTGTCCACCCCGCTGATCGCGGGACTGGCGCAGGGCCCGGGCCACCAGCCGGTCGAGTTCGCGCAGGTTGTTGGGAAAGTCGTGCCGCTGCAGCCGCTCGACCACGCCGGGCGCCACCGCCGGCGGCTGCGCCCACCCCTGGCGGCGGCTCTGCTGACGCACGTCGTAGCGCAACCATTCGCCCAGGTCCTGGCGCCGCACCCGCAGGGGGGGCACCCGGATCTGCCTGCAGATCCCTTCAAAGGCCGGCAGGGCCTTCTCGCTGGTGAAGATCCAGCGGGCGGGACCCTTCTGGTGCAGCTGCCGCAGCAGCAGGTCCTGCAGGGCCGCATCGGCCAGGTCGACCTTGTCGATCAGCACCGTGCCGCGGCCCAGCACCTGCAGCAGCGGCTGGGCTGCGTCGGGCCGCAGCAGGGTGGCATCGATGCGGATCATCGGCTGCCGCCGGTCTGGGGAGCCGTAATGGATCAGGGCGGCGAGGTTGTCCTTCTCCAGGCCCGGTTCGCCGTGGATCAGCACCGGCTGCCGGTCGGGATCGCGGGCGGCCTCGCGCACGGCCTCCCGCAGCGCCACGGCATAACGGCTGCCGCCGACGACCCCCCGGCGGGCCCGCCCCACCAGATGCGGTGCCAGCTGCTGGTCGATCGCGGCCATGCTGCAGCGACGGCGGGGTGTCATCCAGTCTGCGCGGCCCCCACCATGGAGGGGGCACCCACCCCTGTGTCCATGGCCGCCGCCACGGCGATCCTGCAACTGATCTGTCCCGACCGGCCGGGCCTGGTCAGTGAGCTGTCCGGTTGGGTGGCGGCCAATGGCGGCAACATCCGCCACGCCGACCACCACACCGACAGCGGCGCCGGCCTGTTTCTCAGCCGCCTGGAATGGGACCTGGAGGGTTTCGGCCTGCCCCGTGACGCCCTGCCGGCGGCCGCCAGGGCCCTGGCCGAGCGGCTCGGCGGCGACGGCCAGCTGCACTTCTCCGACCGGCCGGCCCGGGTGGCGCTGTTCGTGAGCCGCCAGGACCACTGCCTGCTGGATCTGCTCTGGCGCACCCGGGCCGGGGAGCTGCCGATGACGGTGCCCCTGGTGATCGCCAACCACCCTGACCTGCGCCCCATCGCCGAGGACTTCGGCGCCCGCTTCGAACTGGTGCCGGTGACCGCCGCCGGCAAGGCTGAGGCCGAGGCGCGGCAGCTGCAGCTGCTGGCCGAGGAGCGCATCGACCTGGCGGTGCTGGCCAAGTACATGCAGGTGCTGAGCGGCGACTTCCTGGTTCGTTTCGACCGGGTGATCAACATCCACCATTCGTTCCTGCCGGCCTTCAAGGGGGCGCAGCCGTACCAGCGGGCCTGGGAGCGGGGCGTGAAGCTGATCGGCGCCACGGCCCATTACGTGACCGAAGAGCTCGATGACGGTCCGATCATCGAGCAGGCCACCGTGCGTGTGAGCCACCGCGATGAGGTGGACGACCTGATCCGCAAGGGCCGCGACATGGAACGCCTGGCCCTGGCCCGGGCCCTGCGCCTGCATCTGCGCCATCAGGTGATGGTCTATCGCGGGCGGACAGCGGTGTTTGACTGACCGTTTCCGCTCGGCGGACGGATGCAGGCAGGGGCGAGGCGCGTGCTGGGGTGGCTGCGCCAGGGGCGGCCGGCGGAGGCCACGCCGTCGGGCTGGATCGGTTTCCAGCTGGGGGTGCTGCTGCTGGCCTCGAGCCTGCTGCTGGCGGTGCCGCCCCTGTTCTGGGCTCTGCTGCAGGGCAGCCGCCACCGCCGCCGCCCCTGGTTCGACGACCCCTGCAACCGGCTGCTGCTGGTGGTGGGCGTGCTGATGCTGCTGGGCTGCCTGCGGGCCTACAGCGGCTGGCTGGCCTGGGTGGGACTGATGAACTGGCTGCCGTTCTTCTGGGGCTTCTGGGGCTTTCAGCCCTACATGGCCAGCCCCCTGGCCCGCCGGCGCATCGGGCTGCTGTTCGTCGCCGGCAGCGTGCCGGTGGTGGTGAGCGGTCTGGGGCAGCTGCTGCTGGGCTGGAGCGGCCCCTGGCAGGCCTTCGGTGGTCTGGTGATCTGGCACATGGCGCCGGGCGGCAATCCGGTGGGTCGGCTCTCGGGCCTTTTCGATTACGCCAACATCACCGCCGCCTGGCTGGCCCTCAGCTGGCCGCTGCTGCTGGGCCTGGCCATCGAGCCCGGGCAGCGGGGCTGGCGGCGGCCGGTGCTGCTGCTGCTGGTGCTGGCCCAGCTGGCGGCCCTCTGGCTCACCGATTCACGCAACGGCTGGGGGGCCGCCGTGCTGGCGGTGCCCTGGGTGCTGGGGCCGGCCCGGTGGCTGTGGCTGCTGCCGCTGCTGCTGCTGGCCCTGCTGCCGGTGGGGCTGGCGGTGCTGCCCGGAGTGCCACCCCTGCTGCAGGATCCGGCCCGGGCCCTGGTGCCGGCCGCCGTCTGGGAACGTCTCAGCGACCTGGCCTTCAGCCAGCGGCCCCTGGCCTCGACCCGCCTGGGCCAGTGGGCCATCGCCGTGGCGCTGGTGGCCGAGCGGCCCTGGTTCGGCTGGGGGGCGGCGGCCTTCAGCCTGGTGTACCCGCAGCGGGCGGGGGTGTGGCACGGCCATCCCCACAACCTGCCGCTCGACCTGGCCCTGAGCCATGGCCTGCCTGCGGCTGTGCTGCTGGTGGCGCTGGTGCTGGGGCTGCTGCTGGCGGCCGCCCGCCGGGGCATGGCCGCGGCGGCGGCCCCCACCAGCGAACGGGCCTGGTGGACCGCCGTGCTGATGTTGGTGGTGCTGCATGCCACCGACCTGCCCTTCTATGACGGCCGCCTCAACGTCGCCGGCTGGCTGCTGCTGGCGGGTCTGCGGGCCAGCCTCAGGCGGCCGGGTGGAGGCTCGCCTGGCGGTGGGCGATGAGGGTGGCTTCGGGCAGGGGGCCGTGCAGGTGGCTCCAGGGCAGCACCTCTCCCGGCGTCCAGTGGCCGTGCACGATCTCGTCCCAGCTGGGGGGCGCCAGCCCAGCCGCCGGCGGTTCATCCCGCAGACGGCGCAGGCCCTGCTTCCAGGCGCCGAGACTGCTCTGCCGACCGCGCACGGCCGCGATCAGCGGCGCCAGCCGCCGGTCGCCCCGCGACAGTAGGGCCTGCACCAGGCTCCAGCCGTAGCTTTCGGGCCGCAGCTCGATGCCCTTCGGTTTCAGCCGCTTGCCCAGCCGCTGCAGCCGCCCCTCGGCCTCCGGTCGGACACCGTCCCACTGGAAGGGTGTGTGGGCCTTGGGCACGAAGGTGCTCACCCCCAGGCTCAGCCGCAGGCCCGGTGTGCGGCGCCGGAGGTCAAGCAGCAGCGCCGCCGTGGCTTCGACGTCGTCGTCGGTCTCGGTCGGCAGGCCCACCATGCCGTAGAGCTTGAGCCCGCTGAGGCCCCCGGCCCGGGCCTGGGCGGCGGCCGCGGCGATGGCCTCGCCGCTCAGCTTCTTGTTCACCACCTGCCGCAGCCGTTCGCTGCCGCTCTCGATGGCAATGGTGAGCGAGCGGCTCCCGCGGCGGGCGAGGATCCGCGTCAGCTCGGCTGTGACCGTGGCGGCCCGCACGGAACTGACGCTGAGGCGCACCCCGTCGCCGGCCGGACCGTCGAGCCACTGCAGCAGCTCGTCGAACTGCGGATGCTGGGTCACCGAGGCCCCCAGCAGTCCGAGGCGGTCGGTGACCGCCAGGCCCCGTTGCACCGCCGGGATCAGGCTGTCCTCAAGGGACGGGGTGCGAAAGGGCAGGGTGAGGTAGCTGGCCAGGCAGAAGCGGCACAGCTCGGGGCAGCTGCGCACCACCTCGACCATGTGGATCGAGGGCCAGGCCGCCTCGGGGGTGACCACCGCCGACTGGGTGAGGCTGTTGCCGCGCCAGGTGCGTTTGCGCACGGTGGCCGGCACCTCGCCGTCGACGGGTTCAACGGCGCTGAGGCGACCCTCGCCGTCGTAACGGGGCACATGCAGCGCCGGCACGTAGACGCCCTCGAGGCGGGCCAGCTGGCGCAGGCGCTGGTGCCGTGGCTGGCCGCGGCTGGCCACCACCGCATCGAGGAATTCGGGCAGCAGCTCTTCGCCGTCCCCCAGCAGCACCACATCGAAGAACGGCGCCAGCGGCTCGGGATTGGCGGTGAGCACCGGCCCTCCGCCGAACACCAGCGGATCGTCGTCGCTGCGCTCGTGGCTCCAGAGGGGGATGCGCTGGTCTTCGAGCAGATCAAGCAGCACCGGGCCGTCGAGCTCCCAGCTCAGCGACAGGCCGAACAGCTCGACGCTGCGGTGGGGCGGGTCGGCCTGATCGGTGAACAGGCGCCGCACGTCGATGTCGTGGCGCTGGGCCAGCGTCGCCCAGACCATCTGGAACCCCAGGCTGGTGATGCCGACGCTGTAGGTGCTCGGAAACGCCAGCACCGCCCGCAGGGCGCCGGGGGCCGGCACCGCCGGTTCGAACAGCAGGGTCTCCTGGTTCAGGGCTGGGGATGGCCGGGCGGAGTCTCACCGTATTCAGTCGCCCGGTTCAGTCGCCCGGTTCAGGCGCCGGGATCTGTGCTTCACGGATCCCGTGTGGTCGTGTGGGATGGCCAACCTCACGCCGGTGATCGATGACGACCTGCTTCAGCGGGCCAGGCAGGAGGCTCTGCGGTTGGTCAACCCGCTGGCCTGATCGGAGGGCCGGGTCATCCCAAGGGCTCCCTGGGTGACCCGGCCGGGGGGTCAGATCACTGGCCGGTGAGTCCCTTGAGGGGGCCCATCAGACCGGTGATGGCCGAGGTGGCTGCGGCCGCGTCGGGCTTGGCGCCGTTGCCGAAGGTGCTGATCACGGTCTTGGCGGCGCCGTCGATGGCGCCCCACTTGTCACCGGCCAGGGGCTGGATCACGGGGCCGGCCTTCTCCCAGATGCCCTGGAAGCCACCCATGGTGGCGGCGGCGCCGGCCAGATTGCCAGCCTTGACTTCGGCCTCACCCTTCTTGAGCAAGTCGAGCACGGGGTTCACGGCCGGGGCGAGGGCAGCCTGGCCGGTGGCGGTGGCGGCGTTCTTGGCGGTGTCGGCGACCGTGCCGGCGGCGTTCTTGGTGGTGTCCACCACAGCGCCGGTGGCATCCTTGGCCGTGTCGGCCACAGCGCCGGCAGCGTTCTTGGTGGTGTCAGCGACTGCGCCAGCGGCATTCTTGGTGGCATCACCCATCGTGCCGGCGGCGTCCTTGGCGGTGTCGGTGGCCGAGCTGCAGGCGGAGAGCGCCAGCACGCCGGCGCTGGCCAGGGCCCAGGCGCTGCGATGCAGCCAGGAGGAACGGGTCATGGGGGGGGCAGGGACAGACCACCGGAGGATGGCCTTGGGCTGGTGAAGGGCGGGTGAAGACGACACGGTTCGTAGCTTTGGTCACACTCCCGCCAGCACCTGTGCTTCGTCTTCGGCGCTCACCACCCGGCCGGCCTCGGTGAAGCCATCGATCTGGTCGAAGTTGAGGTAGCGGTAGAGCTCGTCGCCGATGGGGTCGATCTTCTCGGCGGCGATCGCCAGATACTCCTCCTTGGTGGGGATGCGGCCCAGCTGGGCGCAGACGGCGGCCAGTTCGGCGCTGCCCAGGTACACCTGGGCGCCGTTGCCGAGGCGGTTGTTGA
>JBMOIF010000054.1:0-15348 GCA_049317465.1 Prochlorococcaceae cyanobacterium | reverse complement strand
GCCCAGGCCGCCAGCCGCGTGGCCGCCACTCCTGAGCTGGCGGAGCAGCGGATTCATCGTCACTGATGAATGAGGGGCATCCGACGCCTGTACGCCATGTTCCTGCGGCGATATCGCCACAGAACCCCTTGGCAGTTCTGCTGGCGGGTGGGTGTGGAGGGATTGCTGGCTTCAATGCTTGTGGGCTTGCCATTCATGGCCTTGGGCGCGTCAACGCGCGATGGACCAGAATCGCTTGCCCCATACGTCATTGGGGCGGTCTTTGTGATTCCATGGGTTGAAACCCTGGTGTATCAATCATTGCCGATTGGGCTGTGCCGCAGGCTCAGGCTGGGCACAGGCACCCAGGCGATCGCATCAACCGCTGCCTTCTTTGCGGCCCACCTGAACCTTGGGCTTGTTTCAGGTATGGCCGCGGGCCTCGTTGGCGGCGCTTATCTCGCGATGACTTACATCAGGTGGCGCCACCGATCGCGGTGGACCGCGGTATGGGTCACGTCCATCTCCCATGCGATAGGGAATGCCATTGTGTGTGCGGTGCTGCTGTTAGATCTGCTCTAAACACCTGTGGACAACCACCCAGAACCTCAATCAACAGAAAGACATAAGGGCTTCATTTCATCCCGGCAGACCTACAGGCGCAGCTCACCAGATCCCAGGCAGCAACCGTGCACTGGTCTGCTTCCAGGCGGCAAAACCGGGATACTTGGCAGCCATCTGCGACTCCTTCTGGTTAATGCGCTGGAGATACAGAAGAGCGACAAGAATCGGCACCAGATAAGCCCAACCATTACCGGCCACCACAGCAAAGCTGAGGTAACGCAGCAGATCACCCAGGTAATTGACGTGACGCACCCGCCGCCAGATGCCATCACTGACCAGGCCGGCGCCCAGGGCCTTGGCGGTGGTTTTCTGCACATCAGCCGTGGCATTGATCAGGCTACCGAAGCTGAACAGCCCCACGGCAACAGCCACGCTGGCCGGCGAGATCGGCACCGGATTGAGAAAGGCCAGCAGGCCCGGCAGGCTGTAAAGAACGCCGATGAACACCAGGGCACCACCAAAACCCAACGGTCCCACCCGTTCAGCAAACATCTGTCGGGCCCGTTCAGGCAACAGCCACTGCTCAAGCAACCACCAGAGGCAGTAGCTGATGTGCAGGCTCAGGTACAGCACTTGACGCATGTCGTGCACGCCGAGCACCGCGGCCAGCACCAGCAGCAGCACGATCGTGAGCACCTTGGCGGTGTTGATCGCCGTGAGTTGGCTCCAGTGCATGCCCTTGCCATATCTGACCGAAGCCTATCGACGCTGCAGCGCAGACGACGGCAGGGGATGGGTCATGCGGTCGGCCGCCACCAGCCAATCGAGCTGGTCCACATCTCTCCGACGAGGCTGGGTCCATCCTGAAGTCCTGGGGGAACGGAAGGGCAGGGGGCGAAACCCTGAGCAGATGACGTGGCTCCGACCACGGGGATGGCGGTCTGGGGATGATCGCTGGAGATGCCAGCACAACGTCCCCGTGGGCTGAGCCGATGGTTCAGAGCCCAGGGTTCTCAGTTGCAGTTCGCGGGATTGGCGTAAGTGAACGACTGATAGCGATTGAGGATGCTCCGCACATCCACACAGCTGCCGCCACGCTTCCAGAAGGAATCCAAGCCGTTTTCACGCGGGGCGGAACGGATGTAGGTGTATCCAGAGCCGGTCAGGCGGCTCTCCACGTAGCCCGGGTCGCTGCCAATCAGACCCTGCAGGTCAGCCACCGGCTGCCCTTCAATCGACACCGGAGCTTTTGATGATTTGCCACCGTTCAGCAAGGCCCCGATCAGCGCCCCGACTGCGGCACCCGCCAATGTTGATCCGACAGCGGTGCTGGGGTGATCATCAAACTGAGCATTCGGATTGGTCGCGACATCGGTCTTGACCGACAGGCGCTGGGTGCTGTTGCCATCATTCCAGGTGAACACACCCTTGCTACCCTCATCCTCAAAAAGGACATTCTGCTGAATGCCTGAAACCGTTTCGACGTGCAGTTGCTGGCGACCAGGGCCCGCGAACCGGAAGTGGTTGCCATTGTCCAGGTCAACAAGGAAGACCGTCGTTGGGCCATTCTGCTTCTGCCTCACCGTGCAGTAACCATTGAAGGCCTCGTACTCATTAATCTTCAGGGAACAACGGCCATTGGCACGTGCCACAGTCTCTGCCAGCGAAGCAGATGCAAAGACACCATGGAGCAACAAGACAGCGGGGAGCAGGTACAGGTTGCGCTTGAATGACATGGGGTCGTGATGTGGGTGGCATTAATTATGCAGGTCATCTGCCAGCGTGCCAACTGGCCAGGACACAAACACGAAAAATGTTACGTTCATTGAAGGCTTCACGGGCCATGTGTTGAAGTTTCCCGAGAGAATGGCCCATTTGCCATGGCTGACCGCTGGAGAAGCGTTCTGCGGCTCAGCACCATAGCTCCTTCTTTTGTTCCAGTTTCTGAGTTCCTGACTGTCCACCTCCCTACAATGATCCAACCAGTGCCCGCTTCGGCTTCATGAAGACAGGCTCGATTGAATCTGAGCAGCCAGCAACACTCAATCAAGCGTGACCACTCAAAGTCAATCACACAGGAAGGAGCCGCTACGACCACAACAAAGGCTCGAAGCCACCACAACCATCGAGCCCGCCGCAGAATGATGGATCGGCACACAGAAATTGATATGCAAAAGCACGCGCATGAGTATGAAAAGGTGTTTCTCCACTCCACCCCTGATCTTGATTGCAGGGTTCACGACCCGTCGGCAACAATCTCAACCACACCGATCTGGTGCCAGCGTTGTCAGCAGGCGTTCCAGGGCCACGCCGCGGCTGGCCTTGAGCAGCACGTGGTCGCCGGCCTGCAGCCACTGGCGCAGGGGTGCTGCAGCGGCCTCGGGGCTGGCGGCCCGCTGCAGCAGCGGCAGGCCGGCGGCACCGGCGAGCATGGCCTCGGCCTCGGCCTCGGCGGCCACCACCACCAGCCCCGCCAGGCCCAGGTTGCGGGCCCGTTCACCCACCGCGCGGTGCAGCTCAAGGCTGCGGTCGCCCAGCTCGAGCATCGTGCCCAGCACCGCGAACTTGCGGCCCCCCGGCTGGGCCGCCAGCAGATCGAGGCTGGCCAGCATCGCTTCGGGCGAGGCGTTGTAGGTCTCGTCGAGCACCGTCACCCCGGCCAGGTCGCCGGCCAGCGCCACCCGTCGCGCCCGCCCCCCCGGCAGGGTCACCGCCAGGGCCTGCAGGGCCGCCGCCGGCACCTGCAGACGTTCGGCCACCGCCAGGGCCAACAGCAGATTGCGGGCGTTGTGGCGCCCCTCCAGGGGCAGCGTCAGCTCCAGCGGGGCCGCCCCCCCCTCGACCCGCAGGCGTCCATCGGCCAGCAGCACCCCCAGCCGGTCAGGTGCCGGGGTGTCGGGCGCCCGCTCGTCGTCGTGCAGCGCCACCCGGCACACCGTGCCCGACCAGGCCGCCGCCAGGGCCGCCTCCAGCAGCGGATCTCCCGCCGGCACCACCAGCAGCCCCGCCGGATCCAGGGCCGCCGCGATCTCGCACTTGGCCGTGGCGATCGCCTCACGGCTGCCCAGCCGGCCGATGTGGGCCGTGCCGATGTTGGTGATCACGGCCACATCGGGGCGGGCACAGACACTCAGGCGTTCGATCTCCCCCAGCCCCCGCATCCCCATCTCGATCACCACCGCTGCCGCATCGGCGCGGCAGCGCAGCAGCGTGCGCGGCACACCGATGTCGTTGTTCTCGTTGCCGACGCTCGCCTCCACCGGCCCCAGCGGCGCCAGGCAGGCGCGGATCAGCTCGCGGGTGGTGGTCTTGCCGGCCGACCCCGTCACCGCCACCACCGGCGCCCGCAGCTGCCGCCGCCACAGACCCGCCACCTGCTGGTAGGCCGCCTGGGTGTCGGGCACCGCCAGGGTCGCCAGGCCCGCCGGGGGAGTGCCCCGCCAGTCGTCGGCCACCAGCGCACCGGCGGCCCCCACACTCAACGCCGCCTCCAGGTAGTCGTGACCGTCGAAGCGCTCGCCCCGCAGGGGCACGAACAGGTCGCCGGGGCCGACCGAGCGGCTGTCGGTGCTCACCTGCTCGAAGGCCCACTGCAGGCTCACCGGATCCACCCCCCCGAGGCGCTGCACGCGGCGGCCGAAATGGCGCTCGAGGTCCTGCAGGCAGAGGGTGGGACTCATGGCGACGGTGACGTTCGGCGGGGCTGGGGGGTGAGCAGAATCATGCCGTCGCCCACCAGCGCCGACCGGCCCACGGTGTCAGCTTGCGGGCCGAGCAGTTCGAGGCGCCCGTAGCCCATGGCCCGCGTCTGCTGCAGCCAGCCCTCGGCCAGGCGCTGACGTTCCTCCAGCGGCAGGGCCAGAAATCCAGGCTCCACCTCCAGCTGCAGCCGGCCCTGCAGCGGCTGGGGCCGGGCCGTGCGCAGCAGATCGGCCCCCCCCTCGGCCTCGAACAGCTGCAGCAGCGGATCCAGGGGCGGCGCCGACGGGACCGGGGCCGGCACCGGCCCGGGGTCGACCGGCGATGGAGGTGGCTCGCTGCCGGGGGCCGGCAGGGGATCCAGGGGCAGTTCAAGGGGCGGCGGCGGGGGCTCGGCAGGCGCGGTGCCGTGGCGCAGCAGCAGCACCGGCGGCAGCAGCAGCAGCCCCAGGGCGAGCAACAGCAGCAACGGCCAGAACCAGACGATCAGCCCCCGGGGCCAGAAGGCCGGCACCGACAGCTCGCCGCTGAAGTTGCGCCGCAGCAGCTCGCGGGCCCGCAGGCCGAGGAAGGCCGCCAGGGCCGGCAGGTCGCGGGCCAGGTCGTCGAGCAGCCGCCGCCAGGGGCTGCGCCACAGCACCGGCAGCAGCGGTGAAGACCCCTGCTGGGGGTCGGGTTCAGCCGCCGCCACGCCGGCGCAGCAGCGACAGCGGGTTCAGGCGCCGCTGGGGCTCGGGCTGGGGCAGCGGCGCCGGCCCGCGGGCCTCGGCCTCGGCCCGGGCCGCCAGCTGGTCGGGCGGCTGCGGCTGCGAGAACCGCGCCACGCTCTCGGCTTCGGGGCTCGGTTCCTTGACGCCGCACACCTCGCGGTAGAGCTGGTCGTAGGCCGCCGCCGACCGGGCCCAGCTGAAGTCGAGGCGCATCACCCGCCGCATCAGCTCCTGCCAGCTGCCGCGATGGCGGTAGGCCTCCCAGGCCCGCACCAGGGCCGTGTACAGGTCGACCGGTTCGTAACGGTCGAAGCAGAAGCCATTGCCCGTCTGGTCCCCCGGGTCGTAGGGCGGCACCGTGTCCACCAGGCCCCCCACCCGCCGCACCACAGGGATGGTGCCGTAGCGCATGGCCAGCATCTGGCTGATGCCGCAGGGCTCGAACCGCGAGGGCATCAGAAAGGCATCACTGCCGGCATACACCAGCCGCGACAGGTCGTCGTCGTAGGTGAGAAAGGCGGCGAAGCGGCCCGGATGGCTGGCGGCCATCTGCCACAGGCCGCTCTCGTACGACCGGTCACCGGTGCCCAGCACCACGATCTGGGTGTCGGTGTAGGCCAGAAAACGGTCGGCCACCTGCAGCAGCAGATCGACGCCCTTCTGGTCCACCAGCCGGCTCACCATGCCGATCAGAAAGGTGCCGGGCTGCTGGGGCAGCCCCATCCGCTCCTGCAGCCGGCGCTTGCATTCGGCCTTGCCCGCCAGGTCATCGGCGCTGTAGGTGGCGGGCAGGCGCCGGTCGGTGGCCGGATCCCAGCTCTTGACATCGATGCCGTTAAGAATGCCGCGCAGCTTGCCGCTGATGTAGTTGAGCAGCCCGTCAAGCTTCTCGCCATACTCGGCCGTGCGGATCTCCTGGGCATAGGTGGGCGACACTGCATTCACCCGATCGGCGTAAAGCAGGGCCGCCGCCATCGTGTGGTCGCCCTGCATGTACCAGGGGCACCAGGTCATGCGGTCCAGCTTCCAGCGCCAGGGGCCCTGGTACTTGAGGTTATGGATGGTGAAGACCGTGCTGATCTCCGGGTCCTGGTGCATCCACACCGGGATCATGCCCGTGTGCCAGTCGTGGCAGTGCAGCACCTGGGGCTTCCAGACGTTCCAGGCGAACTCGGCGGTGGCACTGGCGAAGAAGGTGAAGCGCCAGTCTTCGTCTTCGCCGCCGTAGACCCGCTCGCCATCAAACGCCGGATGGCCGACCAGGTACAGCGGCACCCCGTTCTCAGGATGGCGGGTCTCGAAGACGGCGAACTCGGCCCCCATGGTGTGGGCCCGCCAGATCGGTTCCTCGGGGATCGACAGCCGCGACCAGAGCTTGCCGTAGCCCGGCATGATGATGCGCACGTCGTGGCCCAGGGCAGCCAGCGCCGGCGGCAGGGAACCCACCACGTCACCCATCCCCCCCACCTTGACCATCGGGGCGCATTCGGCGGCCGCGAAGAGGATGCGCATCGTTCACCGACAGGGTCGGCGGCGACTCTACGGGGGCCCTCAGGGCAGCACGGTCACCGTGGTGCCGACGGTGACGCGATCGAACACATCGCGAACGTCCTCATCGAACAGGCGCACGCAACCGTGGGACACCGCATGGCCCACGGTCCAGCGGTGGGGCGTGCCGTGGAAGCCCGCCACGGTGCAGCCGCGGATGTCGAGCATCCGCTCGCCGTCATGGGCCTTCTTGGGGGTGCAGTCGCGGGCGAAGCCGATCCAGCGGCTGCCCAGCGGGTTGGTGTCGCTGCCTGAGGGCGTCACCGCTCCGGTCTCGGGGTGGGCCCAGCTCGGTTCGATCACCTTGTCGAGCACCCGGAACTGGCCGGAGGGGGTCTCCCAGCCCGGCATGCCCACCGCCACCGGCCAGCGCCCCAGCAGCTGCCCCCCCTCGATCAGCAGCAGCTGACGGCGGCTGCGGTGCAGCACCAGCTGCCGCTCGGCCCGCGCAAGCACCATCGGCGGCAGGTCCGAGAGTCGCAGGGGCAGGGGCCGAAGGGGGTGGTCGGGATCGTCGAGGGGACCGGCCCACAGGGGGGGTGGCCCGACCACCGGCCCCAGGCTCAGCAGCAGCGGCAGCAGCAGTCGCAGGGAACGCACCATCGAACCGCCGGCGTCAGTCGACGACGCGGACGGTGGTGCCTTCCCGCACCAGGTCGAACAGGGCGACGGCATCACGGTCGAACATGCGCACGCAGCCGTTGCTGGCCGCCGATCCGATCGAGTTCACGTTACCGCTGCCGTGGAAGCCGATCTCCTTGCACACCTCCGGCCGGTAGGCGGGGGGGTTGGGGTCCATCGAGGTGCGGTTGCCGCAGGCATACCAGAAGCCCATCCAGCGGGTGCCGATGGGACCCATGGGGCTGGGGGCCACGTGCTTGGCCTCCCACGGGCTCGACCAGACGGGGTCCTTCTGCATGCGGAAGATGCGGTGCTCCCCCGCTGGGGTGGGGGCATCGGGGCGACCGACCGCCACCGGGAACGAGGCGATCTCGACCGCATCACGCAGCACCCGCACCCGCCGGGCCCGGCGGCTCAGCTCCACCACCAGGGACGGCTCTGCCGCCCGGGGGAGCTGGGGGTCGCGCGAGGCGATGGTTTCGGGGGCGGCGAAGGCCGGAGTCACGCCCAGCACGGGCAGTCCCAGCAGCAGGCTGAGGGGGGCCAGCAGACTTTTCATCGGTGGTGGGGAATGCTCCCCCACTGCTAGCGACCCAGACTCACGGGACGCAGCCGTCTTAATCGTTTCAGCAGAGTCAAATAACAGGACTCAGCCTGAGACGGTCATGGGAGCCAGGGAGTCTCGCCGAAGTCGGGCGGTCGCTTCTCGAGAAACGCCCGTTGCCCCTCCCGCCCCTCCTCGGTTCGGTAGAAGAGGTGGGTGGCCTGGCCCGCCAGTTCCTGCAGGCCGGCCATGCCGTCGGTCTCGGCATTGAAGGCCGCCTTGAGACAGCGGATCGCCGTGGGGCTGTGGGCCAGGATCTCGCGGGCCCACAGGACCCCCTCGTTCTCGAGCTGCGCCAGGGGCACCACCTCGTTCACCAGTCCCATGGCCATGGCCTGGTGGGCGCCGTAGCGGCGGCAGAGAAACCAGATCTCCCGGGCCCGCCGCTGCCCCACCAGCCGGGCCAGATGGGCACAGCCGTAGCCCCCGTCGAAGCTGCCCACCCGCGGACCGGTCTGGCCGAACTGGGCGTTCTCGGCCGCCAGGCTCAGGTCGCAGAGCAGGTGCAGCACCTGGCCACCGCCCACGGCATAGCCGGCCACCAGGGCGATCACCACCTTCGGCAGGCTGCGGATCTGCCGCTGCAGGTCAAGCACATTGAGCGACGGCAGGCCATCCTCATCCAGGTAGCCGCCATCCCCACGCACCGACTGGTCGCCGCCGGCGCAGAAGGCGTAGCCGCCGTCGGCCGCCGGACCCACCCCCGTGAACAGCACCACCCCGATGGCCGGGTCATGGCGCACGCGGTGGAAGGCATCGCACAGCTCCCGCACCGTGCGCGGCCGGAAGGCGTTGCGCTTCTCAGGACGGTTGATGGCGATGCGGGCGATGCCCTCGCCATCGGCCCGGTCCAGCAGCACGTCCTCGTAGCTGCCCCAGGGGATCCAGGTCAGCAGGGGATCACCGGGCAGCACCCGGCGGGACGGGGACGGCGGCATCAGCTGGGGGGCGCAGGGGGCTGCCACCATCCTGCGGGTCCCGCCGGCGGCTCCAGCAGACGGCGGCGCAGGAGGGCATCGGCGGCCCGTTCCGTGCAGAGGCGCAGCAACCGCACGGGGTCGGCGGCATCACTCGCCAGCAGCCAGTCCAGATCGTCGACCAGCTGCTCGAGGCGCTCAGCCCCCCGCCGGGCCGGCACGCCATGGGCCGCCGCCAGGGCTTCGTGGTCCACCGTCTGAGGCATGGCGAACAGGCGGTCGAAATCCAGGCCCCGGCGCGGGATCGGCAACTGCTCGAACAGGCCGCCGCCGCCGTTGTCGATCAGCAGCACCCGCAGCCGCGCCGCGGGAGCCCGCCGGGCCAGCTCCTGCCGCCACAACCAGCCGTTGCCGTCGTGCAGCAGGGCCAGGTCGCCCGTCACCAGCAGCACCGTTCCCCAGGCCGCCGCCAGGCCCGCCGCCAGGGAGAGGGTGCCATCGATGCCCGAAGCCCCCCGGAAACTCACCACCGGCCGCTGCCGCCCCGGACAGCCCGCCCAGCTCTCCCAGTCGCGCACCGGGCTGCTGTTGGCCAGCATCACGGGCAGCCCCTCCGGCAGCTGCCGCTGCAGCCAGCGGGCCAGGGCCGGTTCACCCAGCGGGCCCTCGGGCGCCAGGCGCCGGTCCAGCTCGGCCTGCAGCCCCGCCTCGGCCTGCTGCCACCGCTCGGCCAGGGCGGCGGCGCCGGCCTGGGGCGTCCCCGCCGGCAGGGCCGCCTCCCAGGCCTCAAGGCCGCAGCACCACTGGGGCACACCGCCGCTGACCGGGTCTAGCCGGCGCGGATCGCCCTCGGTCACCAGCTCCTGGGTGGCGTCCAGACCGGCCAGCCAGTGGTGCAGCCGTCGGCTGGCGGGCAGCGGTCCCAGCCGCAGCACCTGGCCCACCGGCGGAACCTGGGCGGGATCCGCCAGCAGGGCGTCGTACCCCGCCACCACGGGCAGCGGCAGCCCCCGCAGCCCAGAGGCCGGATCGGCCAGCACCGGCCAGCCCGTCCGGCGGCAGAGACGCCGCAGGGCCCCCGCGAAGGCGGCCGCCGATCCCCGGCGCCACGGGCCGGCGACGATCACCCCGGGCTGGTCGGGGTCGAGCCCCGGCGTGGGCGGCTGCGGGTCGGGGGCAGGGGTGGGGGCAGCGTCGAGGGCGGCCGGCGGCGGCACGTGGCCCATCTCCGCGTGCAGCGGTTCCTCAAAGGGCAGGTTCACGTGCACAGGACCGGCCGGCACCCCAAGGCAGTGGCGCCAGGCGGTGCGGGCCATGCCCGCCAGGCGGGCCTCGTCGGCCCCGTGGAGCCCCGCCATCGGCCCCTGCAGCAACAGCCGACAGACCGGCAGCAGAAAGGCCTCCTGGTTCACGGTCTGATTGGCCCCGCAGTCCTTGAGACGTTCCGGACGGTCGGCGGTGAGCAGCAGCAGCGGCAGGGCACTGCGGTCGGCCTCGACGGCCGCCGGCAGCAGTTCGGCCACGGCGGTGCCGCTGGTGGTGACCACCGCCGCGGGCAGGCCGTCGGCCCGGGCCAGCCCCAGGGCGAAGAACGCCGCCGACCGTTCGTCGATGGCGCCGAACAGCTGCAGCCCATGGGGTTCGAGGGCGGCGGCGGCCAGGGCCAGGGGCCCCGAACGGCTGCCGGGGCAGAGCACCAGCCGCCGCAGGCCCAGGCCGTGGAAGGCCGCCAGCAGGGCCCCGGCGGCCCGCCGATTCAAGAGCGCCTGCTCAGCCACTGGACCCGCCGCCGTGAGCCACGATTGTGCGACCCCCCCGCCCCCCAGCCATGACCCCCAGCGGCGACTCCCCCCGTGCCGGAGCCCTGGCGGCTGTGGGGGAGCAGCTGCGCAGCCTGCTGCTGGTGCTGCTGCTGGCCCTGGTGCTGCGCTGGGGGGTGATCGAACCCCGCTGGATCCCCTCCGAGTCGATGCTGCCCACCCTGCAGCCCCGCGACCGCGTGCTGGTGTGGAAGCTCGGCCATCGCCTCGGCCGTGGGCCCCAGCGGGGCGCGATCGTGGTCTTCCGGCCGCCGGCGCAGCTCACCGCCGGCGGGTACGACGGCGACGCCGCCCTGATCAAGCGGGTGGTGGGCCTGCCCGGAGACCGCATCGCCGTGGCAGACGGCCGGCTGCAGCGCAACGGTGCCGCCGTGGCCGAACCGTTCATCGCCGCTCCGATGGCCTACGCCCTCCCCACGCTCACCGTTCCCGCCGCTGACCTGCTGGTGCTGGGCGACAACCGCAACGCCAGCCTCGACTCGCACCTCTGGGGGCCTCTGCCCGAAGACCGGCTGATCGGCGTGGCCGTCTGGCGTTACTGGCCCCTCGACCGGTTCGGCCCCCTGCCGCGCCACTGAGTCCCATGCGGTGCTGTTAGGTTGAGCACTGGCCCTGGCCTGGGACGGAATGTTCAATCCCGAGTTTCTGACGACGGAATCCGATGCCATTTCGGGCAACGGCCTCATCCGCTACCTCCAGGACCAGAGCCCTGACGTGCTGCAGCGGGTGGCCCGCGCCGCCGGTCCCGACGTCCAGGAGATCATCCGCCACAACGTGCAGGGACTGCTGGGGATGCTCCCCGGCGAGCAGTTTGAGGTGAAGGTGCAGACCAGCCGCGACAACCTGGCCGGCCTGCTGGCCTCGGCGATGATGACTGGCTATTTCCTCCGCCAGATGGAACAGCGCATGGAGCTGGAGCGCTCCGTGTTCGGCACCATCAGCGACGACGACTGAGGGGCACCACCCCCAGCCGCTCGAGCCTTGCATTGAACCGCCGCAGCAGCTGACGGTCCTCGGCATCGTGCTGGGGCGGCCCGCCCTCCCAGGCGGTGGCCAGCCGCGCCAGGTCAGCATCGCTGGCCGTCACCGGCGCATCGAAATGGGCCGGCACCACCCGCTGCACCCCCAGGGCCGCCACCTGGCGCAGCCAGGCGGCCATCCGGTCCCGATGGCGCGGAAACACCAGTTCCTCGAGGATCGGCGCCACCTGCAGGCCACCGCCAGCGCTGAACCGCTCGAAATGCTGTTCCCAGTCCGTCTGCCAGCGGAAGGGGTACCAGGCCCCCACTGTCTCGAGGCAGGCGGGCTGGAAGAAGCTGGCGAACAGCGCCAGCCTCCGCCAGCCCCGCCGCCGCCGCTCCTCGTCGTCATGCAGCGGCTCGGTGCCGTCGTCGCGAGCGTGATACAGCAACGGGCGGGGCTCAAGATCGAGCAGCTCCGGGCGACGATCCGACACCGCCACCAGGGCATCGGTCAGCACCAGCGTGCCGCTGGGCCGGTGCAGCACCGTTGCCTCGAAGAACGGCCCCGGTCCCAGGGGCACGGGCCCCAGGGCCTGCCAGCTGAGCACATCGTCATGGGGCAGGCCCTCGTCGAACAACACCCGGGTGCGCCGGCTGGGAAAGCCCTGCCACGCCATCGGCAGGGGCACAGGGAAGCTCCACTGGCCCGGCGTCACCCAGACCTGCGCCGCCGGGAACGCCCGCGCCATCGCCGGCACCGGCAGCTTGTGCTCGAGCCCCGAGCTGGTGGAATGCACGATCGTGCACACCGGTCCGTGGTCGGCCTCCAGCCCCCGCAGCAGCGCCAGGCATTCCCCAGTGGGCGCCACCGGCGCGTACAGCAGCAGCCCCTGGGGCAGCCGCAGCACCGTCATGCGGATCGGCACCGCCACCGAGAACACCCCCTGCAGCTGCTCGAGGCTCCAGACCTCGCCCGGCACCAGGGTCCGCAGCAGGGTGCGGCGACGGCCGTAGGGATAGATCGGCAGCAGCGGCCACCAGGGCCAGGCACGGGAGGGGGAGTCGAGGGGCACCGGTGGGCAGCGGGCTGGACCGTTTCTACCGTGGGCCCACACCGGCAGACACGGGGGCAGCGGGCGGGTGGAGGCGCACGGGTTCCGCGAACTTCAGGCCCAGCTGCCTGATCTGCTGCTGCACGACGACGACGGCAACGACCTGCTGGTGCTGCCATCGCTGAGCTTTGAGCCGCGGGAACTGGCCCTGGTGCCCGGAGCCCACCACTACGAGGAGCGACAGCTGTTCGAGCTGGTGCGCCTGCGCCACCCCCGCAACCGGGTGATCTACGTCACCAGCAAGCTGCTGCCCGACCTGGTGGTCGACATGGTGCTCGAGCTGCTGCCCGGGGTGCCCACCTCCCATGCCCGCCAGCGGCTGCGGCTGTTCGACACCGACGACGCCTCCCTGCGCCCCCTCACGGCCAAGCTGCTCGAACGGCCGCGGCTGCTGCAGCGCATCCGCGCCGAACTCCGGCCCGGCCGCAGCCTGATGACCTGCTTCCTGGTGGGGCCGCTGGAGCGGCAGCTGTCGGAACGGCTGCAGCTGCCTCTGCTGGGCAGCGATCCGTCGCTGGCCCACTGGGGCAGCAAGGCCGGCAGCCGCGAGCTGTTCGAGCGCTGCGGACTGCCCCATCCCCGGGGAAGCGACCTGAGGCACGACCTCGACGGCCTGGCCGAAGCCGCCGCCGCGCTGTGGGAGTCGTGCGGCGGTCTGTCCGAGGTGGTGGTCAAGCTCAACGAAGGGTTCAGCGGCGAGGGCAATGCCCGCCTGGCCCTGGCCCCCCTCGATCTGGGGGCCCTCGACGGTCAGGGCCGCCGCCAGCGGCTGCGCCAGGCCCTCGAGACCCTGCCCATGCCCGCCGCCGACTGGAAGCACGAGCTGCTGCCCCGGCAGGGAGCCCTGGTGGAGGAGTGGCTGGCCGCTGCCGACGAGGTCTGCTCCCCCAGCGTCCAGGGCATGATCCACGCCGATGGACGGGTCGAAATCCTCTCGACCCACGAGCAGGTGCTGGGGGGAAGTGACGGCCAGACATACCAGGGCTGCCGATGTCCGGCCCGGGCCGACTACCGGCTGCAGCTGCAGCAGTGGGGCCTGCGACTCGGCCAGGAGCTGGCCCGGCTGGGGGCCCTCGAACGCTTCGCCCTCGACACCGTCGCCCGTCGCCGCGGTGGCCACTGGGATCTGCAGGCGATCGAGGTCAACCTGCGCAAGGGGGGCACCACCCACCCGCAGATGGCCCTGCGTTTCCTGAGCCAGGGCACCCTCGACTGGGAGAGCGGCCGCTTCCTGTCACCCCGGGGCAACGAGCTCTGCTACGAGGCCACCGACACCTTCAGCGACCCCGTGCTGCGCGGGCTGCTGCCCCTCGACCTGGTGGACACCGTGGTCGGCGCCGACCTGCACTACGACGCCCTGCAGGAGCGGGGCAGCGTCTTCCATCTGCTCGGTTGCCTGTCGGAATACGGGAAGCTGGGATTCACCTGCATCGGCGGCAGCGCGGCCGAAGCTGCGGCCCTGTACCGGCGCACCGGCGAGACGCTGCTGGCTGCGGGTCGCGCCGCCGGCCATCGGTAGGATCCGCGCGCCTGTCCCGCCACCGATGGCCAACATCGACCAGCCCCCCAGCCGCACGATGCCGAATCTGCTGCACGTGCTGCCGGCCTTTGCGGACGCCGACGCCCTGCGCCTGAATGTGATCATCGAGCTCAACTCGATGACCATCAACAAGTACGAGCTGATCACCGAAACCGGCCACCTCAAGCTCGACCGGGTGGGTTACAGCTCCCTCGCCTACCCCTTCGCCTACGGCTGCATCCCCCGCACCTGGGACGAGGACGGCGACCCGCTGGATGTGGAGATCGTGAATGTGACCGAGCCGCTGGTGCCGGGCTCGGTGGTGGAGGCCCGCATCATCGGCATCATGACCTTCGATGACGGCGGTGAGGTCGATGACAAGGTCATCGCCGTGCTCGCCGACGACAAGCGCCAGGACCACATCACCAGCTTCGAGCAGCTGGGTGAGCACTGGCGCAAGGAGACCCAGTACTACTGGGAGCACTACAAGGATCTGAAGAAGCCCGGCACCTGCCGCGTCAACGGGTTCCTCGACAACAGCGAAGCCGTGCGCATCGTGCGCGAATGCGAGCAGCGCTATCTCGAGACGATCGAGCCCAAACTGGTGGGGTGAGCAGCGCCCAGCGCTGGGTTCCCATGAAAAATCCCCGCCCCTGGGGGCGGGGATCGGAGGCTGAGGGGTGATCAGCCGATGCTGGGGGCGGTGAGGGCCACAGGGGTGGCCGAGACCGTCGCCAGGTCGAGGGGGAAGTTGTGGGCGTTGCGCTCGTGCATCACTTCCATGCCCAGGCCGGCACGGTTGAGGATGTCGGCCCAGGTGTTCAGCACACGACCCTGGGAATCCAGGATCGACTGGTTGAAGTTGAAGCCGTTCAGGTTGAAGGCCATCGTGCTCACGCCCAGGGCGGTGAACCAGATGCCGATCACCGGCCAGGCAGCCAGGAAGAAGTGCAGGCTGCGGCTGTTGTTGAAGCTGGCGTACTGGAAGATCAGACGACCGAAATAACCGTGGGCGGCCACGATGTTATAGGTCTCTTCTTCCTGGCCGAACTTGTAGCCGTAGTTCTGGCTCTCGCTTTCGGTGGTCTCACGGACCAGCGACGAGGTCACCAGCGAGCCGTGCATGGCGGAAAACAGGCTGCCGCCGAAGACACCGGCCACCCCCAGCATGTGGAAGGGGTGCATCAGGATGTTGTGCTCGGCCTGGAACACCAGCATGAAGTTGAAGGTGCCGCTGATGCCGAGGGGCATGCCGTCGGAGAAGGAGCCCTGACCGAAGGGATAGATCAGGAA
>JBMOIF010000053.1:0-15379 GCA_049317465.1 Prochlorococcaceae cyanobacterium | reverse complement strand
CAGGCGTCGTTGACCAGATAGCGGGTGGGGAAGTTGTCGGTGCCGTCGCAGACGATGTCGTACGGGCGGATGATCTCGAGGGCGTTCTCACTGGTGAGAGCCGTCTCGTACAGATCCACCTGGCAGTGGGGGTTGATCTCGAGGATGCGGGCCCTGGCCGATTCGATCTTGGGCTTGCCCACCCAGCTGGTGCCGTGGATCACCTGCCGCTGCAGGTTGCTGTGGTCGACCACATCGAAATCGACGATGCCGAGGCGACCCACCCCTGCCGCCGCCAGATAGAGCAGCAGAGGTGAACCGAGGCCACCGGTGCCGACGCACAGCACTGACGCAGCCTTGAGGCGCTTCTGGCCCTCCATGCCCACCTCGGGCAGGATCAGATGTCTGGAGAAGCGGGCGATCTCATCCGGGCTCAGCTGGATGCCGCTGGTGTCGGGAGGAAGCATGGGCGGGGGCAGGCCGGGGACGGCGGGCTCTCTCCCTACTCTCCCAAAGCCACCGCCTGCGGTGGTTCCCCCCCGGCCCCGACAAGCCAGACGCCGAGTCCCGCCGGGGAACGGCCCCGGATCAGCAGCAGTGCCCCCTCCCAGGCCATGGTCAGGTCGAAGAGCGATGGTTCACCACCGGATGTCGGATGGGAGTGGGCACTGCCCAGCAGCTGCCACCGATGGTCCCGCGCCCAGCGCTGGGCCGCCACCAGTTCGGCGGGGGCAACCTGAAAGCGCCGGTGGCGATCGGCTGGAGGGGTCCAGCTGTTCAGGCATGGCCAGATCCAGCGCAACCGCCAGCCCATCGGTCCGAGGATCTCCCCCAGCAGCAGGGCACAACCCTCGTGGGGCAGCACCCGATCCAGGTCCCGGTCAAGCACCATCAGCCAATGCCCATCCAGGCCCAGAAGCCGTGGTGCGTCGGGCCGGCAGTCGATACCGTGACCGCAGTTGTCGTCCATCAGCGGCTCCATGTCTGACCCCATCGATCTGAACACCGACGTGCAGGAGGCGGCAACAGCACCCGAGGGTCTGCAGGATGCAGCCGCCGACTTCAAGCAGCGCTACAGCGAGATCCTCGGCAAGGTCAACAGCACCCTCGACAGCGTCGACTGGACGCAGGTGGGTCGGGCCGGCAAGGCCTTCGGTGTGATCGTCGCCGTGATCGTCGCCCAGGTCCTGATCAAGGGAGTCCTCGACACCATCAACCTGCTGCCCGTGGTCCCGGGCCTGCTTGAGCTGCTCGGCCTCGTGGTGGTCGGCACCTGGAGCTGGAACAACCTGACCACCAGCAGCAAACGCCAGCAGCTTGTCGAGCAGGTCAACAAATTCCGCGGCGAGTACCTCGGCTGAGGAAGACCGCAGCGGCTGCGTCACCCCGCCAGGATCCGTTCCAGGGTCCTGGCGGACTGACTGATGTAGCCACCCCCGAAGATCACAGCATGGTTGAGCTGGTGGTACAGGTTGTAGATCGGACGCCGCTGCTCATGGCCTTCCGGCAGGGGCCAGATGGATGCATAACCAGCAAAGAATTCGGAAGGGAATCCCCCGAACAGATGGGCCATGGCCAGGTCCACCTCCCGGTCGCTGTACGACACGGCAGGGTCATAGATGGTCGGCCGCCCGTCCGGCAGCACTCCGGCGTTGCCGGCCCAGAGGTCGCCGTGCACCAGGCAGGGGGTCGGCTCATGCACGACCAGCCTGCGGGCCAGCCGGTCCAACTGGGCCTCGGTCACGTCCAGTCGGACGCCTGATCGAGCCAGGAGGTCGAGCTGATCGACGAGACGTCGGCGGACGAAGAACTCGCCCCAGTGGTCATGCCAGCCCCCACGCTGGCGACCGGCACCGATCCAGGTGTCCTGGCCCCAACCGAAGGCGCTGCCGGGCGAACGCCGGTGAAGCCCAGCCAGGGCTGCCCCCAGCTGGGCCCACTGCCGGGGCGAACCCCTGCCGAGATCCAGCCACTCGAGCGCCAGGACTGCCTCTCCCTGCCAGGCGACCAGCGCCAGGGGCTCGGGCACCACCAGCTCGCCGGACTGGGGGGCCAGGGCCAGCAACCCGTCGCGCTCGGCTTCCAGGCGCGACCACTCGGCCAAGGGCAGGCGCTTCAGAAAGCAGCGCCGACCGCCCAGCCCCGGAATCCCCTGCCCTGCCGCCACGGTGCAGCTCCGCCAGCCTCCAGACTGCCGCCCAACAGAAACAACGTCCGTGCCGAAGCTGGTCCACCGGGACCCCACGGTGGCCGTCATCGGCGGCGGCATCGCCGGACTCACGGCTGCTGCCCTGCTGGCACGCCATGGCCGGCCGGTGGTGCTGCTGGAGGCCCATCACCAGACCGGTGGCTGTGCCGGCACCTTCCGCCGCGGCCCCTGGACCTTTGACGTGGGGGCCACCCAGGTGGCCGGCCTGGAGGCCGGGGGCAGCCATCGGCGGGTCTTCGACCTGCTTGAGCAGCCTCTGCCCGACGCCACACCTCTCGACCCCGCCTGCGTGGTCGACCTGGGAGATGGCCTCCCCCCCGTGCGCCTGCACCGGGATCCGTTGGCTTGGCAACGGGAGCGGCTGCAGCAGTTCCCTGGCAGCGACCTGTTCTGGACCCTCTGCGATCAGCTGCACCGGGGCAACTGGGCGTTCAACAGGCGGCTGCCGCCGATGCCCCCACGGCGGCCCGCCGACCTGGGTCGGATCCTCGGGGCCCTGGGCCCGGCCAGCCTCGGCAACGGACTGCTGCTCGGGGCGACCGTCGCCGACCTGCTGTCGTGGACCGTGCGCGGGGAGAGCACCCGCCTGCGGCAGTTCCTGGACCTGCAGCTGCGGCTCTATTCCCAGCTGCCGGCCGATCGCACCGCTGCCCTCTACGGCGCTACGACTCTCGCCATGGGCCAGAGCCCCCTGGGCCTGTGGCACCTGCATGGATCGATGCAGTGCCTCAGCGACGCCCTCGAAGCTGGGCTGAGGCGCTGGGGCGGTCAGCTGCGGCTGCAGACACGGGTGCAGGGGCTGCGCCAGGAAGGGCAGGGCTGGATCCTGGAGCTCCAGGGTCCCCGGGGTGAGGCGGAAGTGCTGCCTGCAGGACAGGTCATCTGCACCCTGCCGCCCCAGTCGTTGCCGTGCCTGCTGGGGGAACAGTTGCCCCCATCGCTGGAGCGCCGCATTGAGGGCTTCGGTGACCCGTCCGGTGCTGTGGTGCTCTACGGGGCCATCGACCGTGGGGCGCTGCCGGACGATGGCGCCGGTCACGTCCAACTGGCCGGCGATGAACCCGGATCCCTGTTCCTGTCTCTCAGCCATGAGGGCGACGGGCGCGCCCCCCGGGGCCAGGCGACGCTGATCGCCAGCCTCTTCACGCCGGCACGCCCCTGGTTCGACCTGGACCCCGGGCAGGTCGCGGAACAGAAGCAGGCCCTGGAGGCCAGCATCGTGACAGCGGTCCAGCGGGGACTGGGCCTGGCGCCGACCGCCTGGCGCCATCGGGAACTGGCCACGCCCAGGGCCTTCGCCCGCTGGACCGGCCGACCTTGGGGCTTCGTCGGTGGCCTGGGCCAGAGTCCGGACCGCTTCGGCCCCTTCGGCCTGGCCCACCGTTCACCGCTGCCAGGCCTGTGGCTGTGCGGCGATTCCCTGCATCCAGGGGAGGGCACGGCCGGCGTGAGCCAGGGAGCTGAACTGGTGGTGCGGCAGCTGCTGGAGAGCTGAATACAGGGACCGCCGGCGGCGGTCTCACAGGAAGTCGGGACGGATGTCGGCACTGCGCTCAAGGACCCTTCGCAGTCCCTGCCAGTCCTGCTGATCGACGGCTGCGGTGAGCCGGTCCAGTTGAAGCCTGTAAAGCGCCAGGGCCTGCAGCAGGCTGTCGCGATTCCCCTGCGCCATCAGTGCCCCCAAAGCTGGATTGCCGCCGCCGACCCGGGTGGTGTCAGCGAAACCACTGGAGGCCAGCTGCCGCAGCAACCTGGCGAAACCAGCTGCCACCCGGTCCCCACCATCGTCGGCAGCCAGAAGCAGGGCCGCACTCACCAACACCGGCAGGTGCGAGACCAGGGCGACCGCCCGGTCGTGATCCCCGGCATCGCAGCGGACGGGGACGGCCCCGACCGCCCGCGCCAGGGCCTCGGCAAGATGCAGATCCGCCGGCGACTCCTGGCCGCTGGGGGTGATGACCCAGGGCCGGCCGGCGTAGAGCCCTGCCTGGCCCGCATCAACGCCCGCCTCGGCGGTGCCGGCCATGGGATGGCAACCGACGAAACGGGGCAGGCGCGGTTGCAGGGCCGCCAGCACCGGAGCCTTGACTGACCCCAGATCAATCACCAGGGCACCGGGAGGCAGCGCCGCCATGAGAGACGGCGGGGGCTGCAGCAGCAGATCCAGCGGCAGGGCCAGCACCACCAGGCCACAGGTCTGGAGCAGGGCCGGATCGGTGCCTACGCGACTGGCAAGGCCACGCCCGAGGGCCCGCTCGGCCACGGCGTCGCGACGCACCAGGCCGTGCACGACAACACCGAGGGCCTGCAGATCAAGGCCCAGGGAACCGCCCATGAGCCCCAGGCCCACGATGCCCACGGGCCGCCCCTCCAGCAAGGTCCGGAGCGCTGCCGCTGCTGTTGCTTCCGTCACCGTGGCCTCCGGACTCCTCACTACGATCCCCGAATCTCGTTCAGGCCATGCTGGAAGCCCAGGCCCACGACCGTCTCAAGCGGCTGCTGCAGGCCTCGGCTGGAACCCCCTGGCCCCATCACCTGACGCTGACCCGCCTGGTGGCCCGCAGCCTGCGGCGCGGAGACCACAGTCTGTTTCCCCTCAGTTCGGCCGGCGACCGCCCCTGGCTGCTCAGCCTGCTGGTGCCGCTGGCGCTCAGTGATCAACCGGTGGCACTGTTGACGAGCCCGGCCTTACGCCAACGACTGCTGCGGCAGGAGTGGCCCCAGCTTCTGGCGGCAGGCCTGGGACGTCAGCTCTGGCAGGGGACGACGCCACCCCCCACCCCGGGCGTGTGGCTCATGGACCCGGAGGAGCTGGTGCAGATCTGGCGTGCAGGCCAACTGGGCAGCCACCAGCTGGTCTGCGCAGAGGCCGAACAGCTGGAGTCGATGCTGCGGCAGGCCCAGAGCCTGAAGATCGATCCCCAAGACTGGGACGCCCTCGCCCTGGCGCGGCCGTGCCTGGCGCCCGCCCTGCTGACCCTGCACGAGAGGTTGAACCGCCGTCTGCTGGGCAGGCCCCTCGGACGCGACCAGCGCCTGGCCATCGCCCCGGAGCACGAGACCCCACTGCGGTTGCTGCTGCGCGATCAACAGCCGCTGCCGGCACCCTGGCAGCACTGGCTCGACAGCGGCGGTGATGACTGGACGGGCTGGGCCGTCGTCGACCCGCGACTGCTGCAGTGGAGCTGGGAACGCCAGCCGCTGCGGCCCCTGAAATCCCTGGGCGGGCTGCTGCAGGGGCGCGGGGTGATCCTGGCCGGCCCCTGTCTGCCCGAGCATCAGCGCCTCGACGACCTGGGTCTGCACCAGCCGGTGGTGGTCCCCCTGGGGGATCTGCCTGATCGCGAGCCCCTGCCGGTGTACGTGCCGGCCGGACAGCCTCTGCCGAACCACCCTGACTACCCGGAGCATCTGCTGGCCCAGGCCCGCCGGCTGATCCTCGGCCAGGCCGGGGTGACGATCGTGCTGGTGGAGGATGATGGTCTTCGCCACTGGCTCGCGAGCGCCCTGGCTGCCGAATTCGGGCGACGGGTGGACCATGAACAGACGGCACCCGAGAGCAACGGCGTGATCTGCTGCCGCTGGCAATGGTGGCTTGAGCGGCACGCTTTGCTGCCGGGCGCGATTCAGCTGCTGGTGGGCCCCCTGCCGATCGCCAGCATGGAGGACCCCCTCACAGCAGCACGGGTAGGAGCCCTGCGGCGGCAGGGGCGCGACTGGTTCCGGGAGCTGCTGCTCCCGGAGGCCCTGGAGCGGCTGCAGCGGGGGGTCGAACCCCTGCGGGACCAGGGCTTCGGCCGATTGGCCCTGCTGGACGGCCGTGTCCGCGGCCGCAGCTGGGGCCAGCGGGTGCTGGAGGCCCTGGACCCCTGGCAGCCGCTGGAGCAGCTCCGTCCTGCCTGAACGCTGCCAGACTGACCACAGCCAACGAAGCAGCGTCATCCATGGGGGAAGCTCGCCGACGCACGGCCCAGGGACTGGGCCCCCGCCAGCGCCGCCCCGAAGCGGGCGAATCCCCCCGGGTCGTCTCGTGGCTGCCCCTGACCCAGGAGCAGACCCGTCAGTTCGTGGCCTACACGACCCGCGGTGCCTGGGTCGGCATCGGCGCCCTGGTGCTGTTCTGGATCGTGGTCCGCTTCATCGGGCCCGCCGTTGGCTGGTGGACCCTGGCGGACGGCTGACCGCCAGGTGCCGAGTTCCCCACATCAAGGGGTGCCAGGACCGCACCCGAGCCCGGAAACGGAAGAAATCCTTAGAATGAGGGCAAGATCCGAGTCTTCATGTTTCTCAGACTGGCCACGCAATACCGCGATGTGGTGACGGACCTGGTCATGAGCCTCCAGGCCTTGGCCGAGAGCCTGCGGCGGGCAGGGGTTCTGGCCACCTGCTACCTGTGCGGCGACGGTACGGAGGGCGCCTCGCTCGTGGTTGACCTGAAGGACGGCCACGCCGTTCGTTTCCTGGTTTCCGAAAGTGGCATCCGCTGGGTCGAGATGCGGCATGGGATTGAGCTGGTGAACCTTGATGGAGCCGAGGCCATCCAGGAATTGGACCGCCTCAGCACCCATCTGCACAGCCTCCAGCAGCAGCGTCAGTCGACGGGCACCACCCCCCGAGGGGGAGGCCATCCCCCCCATCGGGCCGAGACACCCCGATCGATCAACCCGCCTCAGGCAGCGAACTGACGTCGGCCTCCTCAACCTCCGCAACCGCAACCGCAGCTGCGCGATCCTGCCGGCGGGCGGCGGCAGCCAGAGGCTTCATTGAGTTGGCCGTGACATCGGCGCCTTCCGTGAGCTTCTGGCGGGTGAGAAGCTCAATCTGATCCCGTTGATCCGGATTCTGCTCGAGCCAGGAAATCGTGTTGTCACGCCCCTGACCGACATTGTCACCGTCAAAGCTGTACCAGGCCCCCTTGCGCACAACGACACCGGTCTCCTCCGCCATGTCGAGCAGGCAGCCGAGGGTGCTGATCCCACGCCCGAAGAGGATGTCGAATTCGGCAATCCGGAACGGGGGGGCCACCTTGTTCTTGGCCACCTTGACCTTGGCCCGGATGCCGTACTCCTCGGTGCCGCGCTTCAGGGTCTGAATGCGGCGGATGTCGAGCCGGACCGAGGCATAGAACTTGAGGGCATTCCCCCCGGTCGTGGTCTCGGGGCTGCCGTAGGTGACCCCGATCTTCTGGCGCAACTGGTTCAGGAAGATCACCGTGCAGCCCGACTTACCGATGTTGCCGGTGATCTTCCGCATCGCCTGGCTCATCAGCCGGGCCTGACTGCCGACCGCCAGATCACCCATCTCGCCCTCAATCTCAGCACGGGGCGTCAGAGCCGCCACCGAGTCGACCACAACGATGTCCACGGCGGCGGAACGGACCAGCTGGTCAACGATCTCGAGCGCCATCTCACCGGTGTCCGGCTGGGAGACCAGCAGGTTTTCGATGTCCACCCCCAGGGCCGCCGCATAAACGGGATCCAGGGCGTGTTCGGCATCGACGAAGGCAGCAACACCACCACGGCGCTGCACCTCGGCGATGGCGTGCAGCGTGAGCGTCGTCTTGCCGGAGCTTTCGGGGCCATACACCTCGACGACCCGACCCTTGGGGTAGCCGCCACCCAGGGCGAGGTCCAGGGTGAGGGCGCCGGTGGAGAGGGTCTCCACCCGCATGCGGGAGGCATCCCCCAGCCGCATGATCGAGCCCTTGCCGAAGTTGCGCTCGATCTGGTTGAGCACCAGGCCAAGGGCCTTGTCCCGCTCGGCAGCGGAGGGGGTTGCACCCTGGGAAGCCCTGAAATCAGCGGACATGGAGAAGAAGCAGCGAAGGGTCGGGAGCAGTGTCGTCATCGGAGCATGGCCGGACGGACCGGCTCCCCACTGATGAAGTCCCCGGAGGGGGGTCCGCGTCACTGCCGAAGGGGCAGCGGACACCGGATTAGTTCAGATGTATTCTACCTCCCGGTCACCAGTTGGCCAGGGGGGTCAGCAGATCCTCGGGGTGCAGCACGGAGATCGAAGCCGGCACCCGTTCGATGTCATCGGGCAGCAGGTAGCCCCAGCTCGCCAGGAAGCCCCTTACCGGCTTCAGGTCAGGATGCTGCTGCACCTCCACCAGCGAAGCGAGCCGGTCCTCCAGAAAAGGCAGGCAAGCCCCCGGGGGCAGCGAGGGCAGCAGACGGGCCAGCACGGCCGGCTTGGGCCCATCCTCACGGCCATGCACCTGCTCCGGCTCCAGACCATGGCTGTGCAGCAGTTCAGCTGTGAAGGTCGCGCTTTTGGTGGTGAGCACCCGCCAGGGGATTCCCTCCCCCTGAAGTCGCATCAGGAAGCCGAGCATCCAGGGATAGGGACGGTGGAGCGACAGCCAGGACTGACGCTGCGTGCGTACGGCGTCATCCCGGACCTCGTCGAGGGAAGCCTCCAGCCGCGAACGATCCCAGCCAAGATCCCCGAGGGCCTGCTGCAGGCTGGGACCGTAGGCGGCGGCAAACGCCTGAGGGGTGGGCCCCAGCCCACCGATCGACGCGGCCAGGAGCGGCATCTCCCAGCCCCCGAGCACGTGGGGGCGCAGCATCCGGAACGGCTGCGGAACTGCCTCCGGGAGCGTCCCCAGACGCGGATCCAGGCGGATGGCGCAGCGTCGCGCCGACCACCAGTACTCGTCCATGCCGTCGATGATGACGCCGTCGAAATCCGAGATGAGCACGGCTGGAGCTAAAAACTGGGTCGCTAGGATTCGAACCTAGGAATGGCGGGACCAAAACCCGCTGCCTTACCGCTTGGCGACGACCCAATGGGTGGAGGATCACGGGATCCTCTGGATGGGGCGGCGGGAACTCCCGCTGCCGCTCACTATCAAGCCATACGGTGTGGCCAGGCGTCAAACCCCTGGCAGGCCGCATCGGCGCAGCAGGCGCTCCAGGGCCCGTTGCACCTGGTCACCGCTGTCCGCCTTGATCACATGAATGGGCACCGCGGCGTGACGGGCACGGCGTCGGATTTCCGGTTGCAGCCCCAGCTGGCGCGGTCCCGCCAGCACCGCATCGGCGCCCTCGGGGTCATCGGCCAGACGCACGTCGGAGCCGAGCCGCACGGCCGCCTCATCCACCAGTCGCGGCGAGATGCCGCAACAGAAGACGCTGAGCGGCGGGGGAGCAGGTCCGGGGTTGGGCTGGGGCAGCGTCGGCGGCACCGGCCGATCGGAGCCTGATCGAGTGGCAGCCCTCACCTCGGGGTGCGGGGTCTCTCCCCGCAGGAGCCGGTCCACGCTGCCGGCGACATCCAGATGCACCAGCCAGCGGCTGCGGCTCTGCAATTCCACCGCAAGGGGGAAGGTGGGATCGGCAGCCCGCTCCAGCACAGCCTTGCGGCTGCCCCGCCGACGGGCCTCCTCATCGCCGAGCGTGACGGTCTCAATGCCCCCGAGCAGGTCCTGGAGAGAGGGGTTGCGAAGCAGGTTGGCCAGTTCGTTGCCATGGGCCGTGGCCACCAGCTGCACCCCACGCTCAGCGATGGTTCGGGCAGCTCGGGTCTCCGCCTCGGTGCCGATCTCGTCGATGACGATGACCTCGGGCATGTGGTTCTCAACGGCCTCGATCATGACCCGGTGCTGCAGCCCCGGGCGCGGCACCTGCAGACGCCTGGCCCGGCCGATGGCGGGATGAGGGATATCACCGTCACCGGCGATCTCATTGCTCGTGTCGATCACCACCACCCGCCTGTCAAGGTCGTCGGCCAGGACCCGGGCGATCTCGCGCAGGGCGGTGGTCTTGCCGACCCCTGGGCGGCCGAGCAGCAGCATCGACTGTCCCGAGTCGAGCAGATCGCGCACCATGGCCACGGTGCCGTACACCGCACGGCCCACCCGACAGGTCAGCCCCACAACGGCGCCTGATCGGTTGCGCAGGGCACTGATGCGGTGGAGGGTGCCTTCGATGCCGGCCCGGTTGTCGGGGCCGAACCCCCCCAGACGGTCCACGACCCAGGCCAGGTCGTCGCGGGCCACGGGCGCCAAGGCAGGGACCCTGGAGCCGAGGCTGGTGCGCAGCTCCGGCTGACGTCCAAGATCCATCACCACCTCAAGCAGCGTCTCCTGCTCCCGGAGAGCGGCAAGTTCACCCTGAAGCCGCGGGGGAAGGCAGTCGATGAGCCGCTGCAGATCATCCGAGACGCGGTGCTCACGGATGGTGACGTCCCAGACCCCCGACACGCGGGTTCCTCCGCTGGATGGCGCTGTCAAGGGTCTAGCAGTCCGGGGCGCGGCAGCGGCCACTCCAGAGGCTGCCGAGCTGCTCCAGGGCGACCGGCCACAGATCAGGACAGTCGAGCAACCGCCGGCCCCGCGCCTCGGCCTGTTCCAGCCAGGGCACCAGCAGGGCTCTGGCGCCGCTGCCATAGGCCACCCCTGCCACGCCACCCGCCGCCGGAGGGCCCGCGAGCCCCTCACGCGCCAGCAGGGGCAGCGTGGCGGCATTGGTGCCACCGGCCAGCTGGATCGGCCCCGGGGGCAGGCCATCACGCCAGCGACGCAGGAGGGCCACGGCAACCCGGGCGGTGCCAACGCCCAGGTCCCCTGACATGGGCCGTCCGTCGAGCTGCCAGATGGGCCGCCACCCCCTGGCTCGCATCAGGACATACAGGCTCCAGAGGTAGGGGCCGAAGGCCGGCACTCCATCCACGGGACGGGGCGGAGACTCAGCGCAGCTGACAGCCAGACGCCGCAGGGGAACACCCGCACGAGCCAGCTGGTCCAGGCGCCGGGCGAACGCATCGGTCCTCCCCTGGCGGGTATGGATTTCCACCGCATCGGGACGCAGCTGCCGCAGCCCCTCGACCACCGCATCGGCATCCAACTCAATGGGGGCCTCAACGATCAGCCCGAGGGGGCAGGCCCCCGGGCAACGGCCGCAGCCGTAGCAGCGGTCCTCGAGGATGCCGCCGCGTAGGCCGATGGCCCGGGCGGGGCAGACCCGGGCACAGGGGCGGGGGCAGGACGGCGGACAGAGGGCAGGATCAAAGAAGGCCTTCCGGAAGTGAGGATCCTCACCGTCGTTGAGGCTCACCATGAGCCACGGCTCCCGTGGGACTCCCTGACCGAGGGCCCAGGTGATGCCGCGGCGGACAGCAGCAACGGCTGCCGGATGGAAGGCCACATCCAGGCAATGGGCGCCAGCGAGGGTGGTGAGTCCGGCCAGGTCCTCAAGGGCAGCGAGGTCATGGTTGCCGGCGCCACCGATCCATTTGCGCCAGATGCCCAGACCCAGGGCCAGGTCAGGATCGGTCCAGGGATCAGTCGTCGCTGACGTCATCGAGGGGGGTCCAGCGGAGGGAGCGGGCACCACCCATCTCCACGACCAGGTGCAGCTGTTTCTCGCGCTGGCTGAGGGCCACAAGGCTGCGGCGTTCAGCCGCCGACAGCACCTGCCCTTCTAGCAGCCAGAGCAGCACCGGCCGTCCCGAAGCCATGGCGGGGCCGAGCTGGGGCATCACAAGCTGGACGTCACCCACGGCCGCATCGCGACCGACACTCTGGTGCCCCAGGTGCGGCGGACGAACGCCATGGAGACCGAGCAGATACGACTCGGGGTCCCCGAGACCGCGACAGGTCGAGATCTGGGTGTGATATCCGGCGGCGCGCAGCCGACGCATCAGCCGGGTCTCAGCACCACCTTCCAGGGGGGCGTAGAGGGCCAGAGCACCGACAGATTCCAGATCGCGACGGAAGCCACGGCCGGAGAGCAGCAGGGGCATGGCTGAGCAAGTCGATGGGGGCAGTCTGGCAGTAACGCCTCAGCGATGGGCATCTGCACTGGCGTGATAGAATTTTCGCTTGCGTTATCGAAGGCTGTGCCCGACGCCAACCGGGCCTCCAGCCAACGATGCGGACAACGCTCCTGAAGCTGGGCGTCGTCTCTGGCCTGTGCTGTCGATCGTCGAGATCGCAGCCCGGGAAACCGTTGACCCGACCGGAGTCCTTCACGGGCCCTGGAACGTGTCATCAGGTCCCAGCCAGGCACCCTCCCCGAGGGACTCGACCGGAGGCCCAGGCCCCCGAACGATCTGTCTCCCGTGGCACCCCGAGCCGGACGCTCCCACGAGCACACCGGCTGTCCAGTTGGCTTGCCTCCCTACCCAATGTCCATCGGCATTCTTGGGAAGAAACTGGGCATGTCCCAGTTCTTCGACGATGAAGGCAGGTCCGTCCCGGTCACCGTGATCGAGGCCGGCCCATGCCGCATCACCCAGATCAAGACACCGGCCACCGACGGCTACAGCGCTGTGCAGGTCGGCTTTGGTGAGATCCGCGACAAACTCGTCAACCGTCCGGCCCGGGGACACCTGAGCAAGTCGGGAACCGAGCCCCTCCGCCACCTCAAGGAGTACCGCGTCGGAGAAACCGACGGTCTCCAGATGGGTGGAGAGGTCACCGTGGCCGCCTTCGCACCGGGCCAGAAGGTCGACATCAGCGGCGACACGGTGGGTCGCGGCTTTGCCGGTTACCAGAAGCGCCATGGATTCAGCCGCGGACCGATGAGTCACGGTTCGAAGAACCACCGCGAGCCTGGTTCCACCGGCGCCGGCACAACGCCGGGACGGGTGTTCCCAGGCAAGCGCATGGCCGGTCGTTATGGGGGATCCCAGATCACGGCCAAGGGTCTGCTGATCCTGAAAGTCGACGAGGAGCACAACCTGCTCGTGGTCAAGGGGTCTGTGCCCGGCAAGCCGGGGGCCCTGCTCAGCATCCGACCCGCCCGGCGGGTGGGCGACAAGGTCACCAAGTGAGGGAAGACACAATGGTCAACTGCACTGTGCACGACTGGCAAGGCAAGGAAAGCGGCAAAGCTTCCATCGAGTTGGCGGTCGCCCGCGAAACCTCTGCCAACGATCTTGTCCACCGCGCCGTGGTCCGTCAGCTCGCCCATGCCCGCCAAGGCACGGCAAGCACCCTGACACGTGCCGAGGTGAGGGGCGGCGGTCGCAAGCCCTACAAACAGAAGGGGACCGGCCGGGCCCGCCAGGGGTCCATCCGCACACCACTTCGCCCGGGCGGCGGCATTGTGTTCGGTCCCAAGCCACGCAGCTATTCCATCGCCATGAACCGCAAGGAGCGGCGACTGGCGCTGCGTACGGCGCTGATGAGCCGACATGAAGACCTGATCGTGGTGAAACCCTTCGCCGATCAGCTCAGCACACCCAAGACCAAGGATGTGGTGGCAGCCCTGGGCCGTTGGGGAGTGGCCGATGGCCAGAGAGTCCTGATGATCCTGGCGGAACTGCCCGACAGCATTCGCTTGTCGGTGCGCAATCTGCCCAACCTCAAGCTGATCGCCGCCGATCAGCTGAATGTCTTTGACCTGCTGAACGCCCAGAAGCTAATCATCAGCGAAGACGCCCTAGTGAAGATCCAGGAGGTGTACGGAAATGGCTGAGCGATTCACCAACAGGCTTGCGGATGTGATCCGCAGACCACTGATCACCGAGAAAGCCACACGCGCCCTTGAGTTAAATCAGTACACTTTCGAAGTCGATCCTCGTGCTGACAAGCCGACGATCAAAGCCGCAATCGAAGAGCTGTTCAGCGTCAAGGTCATCGGCATCAGCACAATGAACCCGCCCCGGCGCAGCCGTCGGGTTGGCAGGTTCGCCGGCCACCGCGCGCAAGTTAAAAAGGCCGTTGTTCGCCTGGCGGAAGGCAACACCATTCAGCTTTTCCCCGAGTCCTGAGGAGCATCTGTCATGGGAATCCGCACCTTCCGTCCTTATACCCCTGGCACCCGTACGAGGGTCGTCAGTGACTACAGCGAGATCACCCGGCGAGAACCCGAAAAAGGTCTCGTCGTCTCCCGGCATCGCCGCAAGGGCCGCAACAATCGTGGGGTGATCACCTGCCGACATCGTGGTGGTGGCCACAAGCGCGTCTACCGACTCGTCGATTTTCGTCGTGACAAGCATGGCGTGATTGCTCGCGTTGCCGCCATCCAGTACGACCCCAACCGAAACGCCCGGCTAGCGCTTCTCTATTACTCCGACGGAGAAAAGCGCTACATCCTGCAGCCGGCCGGTCTGACCGTGGGTCAGAAAGTTGTTTCAGGTCCCGAAGCTCCAATCGAGACCGGTAATGCACTCCCACTGTCGGCCATTCCACTCGGCTCCAGCGTCCACAATGTTGAGCTCTATGCAGGACGTGGTGGTCAGTTGGTGCGAACGGCAGGAGCCAGCGCACAGGTGATGGCCAAGGAGGGAGACTACGTCGCCCTGAAGCTGCCCTCAACCGAGGTGCGACTGGTTCGCCGTGAGTGCTACGCCACCCTTGGTGCGGTGGGGAATGCCGAAGTTCGCAACACCAGCCTCGGCAAAGCTGGCCGCAAGCGCTGGCTTGGACGGCGTCCAGAGGTGCGCGGCAGCGTGATGAACCCCTGCGACCACCCTCATGGTGGCGGCGAGGGACGTGCTCCCATTGGACGCTCGGGTCCAGTCACACCATGGGGCAAGCCGGCCCTGGGTCTCAAGACCCGGAAGAGGAACAAGCCCAGCAACCGGTTCGTTCTCCGCAAGCGGAGGCGGACATCCAAGCGCAGCCGTGGAGGCCGCGACTCCTGATGGTCCACCTGAACACGCTGACTTCCTGAAACACCATGGGACGATCACTCAAAAAAGGCCCTTTTGTTGCCGACAGCCTGCTGCGCAAGCTCGAGAAGAACAATGCCGCCGGGGAGAAGCCAGTCATCAAGACTTGGTCAAGGGCATCCACAATCCTGCCTCTGATGATTGGGCACACGATTGCTGTCCATAACGGCAAGGCCCATGTCCCCGTCTACGTGACGGAACAGATGGTGGGTCACAAGTTGGGCGAATTCGCGCCCACACGCTCCTTCCGGGGCCACATCAAGGACAAGAAAGGAGCTCGCTGACATGGCCACAACAACCACCGAACGCCAGGCCCTTGCACATGCCCGCTACGTCCGAGGGTCTGTATCAAAAGTCCGGCGGGTCCTCGATCAGATCCGAGGTGTCTCGTACCGGGAGGCTCTGATCATGCTGGAGTTCATGCCCTACCGCTCGACAGGTCCCATCACCAAAGTGCTCCGCTCGGCCGTAGCCAACGCAGAGCACAACATGGGAATGGATCCATCCACCCTGGTCATCAGCCAGGCCAGTGCCGACATGGGTCCATCCATGAAGCGCTTCCGG
>JBMOIF010000052.1:0-15786 GCA_049317465.1 Prochlorococcaceae cyanobacterium | reverse complement strand
GGCCCTCAACATCGTTGCCGGTCGAGACAGCGGTCAGCCGAGCTGGAACGATGTGCGCGCCAGCCTCTATGCCCAGACCGGCAGCCCCGATCTGGCCCCCTATGCCAGCTGGGATGAGGTGGGCCTCAACCTGCTGCACCCGGACGACACACTCAAGGATCTGATCATGGCCTATGCGCCTGAAGCGATCCTGAACACCTACGGCCGCACCCTCACAGTGGGCCTGGTTCAGCCGTACCTCACCTACACGCTGGCCAACTGGCAGACCCTGCAGCTGGCCGACACCAAGGCCACGGCGACGGCTCCTGCGGTGACCGCATACCGCGATGCTCTCTCGGCCGCCGCCGATCTGGCCATGAATGATCCCCTGTTCATGGGTGGTGGCAACCAGGACTTCTGGAACATCGACCTCTGGGTGGGTGGCCTGGCAGAAGCCAAGGTGATCAATGGCCAGCTGGGCAGCACCTTTGATGCAATCTTCTCCACCCAGCTGCTGAAGCTGCAGAACGGCGACCGCTTCTACTACCTCGATCGCCTGGCCGGCTCCAACATCCTGCTGGAGATCGACGCCCAGACCTTCGCCGATTTGGTGATGCGCAACACCGGCGTCAAGCACCTTTACTCCGATATCTTCTCAGCGCCGGACAGCACGGTCGAGATGGGCGCCGTTCCTGCTCCGCCCACCTTCGCGACCCTCACCGCCCTGCGGGCCTCCAACCAGGCGGGCTTCTACGCCGGCACCTTCTACGGCAACCAGGGCGCCTACACCGATGCCCGTGGTGTTGCGAGCCCCAACGGCATCGGCAATTCCAGCGAAGTGATCGGTGGCACCGACCTGGCCAACCGCATCAACGCCGGTGGTGGCAATGACACGGTCTGGGCGGATGGCGGCAACGACACCGTCGAGGGCGGCCTCGGCAACGACTTCCTCCACGGCGGCCTTGGCGATGACGTGATCAATGATGTCGATGGCGATGACATGATCTGGGGTGATGCCGGCAATGACCGTCTGCACGGTGCAGGTGGAATTGACCTGATCTTTGGCGGGGATGGTATTGATACTATCTTCGGTGGATTTGGCGCAGATGACATTAATGGACAGGCGGGCAATGACATCATTTATGGCGACAACGGGGCTGTTGATGCTCTTGGCAATCTGGATCCCACCGGTGATGGGGATGTGATCGAAGGCGGTGATGGCAATGACCGTATCTACGGTGGTGGTGGTGTCGACGTGATCAACGGCGGCGCTGGCAACGACACCATCGATGGCGGACTGGGTAATAATCTGCTCAATGGTCTCGATGGTGACGACCTGTTCGCCAACGATCCCTCAGAGATCGGTTACAACAACGTCTTCCTCGGGGACATCGGCTTTGACATCGTCGATTATTCCCGCAGCATCGGGGTTGGCCCTGGCACCGGCCCTGCCCGGGTCGGCGTCACGGTGGACCTCGATAACATCGGTGCTGCTGCCGTTCCTGTCGGCATCAATGTTCCCGATTCTTTCCTGTCTGTGGAGGGTGTGATCGGTTCCGCCTTCTCCGATCTGCTCTCCGGTGCGCTTCCCGGCGGGGGTGGTCGTACGGCCCCTCAGATTGATGCCCTTGGCAATGTCATCCTGAATCCATTGACCGGTCTGCCGGTTCCCATGGATTACTGGCTGAGGGGGATCGCCGGCAATGATTCGATCAACGGCGGCGACGGCAACGACTCCCTGGCCGGCGGATTGAACAACGACTCGTTGTTTGGTGGCCTCGGTAATGACCGTTTCATCTTTGATTCCGCCCTCGGGGCGACCAACGTCGATCGCGTGCTTGATTTCAGCAAGGTGGCGGGCAACACCGACACCTTCGTTCTCGACCGCGCTGTGTTCACAACGGTCAATGCCGGTACGGTCCTGACCGCTGCTCAGTTCCGTTCCGGTGCAGGGGTGACGACGGCCAACGCTGCTGGTCAGCGGATTCTGTTCAACACCACCAACGGCGATCTGTTCTTTGATCCCGATGGCACCGGTGCATCCGCACCCGTTCGTTTTGCTACGGCCGCCAGCGTTCCGGCTGTGGGTGCTGCGCCGGTGATCCCGGCTCTCGCCAACACTGACTTCACCCTTGTGGGGATCCCCCCGGTGGCCCCTCCGCCCGTCGTCCCTCCTGCGGGCAACGTCATCAACGGCACCGCCGCCAACGACAACCTCCTGGGCACCGCTGCCGCTGACGTCATCAACGGCCTGGCGGGCAACGACAGCATCAACGGTGGAGCCGGCAACGACTCGATCAATGGTGGTGATGGTAACGACATCCTCACCGGCGGTCTGGGTGCTGACCAGTTCATTTTCTCGAGCGCCCTCAACGCGGCCACCAACGTCGACACCATCAGCGACTTCGCCCAGGGCACCGATCGCCTGGCCCTCAGCCGCGGCATCTTCGCTGCCTTTGGGGCCACGGCCACCACGGTGGCCGCCAACCAGTTCGAGCAGGTGCGGGGCACTGGTGCCACCCTCGGCACCACCCGCGTCTTCTACGACCGCAACAACTCGGGCGTGTTCTACGACCCGGACGGCAGCGGTCCCCTGGCGGCCACCCGTTTCGCCACCACGGCGGTGCGCCTGCTCAACACCGACTTCACCATCGTCTGACGCCGGGCCCAAGCCCTTCCGTCGCCCATTGCCGCCCCCCGTTCCGGGGGGCGGTTTTTTGCTGGAATGTCCATGGCCACTCATTCAGGCGAAGCTAGCTGGACGTTCAGTCGCTGCGGGGGCTACGATCAGGTTCAACTCAGCAAAGGTGTAAGGCTTTCCTTGCACCCTGCGGCTCAGCCCTGATCTGGCTTTCCGATGAAACTCACCCCCCACGACCTCCGTTTCATCCTTTCTCAGGTTGAGCTGGCTGAGGCCCATGCCCGAGGGGTCGACCTGCTGCAGCTTCTTGGTGGCCAAGAGCGCCTCTCCCTCGGGCTCCGCGCTGTGGATGGCACCTACAACAATGTCGTGCCTGGCCAGGAGTCGTTCGGCGCTGCCGACCGACCCATGCCTGGCGTGTTGCCGCAGGTCTGGCGGGCCGCCGGAGCAGCCACGTTTGATCCCGATGGAACGGGTCCCCTTTCCGTCGGTTCCCCCTCGTCTTACCAGCAGACCTCAGGGGTGGTGTTTGATGCTCAGCCCCGCACCATCAGCAACCTGATCTCCGATCAGACATCCAACAACCCTGCCGCCACCACCGCTGGTGGTGGCCTGGGTGCCACGGTGTCGAGCGAGGGTTCCATCTTCATTGCAAATGTTTCGCCCGATGTGGGCCTGTCAGCGCCCTACAACTCGCTGTTCACCTTCTTCGGTCAGTTCTTTGACCATGGCCTTGATCTGATCGGCAAGGGAGGCAACGGTTCGGTCGTCATTCCTCTGCAGCCCGACGACCCCCTCTATGTGCCCGGCAGCGCCACCAATTTCATGGTGCTGACCCGCGCCCAGGTCACGGCCCTTGAGCCAGGTCCCGATGGTGTGCTCGGCACCGCCGATGACGTGAGGTTGTTCACCAACTCGACCACGCCCTGGATTGACCAGAACCAGACCTACACCTCCCATCCGTCCCATCAGGCCTTCTTGAGGGATTACTTGCTCGTCAATGGTCGTCCCGTGGCAACGGGTCGCCTCATTGATGGTGCGGCGGCAGATTCGATCGCCAACTGGGGCGAGATCAAGCAACAGGCCCGTACCCATCTGGGCATTGCACTGGCTGACAGCGATGTCGGCAATGTTCCCCTGATCCTGACAGATCTCTACGGCAACTTCGTCCCCGGTGCCAACGGCTTCGCCCAGTTGGTTCTGGAGGATGGCAGCCTTGTCGAGGGTTCTCCGACGGCTCCGATCAGCACGGCCGGCGCCCTGCGTACCGGCCATGCCTTTTTGGATGACATCGCCCACCACGCGGTGCCTTCGGCGGGAAAGACTCCAGATGCGGACACCGTGGTCAATGCAGCAACGGCTCCCCCGGCTCCCGGCACCTATGACAACGAACTGCTCGATCTTCATTACGTCACGGGCGATGGTCGCGGCAATGAGAACATTGCTCTGACGGCCCTTCACAACATCTTTCATTCTGAGCACAACCGCCTTGTTGAGTCGGTCAAGGCTGATATTCTCGCTGCCAACGACTTGCCATTGTTAAACCAATGGCTTTCCGCCCCCGTTCTTGCCGTTCCTACGACGGCCGCAGCCATTGCAGCGCTGCAGTGGAATGGGGAGCGTCTGTTCCAGACGGCTCGATTTGCCAACGAGATGCAGTATCAGCATCTTGTCTTTGAAGAGTTCGGTCGCAAGCTGCTGCCGTCCATTGACGTCTTTGCTGGGTACAACAGCACGGTCGATCCAGCGGTGATGCTTGAGTTCGCCAGCGTTGTCTATCGCTTCGGCCACTCGATGCTCACCGACACGGTGGATCGGATCAATCCCGCCACCGGCGTTTCGTCTCCCATGGGGCTGATCGAAGCGTTCCTCAACCCCGCAGCATTTGCCGCCAGTGGCGCGACGGTTAAAGACTCTGTTGGAACCCTTCTCAACGGGGCCTCCCACCAGGTCGGTCAGGAGATTGATGAATTCGTCACCGAGGCCCTGCGCAACAACCTGGTGGGCCTGCCCCTCGACCTCGGTGCCCTCAACATCGCCCGCGGCCGCGAGAATGGCATCCCGGGCCTCAATCAAGCCCGTCGGCTGTTCTTTGCCGACACCGCCAACAGCTCCCTGCGGCCTTACTCCAGCTGGAACGACTTCGGCCAGAACCTTCGCAACGCTGGGTCGCTCGTCAATTTCATCGCCGCCTACGGAACCCACGCCAGCATCCTTGCTGCTAGCACCGATGCCGCCCGACGGGCTGCAGCCCAGACTCTCCTTGATCAGGCAGCCCTCGGTCAGCCTGATGCCTCGGCCTTCCTTGCGGCGTCTGGCACCTATGCCACTCCATCCCTCGGAGGGGTGGAAGCCATCGATTTCTGGATCGGTGGTCTGGCTGAAAAGTTGATGCCCTTCGGCGGCATGCTCGGCTCCACGTTCTCGTATGTGTTCCGCACCCAGATGGAGCGGCTCCAGAACCATGACCGCCTTTACTACCTGGCCCGCACGGCAGGTCTGAATGTCCTTGTACAGCTGGAACAGCAGACCTTCTCCGAAATCATCATGCGCAACTCCACGGCGCGCCATCTGCCTGGGGATGCGTTCTCAACACCCACCTACCGGTTTGAGGCTGGCCGTCTGGGCGCGACAGGGGCCATCCTCGACGACCCCCAGAGCGCGGCCAGCGAACCCGCGCTGCTGCAGCGTCTCCCCGACGGCACCATCGCTTACAACGGCATCGAACATGTGGTGCTGGGGGGCACACCCAGCAATGATCGCCTTGCCACGGGTGAGGGTGATGACACCGTTCACGGTGACGAAGGCAATGATTCCCTTGAAGGTGGAGCCGGTAACGACTTCATTTTTGGAGGTGCTGGTAACGACATCCTTTCGGATTCGTTTGGTGATGACAACATCAAGGCCGGCGACGGTCATGACGTCATTCTGAACGCGGGTGGTGCTCTTGATCTTCTCTTTGGAGGAGATGGCAGTGATGCGATCTTCGGTGGAGAGGGTGATGCGGAAACCTTCGCAGGCCTCGGCAACGACTTCGTCAATGCAGGTACTGGTCTGAACGTTGTTTTCGGCAATGAAGGAGACGACTGGATTGAAGGTGGTGCCTCGGCTGATCTTCTCCAGGGCGACAATGGTGCCCCCTTCGGCGATAGCACCATCCTGGGCAACGATGTGCTCATGGGGGAAGGAAATGATGATTACGACGCCGAGAATGGCGACGACATCATGTTCGGCTCGGCCGGCACCAACAAGAACTGGGGTTCCTGGGGCTTCGACTGGGTCACCTTCGCCAGGGTGCCTGGAAGTGTTGTCGCAGACATGTCGATTCTTCCGGCAGCCGGAAACATTCCCATTGATCTGATCGATCGTTATCTCGAGGTCGAGGGTCTGTCTGGCTGGAACGGCAACGACCATCTCATGGGTACCGAAAACCCGCTTGGTGCGGGCATCGGCCACGAGCTCACCGTTGCCGGCATCAATCGGATCGCTGGTCTGTCGTCATTGCTGCGGGGCGCCACTGGGTTCACGGATGGCGACATTCTTCTGGGCGGAGGTGGTTCCGACACCATTCAGGGTCGGAGCGGTGATGACTTCATCGACGGAGACGCCTTCCTGGATGCGCAGATCCGACTCACCAACGCTGACGGTACGGTTGAATTCGGAGGGAACCTTGCCACCTTCCAGCAGCGGTTGTCCACCGGAGCGATCAATCCTTCCCAGCTCAGCATTCACCGCTCCATCGAGCGAGGCACCTCTGGCGTCGATATTGCTGTCTTCCGGGGCAATCGAGCTGATTACACGATCGTCAGAAACGCAGACAACACGGTGACCGTTCGCGACAACAGGGCTCCAGTCGCCGGAGTGCTGTTGGATGGTGTTGACACCCTGCGCAACATCGAACTGCTTCGCTTTGCTGATGGGAACGTTGTGGCTCCCCGTCCCGCTGGCGCTGCCACGGGTCTTCCTCAGATCCTTGCGGCCGCGCCGACAGAAGGACGGGCACTTCAGGTCAATGTCAGCACCATCGCTGACGTGAACGGTCTCGGTGCCTTTTCCTATTCGTGGGAAGCATCCCGCGACGGCGGCCTGACCTGGGTCGTGGTGGGCACCTCCGCGAGCTTCACCCCTGGCCAGGCGCAGGTGGGCTCCATCCTGCGTGTGCAGGTGTCCTTCGTGGATGGCGCCGGGAATGCTGAAAACCTCATTTCCCAGTCGACTCCCATCACGGGCGATCTTTACGTCGGCACTCCCCTGGCGAATCTGTTCAATGGCACAGCCGGTGCCGACCACGCCGATGGTGGTGCAGGCAATGACAACCTCAACGGTGGTCCCGGTGCCGACACCCTCATTGGCGGTGCCGGCAACGATCGACTCAACGGTGGCATCGGCATCGACTCCATGGTCGGTGGTCTCGGCGACGATACCTATCTGGTTGATGTGGCACTCGACAGCGTCCTCGAGGCAGTGGCTGGTGGTGTCGATACGATTCAGACCTCTGCCCCGACCCTCGGACTGCCCTCTGAGGTTGAGAACCTCTCCTATGTCGGTGTCGGCAACTTCTCTGGCCAGGGCAACGGCCTGGCCAACCGAATCAGTGGCGGCAGTGGTTCAGATCTCCTGGAGGGTCTGGGCGGCAACGACACGTTCAGTGGCGGCGCCGGTAACGACACGCTGCTTGGAGGCCTGGGGGACGATGTCGCCCTCTATGCAGGCCCGGCGGCGTCCTATGTGGTGAGCCGAATTGCCGGCGGCACGTCGGTGCGGTCCCTCACCGGGACCGACGGCATCGACATCTTGCGGGAAGTTGAACTGATCCAGTTCACTGACACTGCCGTTCCTGGCACCTTCCCCAACAGTCCCGCCACCGGCACCCCTGTCATCAATGACGTGACTCCGCTCGCCGGTTCTACGTTGACGGTGTCAACGGCTGGCATCGCCGATGCCGATGGTCTTGGTGCCTTCACCTATCGCTGGGAGTCTGCGACCACGGTCGCGGGTCCCTGGACGGCCATCGCCGCTGCGACCCAGGCCGCCTTCACGCCGACGGCGGCCCAGGTGGGTGGTCTGCTGCGGGCCGTGGTGAGCTTCACCGACGGTGGCGGCAGCCTCGAAACGCTCACCTCGGCTCCCACGGGTGTGGTGGCCAGCAACTTCGTGGGCACTGCCGGCAACGACACGTTCACCGGCACCACCGCTGATGACATCGCCTCCGGCCTGGCCGGCAATGACACCTTCACCGGCGGAGCCGGTAACGACAGCCTCAACGGCGGCGACGGCATCGATCTGGCGGTCTACAGCGGTCTGTCGACGGCCTACACGGTGACGCAGCTGCCCACGGGGGCCCGTCAGATCAGCGGTCCGGAGGGGACCGACACGCTGGTGGGGATCGAGGCCGCCCGCTTCAGCAACCTCACCCTCAGTTTCAACAGCCCGGCGACCGGAGTTCCGACGATCAGTGACACCACACCCATTTCCGGTGGCGTGTTGTCGGTCTCGACGGCGGGCATCGCCGATGCCGACGGCCTCGGCCCCTTCAGCTACCGCTGGGAGTCGGCGGGCTCGGCCACCGGTCCCTGGGCCGCCATCGCCGGCGCCACCCAGGCCAGCTTCACTCCGCCTGCAGGCCAGGTGAACCGGTTCCTCCGGGCGGTGGTGAGCTTCACCGATGCCGCCGGCAATGCCGAGACCGTCGTGTCGACCAGCACTGGTGTGGTGGCCAACAACTTCATCGGCACCCTGGCCAACAACACCTTCAACGGCACCGCCGGGGATGACGTGGCGGCCGGCCTTGCCGGCAATGACACCCTCAGGGGCGGGGCCGGGAATGACAGTCTCAACGGAGGCGATGGGATCGATCAGGCCGTCTTCTCAGGACTCAGCACGGCTTACACCGTCACGCTTCTGCCTACGGGTGAACGCAGCATCAGCGGCCCTGATGGTGTTGACACCCTCGTTGGCATCGAACAGCTCCGTTTCTCTGACGCCACGATCAACCTCAGCACTCCTGCCACCGGCACCCCCACCATCAACGACCTGACACCCATTGCAGGCACTGCCCTGACGGTGTCGACGGCGGGCATCGCCGATGCCGATGGCCTCGGCGCCTTCAGCTACCGCTGGGAGTCGGCGACGACGGCCGCAGGACCCTGGACAGCCATCGCGGGGGCAACCCTGGCCAGCTTCACGCCAACGACGGCCCAGGTGGGCGGTCTGCTGCGGGCCGTGGTGAGCTTCACCGACGGCGGCGGTAACCCCGAAGCGTTGACCTCGGCCCCCACGGGAGTGGTGGCCAGCAACGTCGTGGGCACCGCGGGCAATGACACCTTCACCGGCACTGCCGGCGATGACATCGCCTCAGGTCTGGCCGGCAATGACACCTTCACCGGCGGAGCCGGCAATGACAGCCTCAACGGAGGCGACGGCATCGACCTGGCGGTGTACAGCGGCCTGTCGACGGCCTACACGGTGACGCAGCTGCCCACGGGTGCCCGTCAGATCAGCGGTCCGGAGGGAACCGACACGCTGGTGGGGATCGAGGCGGCCCGCTTCAGCAACCTCACCCTCAGCTTCAACAGCCCGGTGGCGGGGGTTCCGACGATCAGTGACCCCTCCCCCACCGAGGGCAGTGCCCTCACCGCTCAGACCACGGGCATCAGCGACGCCGACGGCCTGGGTGCTTTCACGTACCAGTGGCTCCGCTCCCCCTTCGCCGCCGCCACCGGTCTGCCCATCAGCGGTGCCACCACGGCCAGCTACACCCCTGTTCAGCAGGATGTCGGCCAGGTTCTGCGGGTGATGGTCAGCTTCGTGGATGGCGCCGGCAGCCGTGAGGAGGTGCTCTCAGGCCCCACCGATCCTGTGGGAGATCTGATCATCGGTGGTCGCGACACCGCCGACAACCTGACGGGCACCGCCGGCGCCGACAGCATCACCGGGGACAGGGGCAACGACACCCTCACCGGTGGCGCTGGCAACGACACCCTGAATGGGGGCCGCGACAACGACCGGCTCGACGGCGGACTCGGCGCCGACCAGCTCATCGGCGACACCGGCAACGATGTCTTCGTGGTGGATGATCCCCTGGACATCGTCAGTGAACTGGCCGCTGGCGGGACCGACACGGTGGTCACCTCCCTGTCGGCTTACACGCTGCCTGACAATGTTGAGTTCCTCAGTTTCAGCGGCACCGGACCCTTCGTGGGCGACGGAAATGCCCTCGGCAACGCGATCAGCGGCGGCAGCGGTGCCGACACCCTCAGCGGTGGCCTCGGGGTCGACAGCCTCACCGGTGCCGGTGGGGCCGATGTCTTCCTCTTCCGTAGCGTGGCTGAAGCCGGCACGGGCCTCGTCCGCGATGTGATCACCGACTTCGCCGTCGGTACCGATCGCATTGACCTGCGCCCCATTGATGCAAACCCGCTCACGACCGGCGACCAGGCCTTCGTCTTCATCGGCAACGCTGCCTTCACGGCCATCGGCCAGGCCAGCATCACCGTCGGCGCCGGCTTCAACCTGCTGCAGGCCAACCTCGATGCGAACTTCGCCACGGCCGAACTGCAGATCCAGCTGCAGGGTTCACCGGCGCTGACCGCCACCAGCCTGTTGCTCTGACCTCAGCTGTGGAACAGCAGCACCAGGCCCTGGCGCACCTGGTGGAACTCCCGTTCCTCCCGGCTCAGGTCGAGCCCCACGGCCCTGGCTTCAACCAGGGCCTGGTCAAAGGGCGGCAGGCTGGGCACCGAGCCCGCCGTCCAGAGGGCCGCGATGCCCACTGGGGTGGCATGCCAGCTGAAGCGATCGGTGCTGCCGATCGAGGGTTCGCTCAGGGCTTCTTCCAGCAGGGCACGCAGGGCCAAGGCACCATCCGGGCTGCCCTCAGCCTGGTCATCCCCCCAGGGCGAGGCAAGCAGGGTTGAGCTTTCGTAGCGGGCCTAGGCTCCGCCGATGGCCCTCTTCCCCTTCCCCACGGCCCTGGTGCACGAGTGGTTCTCGCCCCGTTCGGTGGGTGGGGCCGAGCTGGTCGTGCGGGAGATGGACGCCCTGCTCAGCCCCCAGCTGTTCGCCCTGGTGGACGGTGAGAGTCGCTGCCCCGGCAGCTGGCTGCACGGTCGCCACGTGGTCACCTCGTTCGTGCAGCGGCTGCCCTTCGGCGTGAGCCATGTGCAGCAGTACCTGCCGCTGCTGCCCCTGGCCATCGAACAGCTCGATCTGCGCGGCCATCCCCTGGTGCTGAGCAGCAGCCACCTCGTGGCCAAGGGCGTGCTCACCGCTCCGGACCAGCTGCACATCAGTTATGTGCACACGCCGGTGCGTTACGCCTGGGATCAGATGCAGGCCTACCTCGAGGCCTCCCGCCTGGCCCGCGGCCCCCTGGGGCCCCTGGTGCGCTGGCAGCTGCACCGTCTGCGCCTGTGGGATGTGCTGAGTGCCGGGCGGCCCGACCGCCTGCTGGCCAACTCCCGCTTCACCGCCGCGCGCATCCGCCGCTACTGGGGCCGGCCGGCGACGGTGCTCCCCCCGCCGGTGGCGGTGGACCGCTTTGACTGGCGCCAGCCCCGCGACGACTTCTACCTGTCGGTGTGCCGGCTGGTGCCTTACAAGCGGGTTGACCTGCTGGTGCAGGCCTGCACCAGCCTTGCCCTGCCGCTGCTGGTGGTGGGGGATGGACCCGACCGCCGCCGTCTCGAGGCCCTCGCCGGTCCCAGCGTGCGCTTTCTCGGCCGCTGCCCCGCCGATGAGGTGGCCAGGCTGATGGGCCGCTGCCGCGGGTTTCTCTATGCCGGTGTCGAAGATTTCGGCATTGCCCCGGTCGAGGCCATGGCGGCCGGGGCGCCGGTGGTCGCCCTGGGGGTCGGCGGACTCAGGGACAGTGTCCGCTGCCTGTCCGACGACCCGGCCACGGCCACGGGTCTGTTCTTCGGCCGCCAGTCGCTGGCGGACCTGATGGCGGCCCTGCAGCATTTCGAGGAGGCTCGCCTCTGGCGCCGGCTGCCGGCCGACCGGCTGCGTCGCCATGCCGAACGCTTCGCTCCCGACCGCTTTCGCGACCGGCTGGCCCAGGTGCTGCAGGCCTGGATGGCCGATCGACCCTGTGCCTGATCGGGCACTGACCCAGCGCCCCTGGGCCTTGTGGGTTCCGATTCGTACGGTTCAGACAGTTGTCCGGCGGCATGCTTTCCCGCCCCTCGCTGCAGCAGCCGAGCCTGGGACTCCTCCAGGACGAGTCCCGACTGCGTCGCCAGGCGGCCTCCCAGGCCCTCGTCAGGCCGCGGGCGGCTCTCAAGCGAGGAGGAGACATTGTCTTCGCCCTCAGCCTGCTCAGCCTGGGGGCGCCGCTGCTGCTGTGCATCGCCCTGCTGGTGAAGCTCACCTCCCCGGGGCCCATCTTCTACGTGCAGAAGCGGCTGGGACGCCGTTACCGCCGCTTCGGCTGCATCAAGTTCCGCACCATGGAGCTCGACGCCGACCGTCGCCTGGCAGATCTGCTGGCCTCCTCCCCCACCCTGCGGGCTGAGTTCGCCCAGGATCACAAGCTGCGCCGTGATCCCCGCATCACCCCTGTGGGCCAGCTGCTGCGGGTCACCAGCCTCGACGAACTGCCTCAGCTGATCAACATCCTCCTTGGCGAGATGAGCGTGGTGGGCCCCCGTCCCATCGTTCAGGCCGAGGTGCCCCGCTATGGCCCGTCGATGGATGCGGTGCTCAGCGTCCGCCCCGGCCTCACGGGCCTCTGGCAGGTGTCGGGCCGCAACAACCTCGACTATCCGCGCCGCGTCTCCCTGGATGTTCAGTACGTGACCCGCCCCAGCCTGCGCCGCGATCTGGCCATCCTCTGGCGCACGATCGGCGTGGTGCTCTGGCCCTCCGACAACGGCGCCTACTGAGGTCGCAGCATCCACCAGGCCTGCAGCCCGGCGGCCGCCACGCCGGTGGCCCCCAGCCAGGCCAGGCTCACACGGCCGGTGAGGGCCAGGATCGCTGCCACGTCGGATGCCTCCGCCGGCCGGCCCTGCCGGTTCAGCAACGGTTTGCGGCGGGCCTCCCCGCGGTAATGGTTGAGTCCCCCCAGGCAGACCCCCACGGCATGGGCATAGGCGGCCTGGGACACCCCGGCATTCGGGGAGGGATCGGGTCGCCCGTCGCGACGGGCGTTCCGCCATTGGCCCAGGCAGAGCGCCGTGAGCCGAGAGGGAAGCCAGGTGAGACCGTCGTCCAGCCGTGCGCCGGCGGTCCCCAGCCAGCGCAGCCGCCCGCGGCGGTAGCCCAGCATCGAGTCCAGGGTGCTGCTGGCCTTGTAGGCCCAGGCCAGCGCCAGAGGTCCCGGCAGCCCCGGAGCGCTGCACCACAGGGCGGCGCCCACCAGCATCCAGAACAGGGGCGCCAGCTGGCCATCGACAGCGTTCTCGCTGGCGGTCTCGGCCAGGGCCCGCAAGATGCCGCCCTGGTCCAGTCGGTCGGTGTCACGGCCGACGATCCAGGCCAGCCGCCCGCGGGCGGCGGTCAGATCACCGTCGGCCTGGATCGGCAGAACCCTCTGCACGGCCTCCACCTCCAGCCGTAGGCTGCGGCCGGCGAGGGCACTGGCCAGGCCCGCCACCAGCAGCACACCGCCGGCCAGGGGCCATCCCAGGGCCAGCTGCTCGATGCACCGCCCCGTCAGGGCGCTGCCGCCCACCAGCACCAGGGTGATCACCGTGCCCGCCAGCCGCAGGGCCCCTGGACGGTCGCCCGCCAGGGCCTCGGCACCGGCGCGCAATCGGGCGATCAGCCAGCCCATGGCCACCACCGGGTGGGGCCATGGGCGCGGATCCCCCAGCAGCCGGTCCAGGCCGGCGGCCAGGGCCACCGCCAGCCATGCGGCCAGGGGGGTGGGGTGGCTGGTCAGGCTCAGGCCTTGAGCCAGCTGAACATCGAGCGCAGACCCTTGCCCACCTGTTCGATGGGGTGCTGGCTGTCGCGCTCGCGGATGCGGCCCATCTCGGGTTTGCCGGCTTCGCATTCCGCCACGAAACGCCGGGCGAAGGTTCCATCCTGAATGTCACTCAGGATGCGTTTCATCTCGGCCTTGGTGTCGGCCGTGATCAGCCGCGGCCCGCTCACGTAATCGCCGTACTCGGCGGTGTTCGAGATCGAGTCGCGCATGGCGGTGAGGCCACCCTTGACCATCAGGTCAACGATCAGCTTCACCTCGTGCAGGCATTCGAAATAGGCCAGCTCGGGCTGGTAGCCAGCCTCCACCAGGGTCTCGAAGCCGGCCTTCACCAGTTCCGAGAGACCGCCGCACAGCACCGCCTGCTCACCGAACAGATCGGTTTCGGTCTCTTCCTTGAAGTTGGTCTCAAGAATGCCGGCGCGGGTGCCGCCGATGCCCTTGGCGTAGGCCATGGCCAGGGCCCTGGCCTGGCCGCTGGCGTCCTGCTGCACGGCGAACAGGGCGGGAACGCCCATGCCGTTCTGATACTCCCAGCGCACGGTGTGGCCAGGACCCTTGGGGGCGATCATCACCACATCCACGTCGGCCGGCGGCTCGATCAGGCCGAAGCGGATGTTGAAGCCATGGGCGAAGCTCAGCACCTTGCCGGCCGTCAGATGCGGCGCGATCTCGGCGGCGTAGACGGTGCGCTGGGCCTCGTCGGGCAGCAGCACCATGATCCAGTCGGCCCTGGCGGCGGCGGCGGCCACATCCAGCACCTCCAGGCCGTCGGCCCGGGCCTTCTCGGCCGAGCGACTGCCTTCGTAGAGGCCCACGACCACATCGATGCCGCTGTCCTTCAGGTTCAGCGCGTGGGCATGGCCCTGGGAGCCGTAGCCGATGATGGCCACGGTCCTGCCGTTGAGCAGACCGAGGTCGGCGTCGGTGTCATAAAAGAGCTGGGCCATCAGGGCGCGGGATCCGGGCAGGGCAAGGAGCAACTTTACGAAAGCGCCGCCGCCGGGTCAGGTCGGCATCCGCCCCCCATGCAGGCCAAGGTCCAAACTGCATGGTCTCAACCTCGGATCCGGCACGGGCGGGGGGGGGCATGCCCATCTCCAGCACGGTGGATGGCGAGCGGCTGGTGGCTGAGATGGTGCTCCCCTCCCCCCCGGGCCGCAGCTGAGCCGTCAGGCTTCGCTGGGATGGCTGATGACCCGGTCGATCAGTCCGTAGTCGCGGGCCTCGTCGGCACTCATGAAATAGTCGCGGTCGGTGTCGCGGGCAATCTTGTCGATCGTCTGGCCGGTCATGCGCGCCATTTCACCGTTGAGCTGATCGCGGATGCGCAGGATCTCGCGGGCTTCGATCTCGATGTCGCTGGCCTGGCGCTGGCTGGTGCCCCCCAGGGGCTGGTGGATCATGATCCGGCTGTGGGGCAGGGCCAGGCGCTTGCCCTTGGTGCCCGCCCCCAGCAGAAAGGCCCCCATCGAGGCGGCCAGCCCGACGCAGATCGTCACCACATCAGACTTGACGTACTGGATCGTGTCGTAGATCGCCAGGCCCGCCGTCACCGACCCCCCCGGTGAATTGATGTACAGGTAGATGGGTTTGCTGTTGTCGTCAGAATCGAGATACAGCATCTGGGCCACCAGGGCATTGGCGACAGCGTCATTCACCTCCTGGCCCAGAAACAGAATGCGCTCGACACCGAGGCGGGTGTAGATGTCGACCCAGCGCTCGACCTGGCTGCCGGGAAGTCGGTAGGGAACGCTCGGGGTGCCGATGGGCATGGTCGGTGAGGGGGGTGGGAACGGGGGATGTGGGAACGGAGGCCGGTGCTGTCAGGTTGCCGGCACTGGAGCCGGCAGCTCCTTGCGGCTCGAGAGCACCCGGTCGATCAGGCCGTACTCCAGAGCCTGGTCGGGGGTGAAGTAGGTCATGCGGTCCGAATCACGGCTCAGCTGCTCGACGCTGCGGCCGGTGTTTTCAGCAAAGATCTCCAGCATGGTGTGCTTGTTCTGCAGCACTTCCTTGGCACGGATCTGAATGTCGGTGGCCTGGCCGCGGGCACCACTGCGGGGCTGGTGCAGCACGATCGAGGCGTGGGGCAGGGCCGCCCGCTGGCCCTTGGCGCCAGCACTGAGGATCATCGCCGCGGTGCCCATGGCCTGGCCGATGCAGATGGTGTGCACCGGCGGCTTGACGTAGCGGATGGTGTCGCAGATGGCGAAGGCCTCGGTCTCGAAGCCGA